>SFPC01000067.1 GCA_004552195.1 Bacteroidales bacterium | reverse complement strand
ATCAACACTTTACAATCACAAAGCAGATTCTCAAGAAGAAGATCATGATGGGCGTTTGCGCAAGCTCTTTCTCTAGGCTGCAACTCTCTTGTTGTTTTCATGGCGTGAAGAAGGAATTACATGCGGCTAATAAATAGCACAGAACTTCAAAGACACTCAAATCTCGGAAATGCGTAAACTCAAACAGTTTGTTTACGCATTGGCGGCGGCTCGGCATGAAAAAAAGAAAATCCTCTGGCTTTTCTTTTTGTCCTGCGCTCGCCTTGCACTACTTTGGATAAGACAGGCGGCGGCTCGGAAGAATAAAATCAAAACTTTCAGCTTTGTTTTTCGTTCTTCTCTCGCCTTGCACTATCTTTGCAGACACTTTGACTTCAGCACCCAAGAAAACGAATGAATAGTAAAGACGATATAACACAGAATGCCTTTTCACTGATAGCCGACTTTGAGGGCGACATGGACGCCCTGTTACACACGCCTCACGAGGAAATATTGCCCGTGTTGCCCTTGCGTAACTTGATACTGTTCCCCGGCGTGGTAGGTTCGGTTACAGTGGGAAGAGAGTCAAGCCTGAAAGTTGTTACCCAATCCATGAAGCGTGGGGAACTCATCGCTGTGTTCACCCAGAAAGATGCTTCGGTGGAAGAACCCGTCGCATCCGATTTATATCAGCAGGGCGTGGTGGCCCGTGTGATGCGCACCATCGATTTGCCCAACGGACATACGGCTGCTATCTTGCAAAGCTACGGCCCCATCCTTTTGGAAAGCCTGAAGCGGCGCAAGCCTTGCTATCGTGCGGAAGTAACTTCGCTGAACGAAACCGTCTACGACATCCACGACAAAGAATTTGCCGTGCTGGTTGATGCTTGTCGCGATGCCGTGGTGCGTTTCTTGAAGTTGAGCGATGTGCAGCGTGCAGATGAGTCAGCTTTTGCTGTGAAAAACATTTCGCACCCCGTTTTCCTCATCAACTTTATTTGCGTCAACATGGCGTTCTCTTTAGAAGAACGCTACGAACTTTTCTTGGAACACGACTTGAAGCGCAGAGCTTTCAAACTCCTCCAACTGCTCAATCGGGAGTGCCAGTTTGCCCAATTGAAACATGAAATCCAAGAGCAAACGCGCGAAGAATTAGACCAGCAGCAGAAGGAGTTCTTCCTCCACCAGCAGATTAAAAACATACAAAGCGAGCTGGGCGAGGACGAAAACGGCGACGTGGCCGACCTGGAGAAGAAAGCCTCCAAGCTGGTATTTCCCGAAAAGGTCGAAGCCACATTCCGCCGCGAGTTGGAGAAACTCAAACGCATCAATCCGCAGGTACCTGATTACAACGTGCAGCTCAACTACCTGCAAACCATTGTCAGCCTGCCTTGGGGTGTTTACACTGACGACAACCTGAACATCCGCAATGCCGAGCACATCCTCAATCGCGACCACTACGGCATGGAAAAGGTGAAGGAGCGCATTCTGGAACATCTGGCCACCCTGCGCTACCGCAAAACGAACAAGGCTCCCATCCTCTGCCTTTACGGCCCTCCGGGAGTGGGCAAGACATCGCTCGGCAAAAGCATCGCCGAAGCCCTGGGGCGCAAATATATGCGCATCTCCTTGGGCGGCATTCACGACGAGGCTGAGATACGCGGCCACCGCCGCACCTATGTGGGTGCCATGCCGGGCCGCATCATCAAGGGCATAGCCAAAGCCGAGACGGCCAACCCGCTCTTCGTGCTCGACGAGATTGACAAGGTGTCGGAAAACAATTACAACGGCGACCCGCACAGCGCGCTGCTCGAAGTGCTCGACCCGGAGCAGAACAATGCTTTCCACGACAACTATCTGGACCTCGACTTCGACCTCTCCAAGGTGTTCTTCATCGCCACGGCCAACAGTTTGCAGACCATTCCGCGCCCCCTGCTCGACCGCATGGAAATTATCGAAGTGGAAGGCTATCTGACGGAGGAGAAGAAAGAAATTGCCCGCCGTCACCTCGTGCCGAAAGAGCAAAAGGATTTCGACTTCGGTGAGAAGGCACGCCTCAAGTTCACTCCCGCTGCCATAGAATATATCATCGAGCGATACACCCGCGAGAGTGGCGTGCGCCAATTGGAGAAGCAAATCAACAAGATATTCCGCAAGGTGGCTTACCTCACCTCTACCTCCGACGATGACATCATGCCGTATGCCGACAGCGCAGTAAAGCCCGCCGACATAGAGAAACTGCTGGGCAAACCGCTGTTCAGCCGCGACAAATACCAGGGCAACAAGTACGCCGGTGTGGTGACCGGACTGGCATGGACCGCCGTGGGTGGCGAAATCCTGTTTATCGAAACCGGCGTGAGCCGCAGCAAGGGAGGTAAGCTAACCCTGACCGGCAACCTGGGCGATGTGATGAAAGAGAGTGCCGTGCTGGCATTGGAATATATCAAGGCCCACGCCGAAACTTTGGGATTGGACTACCGCGTGTTCGACCACTGGGGCGTTCACGTCCATGTGCCCGAAGGCGCCACGCCCAAGGACGGCCCTTCCGCCGGCATCACCATCGCCACTTCCATCGCCTCGGCGCTCACCCAGCGAAAAGTGCGCGACCACCTGGCCATGACGGGTGAGATAACACTGCGAGGCCGCGTGTTGCCCGTGGGCGGCATCAAGGAGAAAATCCTGGCGGCCAAGCGTGCCGGCATCACCGACATTCTCATTTCGGAGGAAAACCGCAAGGATGTACAGGACATCAACGAGCGCTATGTGAAGGGTCTCACCTTCCATTTCGTGGAAGATGTGCAGGACGTGCTGCGTTTCGCCCTGCTTGAAGAAAAAGTGCAGAACGCTATCGAACTCACCGTGCCGGACGACGATTATGCCGGCAAGCCTGCAGAAGCCGCAACCGACGTCTCCGTGAGGCTGCTCAAGGAGGCAGATAAATAATAGATTGTTTCGGGGGATGAGAACGTCCCCCGAAAACATTATTTCCAAAGAAATCCATGGATTTTTCCCTGCAACATACCGACACTTCCTGTGCCGCCCGTGCCGGACTGATAACCACCGCGCACGGCCCGATACATACGCCCATCTTCATGCCCGTAGGCACGGTAGGCAGCGTGAAGGGCGTACATCTGCATGAGCTGAAGGACGACATCAACGCCGAAATCATCCTGGGCAACACGTACCACCTGTACCTGCGCCCGGGGCTTGACATCCTGGAGCGGGCCGGCGGGCTGCACAAGTTCAACGGTTTCGACCGCCCCATGCTGACCGACAGCGGCGGTTTCCAAGTGTTCTCGTTGGCCGGCATACGCAAGCTGACCGAAGAAGGCTGCGAGTTCCGCTCACACATCGACGGCAGCAAGCATTTCTTCACCCCGGAAAAGGTGATGGACATCGAACGCACCATCGGCGCCGACATCATGATGGCTTTCGACGAGTGTCCGCCGGGCACCGCCGACTTTGCCTATGCCCGCAAAAGCCTGGACCTGACGCACGGCTGGATGAAGCGTTGCTGGAAGCGTTTCCACGAAACGGAACCCAAGTACGGCTACAGCCAGGCTCTGTTCCCCATCGTGCAAGGCTGCGTCTACAAGGACCTGCGGCAGGAAAGCGCGCGCTTCATGGCCGACTTCGGGGCAGAAGGCTACGCCATCGGCGGACTGGCCGTGGGCGAGCCGGCCGAGGTGATGTACGACATGATTGAAGTGGTCAACGACATCCTCCCCACCGACCGTCCGCGCTACCTCATGGGCGTAGGCACACCGCTGAACATCCTGGAAGCCATTGAGCGCGGCGTGGACATGTTCGACTGCGTCATGCCCACCCGCAACGGCCGCAACGCCTGCCTCTTCACAGCAGAAGGCGTCATCAACATGCGCAACGCCAAGTGGGCCGAGAGCTTCGAGCCCGTCGACCCCATGGGCCACTGCTTCGCCGACTTGCATTACTCCAAAGCATACCTCCACCACCTTTTCAAGGCCAAGGAACTGCTGGCCATGCAGATTGCCTCCATCCACAACCTCGCCTTCTACCTCTGGTTAGTACGCGAAGCCCGCAGGCAAATCCTGGCCGATAATTTTGCCGCATGGAAACGCACCATGGCGGAAAAGCTGATGCGTAAACTCTGACACCTCCCTTAGAAACCGCCCGCCTATGCGCCAATTCCGCCTCAAGAACCGATTTAAGAACCGCTCCCAGCAAAGCTCTCGGCAAAGCTCCCTCCAAAGGAGCGCCGCCAGCCCGAAAGACCGGGGCCGAAAGCCCTGGTTGGGACGTGTCGACCGCTACATCGTCTACAAGTTTCTGAGCACCTATATCTTCCTCATCACCATCATCGTGGTGATTGCCGTGATTTTCGACTTCAACGAGAAGATAGACAAGCTGACGCAGAGCCATGCACCCTTGCAGAAAATCGTTTTCGATTACTACGTCAACTTCGTTCCCTACTTCGCCAACCTGTTCAGTCCGCTCTTCGTGTTCATCGCCGTCATCTTCTTCACCTCGAAGTTGGCCGACAATTCCGAAATCATCGCCATGAAGAGCACCGGCATGAGTTTCCGGCGGCTGCTCCGTCCCTACATGTTCTCGGCGGCCCTCATCGCCCTCACCACCTACTTGCTCGGTGCCTACGTCATCCCGCAGAGCAACGTGGCAAGGGTGAACTTTGAGAACCGGTACATCAAGAAAAAGACGGACATCACCTCGGTGGACAACGTGCAGATGCAGGTCGATACCGGCGTAGTGGCCTACATCACCCACTTCGACAACGTGACGAAGAGCGGCTACGGCTTCTCGCTCGACAAGTTCGTCGACAAGAAACTCGTGTCGCACCTCACCGCTCAAAGCATACAGTACGACACACTCTCCGACCGCCGCTTCTCCTGGACCATCCGGCAATACAAAATCCGCACCCTGGTAGGCAGGCGCGAGAAACTCGAAAGCGGACAGAAGCTCGACACCATCATCGTGATGGAGCCCAAGGACTTCTTCTACGTGCGCGGGCAGCAGGAAACCATGACCGTGCCGGAGCTCGACGAGTTCATCGACCGCCAGAAACTGCGCGGAGCAGCCGGCGTGAGCACGTTTGAAGTGGAGTATCACAAACGGTTTGCCACCCCCTTCGCCGCTTTCATCCTGACACTCATCGGCGTGAGCCTGTCGTGCGAAAAGCGCAAGGGAGGCATGGGCGCAAGCATTGGCGTAGGCATAGCGTTGAGCTTCACCTACATCCTGTTCCAAACCGTGTCGTCCACCTTCGCTATCAACGCCGGATGGCCCGCCATGTTCGCCGTCTGGCTGCCCAACATCATTTTCGCCATCATTGCGGCAGTGCTCTATCGGCGCACACCCCAATGACCTTGCAGCCGGGACGGCAGCACGACAACAATACATTAAATACACTTCACATTCTTAGAACACCTCTATCTATCCATGATGTCCGAAGAAGTTTACTTTGAAGACCTCGACCTCTCAGACGATGTGCTCGATGCACTCTATGATATGCGTTTTGAAAAATGCACGCCCGTTCAGGCGCAGTGCATTCCCCCCATTCTCGAAGGGCGCGATGTGCTCGGCGTAGCCCAGACCGGCACAGGGAAAACCGCCGCCTACCTCCTGCCCCTGCTCACCCTGCTGCAGCGCGACGAACATCCCGCCGACTCTGTGAACTGCCTCGTCATTGCCCCCACCAGGGAGCTGGCGCGGCAGATTGACCAGGCCCTGCAAGGCTTTGCCTACTACACCGGCGTCAATGCCGTGGCCGTCTACGGCGGCAACGATGGTGCGCGCTACGAACAAGAGCGGCGTTCGCTCCAGGCCGGCGCCGACATCGTGCTGGCCACCCCCGGGCGACTCATCACCCATCTGCAGCTCGGCACGCTCGACCTCAGCCGCACCACCCACCTCGTGCTCGACGAGGCCGACCGTATGCTCGACATGGGCTTTGCCGATGACATCCTGAGCATAGTCAAACAAATGCCGGAGGAGCGGCAAACCATCCTCTTCTCCGCCACCATGCCGCCCAAGATTGCCGAGCTGGCCCGCACCGTGATGCACAACCCCGTGGAGGTAGAGATTGCCGTGTCGAAACCCGCCGACAACATAGCCCAAAGTGTCTACGTTTGCCGCGAAAGCCACAAGCAGTTAGTGCTCAACCACATCTTCCAGGAGCAACCTCCGCAGCGTGTCATACTCTTCTGCTCGTCGAAACAGAAGGTCAAGGAACTAAGCATTGTGTTGCAGCGCAAAGGATGGAACGCCCGCGCCATGCACTCCGACCTGGAACAGGCCGAGCGCGACGAGGTGATGCAGCTCTTCCGCACACGACAGGTGGATTTGCTCGTGGCCACCGACATCGTGGCGCGCGGCATCGACATCGACGACATCACCATGGTCATCAACTACGATGCACCCCACGATGCCGAGGACTACGTTCACCGCATCGGACGCACCGCCCGTGCAGGCCGTGAAGGCCGCGCCATCACCCTCATCGGCGAGCGCGACCTCTTCGCCCTGCGCCAGATTGAGCGCATCCTCAACCTGCAAATTCCGCGCGCCGAACTGCCCGAAGGCGTGCAACCGCCCCAAGCCGAAAAAGAAGGGGGAAAACACGAGAAACAGGGACGCAAAGGCCGCCACCGGGGCGGAAAAGGCAGAAGAAAAGGCAGCGGAAAAGACAACGCCGAACAAGGTAAAGACAACGCCGAAAAAAATAAAGACAACACCGAACAAGGCAAGGGTACCCCCCGAAAACATAAGGGAAAACACGGAAAAGGCAAGGGCAACAAAGAAAAGAAAGAGGACGCTGCCCAACCCGGAGAAACCACAGCACAACCCGGAGAAACCGCCACACAATCCGGAGGAGCCGCCACACAACCAGCGGAAGACACGGCAAAGAAACAGGGAAAGCCGCGCAGGAAGTCCCGCAAACGCCGCGCCGCCAAAGCCGGCCAACCCCAACCGGAAAACGGAGAGAATACCCCAAGTTGACATGAAGACACCACGCCTCCTTACGACCACCTCCGCCCTGCCAGACCTCTTCGCCGCGCTGACCGGTTTGACCGCCGCCCCCCTGGCCGCCCTCCTCTTCCTGACAACCCTGGCCGCCCTGACCGCCCCGACCGTCACGGTTCGGGCGCAGACCCTCACCCCTGTCACCCGTTTCCATCCAGGGCAGAACCCCCGCGCGCCCTACTTCGACGAGCTGCTGAGCGGTTTCCTGCAATCCGCCTCGCCCGCCATTCCCGGCGGTTTCCTGCAAATGCCATTCGTGGGCACCCCCGTGTGGGTCTACGTGGGCGAAAAAGACACCACGCAGTTCATGGCCTATGCCTCCGGCTACGAGATGGCCGAAGCCCAGCCGCCCGGAAAATGCCGCGCACGACTCACCCGTTACAACATCCGGGCGGAACTCACCGAGCACCCCGCCTTCCTGGAACAGCTCTACACCTATCCCGACACTACAGCCGAGAAAGGCTTCCTCATCGACCTGGACCACGCCCTCAGCGGCCCCGGCTGTGAGGACATGGACGTTGTCTTCATCGACAAACGCACCATCCGAGCCCACCGCCGCACGGCAGTAGCCGGCAATACCTCCCAGCCCGACCTCTACTACTACGCCCGCTTCTCCCACCCCTTCACCACGTGGAACGTGCGGCGCGAGCGGGTAACGCTCGAAAACGGGCAGAAAGAGAGCCGCTGCAAAGTGGCCTTCACCTTTCCGCTCAAGCCCGGCGAACAGCTCAAAGTCATCTCCGCCGTCTCCGCCCTGAGCACCAACGAAGCCTATGCCTGCGTTGAAGGCCACCGGCCCGCCACGCCGTTCAGCGACAAGCGCAAACCCCTGCCGCCACGCGATGACACCCCGCTGCTGGCTCAGAACGAAGGAGGCACCCCGTCGGGTTCAGCTTCGCGCCGTCACGGGGGCACTTCCACCTCCCGCTCCAAGACGGGAGGCCGCCCCGCAACAGGCAAGCCCGAACCTGCCTCGCCTTACGCCTTCATCGAGATAACCACGCGCCAAGCCCCCCTGCAAGCCGCCTTCCACGCCGCGATGAACCGCCTCATCAGCCTTCCCGCCATGAAGGGCGTAACGCAAGCCGACGATTTTCTGCAACGCTTGGCGGCACTCTATCCCGCAGCCGAACCGGCACCCGACGCACTCGCTACCGACACCCTGCTGCGCAGCATGGCCCAGTCCATGCTCAAGGGTGAAAGCCAACAAGTCGACGCCACGGCACAGGCCGCATGGTACGTGTTCAACGCCATCGGCTTCCGCCCCGTCCGCCAAAGTCCCGGCACGTGGCAGGTGGTGCGCCCCGTGTTCAACATCGTCACCCTCCACGTAGGCCGTGGCCGCCGCTTCATGCTCCATACCAAGCGCAACCTCCCCTCGCGTCCCATCGTAGGCCGCGCCACGCTGCAAGGCAATCCCTTGCCCGTTGGCCTCACCTTCACCCACGAACAACTCGTGCGCGGAGGCATCATGGAAATCACATGCAGCGAAGCTAATTTATAATTTACAATGTATAATTTATAATTAGGTCTGTCGACCATCATACAGGACGATGCAGAACCGCCGACTTCATGGCCGCAGGCTTCATTGTAAATTATAAATTAGTCCATGGCCGCAGGCTTCATTAAAATTATAAATAGTAAATTATACATTGATTATGACCATAGGCGAACAAGCCCCCGACCTGCTGGGCTACGACGAAGCAGGCAACGAGTTGCGTCTCAGCGCGTTTCGCGGACGCAAAGTAGTGCTCTATTTCTATCCCAAGGACAACACCTCCGGCTGTACCGCCGAAGCGTGCAGCTTCCGCGACCATTACGATGAGCTCCGAGAGGCCGGCTACGAAGTCATCGGCGTGAGTGCCGACAGCGCACGGTCACACCAAAACTTCCGTGAACGCCACGGCCTCCCCTTCCACCTCATTGCCGACACCGAGCACCGGCTGCTCGAAGCCTTCGGTGCTTGGGGAGAAAAGAAGATGTACGGCCGCACCTACATGGGCGTATTCCGCACCACCTTCCTCATTGACGAAGAAGGGCGCATCAGCCGCATCTTCCTGCCCAAGGAAATCAAAGCATACAAGAACGATATGTATAAGTTGATGGTAGATTCAAAAATTCTTTAAACCATTTGCATGTATCATATTTTCATCAGAAAACTTTTCTTAAGAGGGAATATAGTTTTTTTTATTAGCATGTTGTTGCTTTGCCTTTTGGGCAATTGCATCATTGCATGGAATTCCAGCAGATTATGGGGAATCCTTGAATCTGTAGTGGACGTTTACTGCTTAACTCTACTGATATCCCTGCTACCAAAAAGATTCATGCAGGTCATAAGAATTATCGTCTCATGTTTTATGTACATAGTGACAACTTTAGACCTAGAGTTAGTACTTTCCATAGGACAACCTATCAATCCCACATTACTTCTGATGTGCTTGCAGACAAATGCATCAGAAGCGTCAGAAGCGATAAGCGTCTTTCTGTCTTGGAAAAATATTATTATTGCCTGCCTCTGCATCTGCCCAATATTAGCAATGC
>SFPC01000066.1 GCA_004552195.1 Bacteroidales bacterium | reverse complement strand
CATTGCCGACATTGAGGAGATGCCGATGCAACTTGGTTTTTTACTCATCTGCCTTTGTACCTCGGGCGAAACCCGTTTTACGCTCGGCAATCAGGAGCGTGTGATGCAAAAGGGCGATTTGCTGATTTCTTTGGGCGAGCAGGTTTTCAAGGAAGCCTCGATGTCGGATGATTTCCATGCCACTGCGGTACTCATGTCGCGTTCCTACGCACAGGACTGCATTGTCGGGCTCAGCTATATGTGGCCCTATCTGCTCTTCGTCATGGAGCACCCCGTGTGCCACTTGTCCGAAGAAGAGCAAACGTGGATCATGGAGTGTTACAACCTGCTGCGTCGGCGGCTCAAGCGCAATCAAGGACGCTATCTGCGCGAAGCCATCATATCGCTCACTCGCGCATTCTATTTTGAGATATGCAATTTATTGGACAGCCGTTTCCATCCCGAAAGCAGCCTAAAACAGACACGGGCATACACCATTTTCGACCAGTTCATCCAACTCGTTTCGCAAAATTTCAAACGCGAGCGCAGTGTGGAGTGGTACAGCAGTGAGATGTGCCTCACGCCCAAACATTTATCGGAAGTGGTCAAGTCTGTCAGTGGTAAAACGGCCGGGCAATGGATTACCTCTTTGGTGATGATTGAAACCAAAACCCTATTGCAGAACACCACGCTTTCCATCAAAGAAATCGCGAAGGAAATGAACTTTCCCAATCAAAGTTTTTTGGGAAAATATTTTAAGAACATCGAAGGCATTTCCCCGTCCGACTTTAGGAAAGGCACATCTCTTTAACCCTTTCCCGGCAACGTTCCATCAGCCATTTGGGAGTAGACGTAGCGCCGCAAATCCCCACGCTTCCTGCCCCTTCAAACCATTCCGGGCAGATAGCATCCGGAGTATCCACCAAATACGCTTGAGGATTTTCCTTTCTGCAAGCTTCAAAGAGCACTTTCCCGTTTGAACTTTTCAAGCCACATACGAATATCACCACATCGTGGCGTGCTGCGAAGGCCCTCACATTGGGTAATCGGTTGGCCACCTGCCGGCAAATCGTGTCAAAGTAGCGAAATTCTGCCGGAGCCTGGATGTGTGCAGTGATATAGTCCACCACTTGTCGGAAACCCTCCAGAGGTTTAGTGGTTTGTGAGAACAGTGCTATCGAGCGCGTAAAGTCCAGCCGCGTCGCCTCCTCCACGCATTCAATCACCACGGCCTCCCCCTGCGTCTGTCCCACCAGTCCCAGCACCTCTGCATGTCCTCTTTTTCCATAGATAACAATTTGCGGGCGCGGGTCCTCAGAGTACAATTTCTTGATACGTCGTTGCAGTTGCAGCACCACGGGGCAGGTAGCATCAATGAGTTGAATGCCCCGTTCGTGAGCCAGTTCGTAAGTAGCCGGCGGTTCGCCGTGGGCCCGCAGCAACACCTTGGTACCCCTTTCCAATTGAGCAAAATCTTTGTGGTCAATCGTATGGAGGCCCAACTCGCGCAACCGTTCACACTCGCTACCGTTGTGCACAATGTCGCCCAGGCAGCAAAGCGAATGCGATTGTGCCAGTTCCTCTTCGGCCTTACAGATAGCCGTTGTCACCCCAAAGCAAAAGCCCGACGAGTCGTCAATTTCAATCCTTACCATAGTCAATAAAACGTAGCCGTTACAGTTTAAATTCCACCGGCACCGTAATTTTCACCGGTGTCGGTTCTCCCCACTCGTTAGTACCCGGCATCCATTTCGGCATATTTTGAGCAGCCTGTTTAATCGTTTGAAAAACAGCCTCATCAAAAGAATCTTTCACCTCCAAGTCAGCCACATACCCATCCGTTCCAACCACAAAACTCAGCACCACCACCCCTTCCAGCCTCTTTTGCCTGCACGAAGCCGGATAAACGATGTGTTCGTCCAACCATCGCATGAAAGCACGTGGCCCGCCGGGAAACTGAGGCATTTGAGAAATCTGATCGGTCGGCACCACCTTCTGTTTCGCCACAGGCAGTTTATCATTTTGCAATCCGGTAGTATCGATGATGGGAGTAACAATCATTTCCTCTTCCGGATTGTATGCAATAGGTCCATCCGTTCCGATGGAATGCAGTGGAGGCATACCGTCAACAATCTCCGGCGCAGCCTGTTTGGCTCCCGGTGTCATACGTTTCGGAGCCACCTGTCGAGCCGTTGCCAGGAATTTCACCTTGTAACCGTCCTTCAAATCCGTGGGGCGCAACTTTTCCAACAAAGCCTCTGCATCCGCCACGTCGTGCGCCAGCATGTATTGCACATAAGCCACCAATCCTCCGTAGGTAGCCAGCAAAAGCAAAAGCGTTCCTCCCACAACGCCCAAGGCGCGGCGGTAACGTTGGCCGGCCTGCGCACGCAGGCGATAAGCCCCGTATTCACGATTACGGTTTTCAAAAACCAAATCGCACCATTGCTTGGATAATAATTCGGACGAACGCACTTTCAAGTTTGTTTTTTCTGGAAATTTGCTTCAAAGGAGGAGAAAAGCGTAAAAGCCAGGAAATATAAAAATTGCTTGGCAAAAGGGTTTCGGCAGCCTCACAGCTCCACGCACAAAGAGCCAATCATCTTCTACCTCCATTTGGGCGTGCAAAGGTAAGCCCATTTCTAATTTTTTATACTACCTTTGGCCACAAAAAAAGATAGCTAAATGAAAATAAAGTTATTGGTCTTGCTGTTCATGTTGCCCATCTTTTATCTGCAAGCCCAGGAATATGCTTCATCGTTCAACGTACTGAATCTCCCTTCTTCGCCTCACGTGGCGGCTTTGGGTGGCCGCAATGTCTCCTTGTTGGAGGACAATGCCACCATTGGCTGGAGTAATCCGGCCCGTTACGCCGATGTGAGCGACCTCTCCCTCAATCTTTCTTACATGACCTACTTGGCCGGAACCTCTTGGATGGGAGCACATTTCACCAAGGCATTTGGCGAACGCCACACCATGGCAGTAGGCGTGCAGTACATGGACTACGGCACCATGGACGAAACCGACGAACAGGGCCAGGTAATAGGCTCGTTCAAGGCCAAGGACATCGTTGTCGGAGTGGGCTATAGCTACCTCCTGTCCGACCGATGGTCCGGCGGAGCCTCCCTGAAAACCATGGTATCTCGTCTGGCCGACTATTCGGCCGTAACACTCAGTGTTGACTTGGGGCTGAATTACTACGACGAAGAGCAGGACCTTTCCTTAGGCCTTGCCTTGCAGAACATAGGCACCCAGGTCAACTCCTACGAAGACCATCTGCGCACCCACCTCCCCTTCAGTTTCGACATCGGATTTTCCAAGGGAATGGAACACCTGCCCGTGCGCATCCACGCCACACTGGTCGACATCACCCGTTGGAAGGACAGTTACTACGCCCTGCCCGAAGTCGACTCCGAGAAGCCCGGTTTCAGCCGCAAGGCATTGAACCACCTCGTCCTGGGCCTTGACATTCTTCCTTCCGACAACATCTATCTCTCCTTAGGCTACAATTTTCGGCGCGCCTACGAGCTGAAAGCCGCCGGGTTCTCCCACATGGCCGGCTTCTCGGCCGGTGGCGGCCTCAACCTCAATAGGTTCTCCATCGGAGTGTCGTATGCCAAATACCATCAGGCTGCTTCCTCCCTCATGTTCACTGCCGGCTACAAGCTCTGAGCTGCGACAAAACGTCGTGTGCCCGTCTGTACGGAAAAGCGCAGCATGGCATCAGCACGAGCCGTTTTTTTGTCGGATTTCATATTGAGCAAATAAAAAACATCTAAAAATCAGCTAATTACATCCTATATGAAAAAAATCATCGTCGCCATTGACGGACACTCATCCTGCGGCAAAAGCACCATGGCCAAGGATCTGGCACGCGAAGTAGGCTATGTCTACGTTGACACCGGTGCCATGTATCGCGCCGTGACCCTCTACGCCCTGCGCAACGGCCTGTTCCGCCCCGACGGCAGCGTCGAAGCCGACCGTCTCGAAGCACTGATGCCCCAGGTTAAGGTAAGTTTCGTGCTCGACCCCGCCACCAACCTGCCCCTTGTGCGCCTCAACGGCGAAATAGTGGAAACCGAAATTCGCGGTCTGGAAGTCAGCTCGCACGTCAGCCCCATTGCCGCCCTTCCCTTCGTGCGCCACGCCATGACCCTGCAGCAGCAGGAAATGGGCCGCGAAAAAGGCATCGTGATGGACGGTCGCGACATCGGCACCGTCGTGTTCCCCGATGCCGAGCTCAAAATCTTTGTCACCGCCTCGGCCCGGGTGCGCGCCCAGCGCCGTTACGACGAGCTCACCGCCCAGGGGCGGCAGGTTACCTTTGAGGAAATCCTGAAAAACGTGGAAGAGCGCGACTACATCGACTCTCACCGCGCCGTGGCCCCCCTGCGCCAGGCTCCCGATGCCCTGCTGCTCGACAACTCCCACCTCACCATTGCCCAACAGAAGGCATGGCTCATGGAACAGTTCGAGGCCCACACTCGCTCTTAACTTTCAAAATTCTCCACCATGTTTCTGCAAAAAATCGAGGAGGCACTCCGCAACGTACCTTACCCCTCAAAACCCGAAGGGCTGTACGAACCTATCGACTACGTGCTCTCCATGGGTGGCAAACGGCTGCGCCCCACCCTCCTGCTCATGACCTGTGCCCTTTACTCCGACCATCCTGAGCAAGCCATGCCTGCCGCCATAGGCATCGAAACTTACCATAACCACACCCTCCTTCACGACGACCTCATGGATCGCGCCGACATGCGCCGGGGCAAGCCCACGGTCCACAAACGCTGGAATGACAACACAGCCGTCCTTTCGGGCGACACCATGCTCATCATGGCCTTCCGCCACATCATGAACTGCCCCTGTGCGCGCCAGGCCGAGGTGCTCCAGCTCTTTGCCCGTTCGGCACAGGAAATCTGCGAAGGCCAGCAGTACGATGTGAATTTTGAAAACCGCACTGATGTCAGCGAGGCAGAGTATTTGGAAATGATACGCCTCAAGACCTCCGTCCTCTTAGCCTGTGCCGTCAAGATGGGTGCCCTCATCGGCCAAGCCCCCGACGCCGATGCCGATGCCCTCTACCGTTTTGCCGAAAAAATTGGCTTGGCCTTCCAGTTGCAGGACGACTACCTCGATGTCTACGGCGACCCGGCTGTGTTCGGCAAGAAAATCGGAGGCGACATTCTCTGTGGCAAAAAGACCTTCCTGCTCATCAACGCCCTGGGCCGCGCCGATGCCGACCATAAAGCCCAGCTCTTGCACCTCTTGGCCGATGCCGAAATGCCCGCACAGGAAAAAATCGCTGCCGTAACCGACCTCTACAACCGGCTCGACATCCCCACCCTGACCCTTCAGGCCATCGACCGCTTCTACGACGAGGCACGTCGCGAACTCGAAAAGCTCTCCCTCCCGCAGGACAAGTGGATGCCCCTTTGGCAATATGCCTGCTCTCTCTTGGGACGCAGCAAGTAATCCCTCCTCCATGCACTTTATCGACACCCACACCCACATCTACACAACCGAGTTCGACGCCGACCGCGACGCCGTGGTGGAGCGTGCCCTCCGGGCCGGAGCCACCCACCTCTTGCTGCCCAACATCGACGAAGCCTCCATCGACCCCATGCTCCGGCTCTGCGACCGCTACCCCGACCGCTGCCTGCCCATGATGGGACTGCACCCTACCGAACTTCCCGCCGACCCTGCACCGCTCCTCGACGCCATGGAGCAACGGCTGGCCCGGCCTGATCGTCCCTACGTGGCTGTAGGCGAGGTGGGGGTGGATCTTTATTGGGACAGCTCACGCCGTGAAGACCAGATGGAGGTGTTCCGACGTCAGGCGGAGTGGGCGGTCAAGTATGGCCTGCCTTTGGTGGTCCACACCCGTTCCGCCCACCGCGAAGTGGTCGAAACGCTCCGGCCGTTGGCCTCCGCGCTTACGGGCGTGTTCCACTGTTTTGGCGGCACCGCCGCCGAGGCCGCCGAACTGCTGTCTCTCTTCCCCGGCTTCGTGTTGGGCATAGGCGGCGTGCTCACCTTCAAGAAATCCGCCCTTCCTGAAATCCTGCGTGCCGAAGTGCCCCTCAACCGTTTGGTGGTAGAAACCGATGCGCCCTATCTTGCCCCCACGCCCCACCGTGGCCAACGCAACGAGCCGGCTTACATTCCCTTGGTCGTTGAGAAGCTCGCCGAGGTCTACGGGCTTCCCGTTGAAGAGGTGGCACTCCGGCTTCACGCCACCACCTGCCGCCTTTTCGGCCTGCCGGCGTGAAACCATTCGTGCGGAGGGCATCATGCATTAAAAATCCTTATCATGACAGAAGAACAAAAGCAGACCATCATAGCGAGCGGAAAGGAATATTTCCGCTCGAACATCATCCCGAGCCACATAAAGAACCTGAACAGGCTGAAGCTGAGGGATTTTGACATCAATCCTTTCCTGATAAACTATCTTGCCGCCTTCCTTTGTGGCAACACAGAACCCGAATCTCTTGCCAAGGCTTTGGTTTATCCGCGTATTCTTGGTTCAAGCCTGAACACCAGCTTTGGCATGAGCATCCAGATCTTCATCTCCCAACTTCAGGAAATCGTTGGTGGAGCTTCGGGCATTGACGGCATTGATATCGAGTTTGTCGACGCCATAGACGGGCGCAGGAAATACTGCCAGTGCAAGGCCGGTCCCAAGACAATCAACAGGGACGATGTGGCAACGATCTTGGGACATTTCAAGAAACTTATCGGCAAGGCTCGCCTTGACAGGATCCCTTTGCAAATGGACGATATGATTGTCGGAGTGCTTTACGGAGAAAACCTTTCAGCCAATTATAAAACCATCAGCGCATCCTACCCCGTGTATGCCGGTGCTGAATTTTGGGAACACCTGACCGGTGACGACCAGTTTTACAACAGACTGGCCAAGGCATTCGGTGAAGTCGTTGAAGAGGATAGTATTGACGGGAGCAAACTCATATTGGACAAAGTGGCCGGGATAGCAGAAGAAATCAGACAAAAAGGAGGTTTGTAGTCTTATGACATTTATATCAGAGAACAATTTGGCGGCCCTCATGGGAACGTCCAACCACACGGTGCAGACGTGGGGTCATCGTGGATTATACCCCCGGAAAGTGCAGCATGGCATCAACGGGTTTGACATGGAGGACCTGAAGGCTATTCCTGAAATCCGCTCCATGCTTGACAGCCGTTGGGAGGAAGAAGCCGGTGTAACTCCCCTTCGCCGTTACAATTCCGTCGAATTGTTTGCCGGAGGTGGCGGCCTGGCTCTCGGCATGTCCCTCGCAGGTTTCCACCATGTGCTGCTCAATGAGTTCGACACATCGGCATGCAGAACATTGAAATCCAACAGACCCGACTGGAACATCATCGAAGGCGATGTGCGCCACATAGACTTCACGCCGTTGAAGGGCAAGGTCGATTTCCTTTCGGGCGGTTTCCCCTGTCAGGCCTTTTCGTATGCAGGCAAGGGAGCCGGCTTCAACGACACCCGGGGCACCCTGTTCTTCGAGTTGGCGCGGGCTGTCAAGGAAATCCAGCCCAAGGTGTTCTTGGGTGAGAATGTGAAAGGATTGACTTCACACGAAGACGGGCGTACCATCAGCACCATCAGGAACGCCATAGCTGAACTGGGCTACACACTTGTCGAACCCCGGGTGTTGCGTGCCATCATGTACCAAGTGCCACAGAAGCGTGAAAGGCTTTTCCTCATAGCCATCCGCAACGACATAGCACCCTATGTACAGTTTCGCTGGCCCACTCCCTATCACGAAGTCCTCACACTTCGCGACGCTTTATATTCAAGCGTGATTTTCGACTGTGAAGTGCCCAAGTCCGAAGGCGTGCAGTATCCCGCCAAGAAACAGCGAGTGCTGGAACTCGTTCCGCAGGGAGGAGATTGGCGAAATCTGCCGGAGGATGTCGCCAAGGACTACATGGGAGGCAGCTGGCTGCTTGGTGGGGGAAAGACCGGCATGGCCCGGCGACTGTCGCTTGACGAGCCTTCACTGACGCTCACCTGCTCGCCATGCCAGAAGCAGACAGAGCGTTGTCATCCGTTGGAAACCAGACCGCTGACTGTACGCGAATATGCCCGCATACAGACTTTTCCCGACTATTGGCAGTTTCAAGGAAGCATGGGCGACAAGTACAAGCAGATTGGCAATGCTGTGCCCGTCAACCTCGCATGGGCGGTCGGAAGGGCGTTGGTACGTCTTCTCAATGACATCCAAACCTTCAGGCCGGAGGAGACGCAGGATTGTACAGAGGCGGTGAGAGAGATAATATATGAGCAGTCGAAACTGGTGGTGGTGAAAGACAAAACCACTCAGACATCTACCATCAAGCTCAAATGCCAGCAGCTGAATTTTCTATGAAGGCTGGCCGAGGTCTACGGCTTGTCCGCCGACGAGGTGGCACTCCGGCTTCACGCCACCACCTGCCGCCTTTTCGGCCTGCATTCCCCGGCCAACTGACCGCCGGCATCGCGTAGCACGGCCACTCCTTGGATAAAACTTCAGGCACTGTTTTTCCTCACTCGCCAAGTGATGAACGACAGTGCCTTTCTTTTTCCGGTCATGTCCCGGTTCTTGGTCCTCTCGCTTACACCTATAATATATATCATGGGGGACCGGTAAAAAACGAGGCAATGTATGCCGCAGAAACAGAAGCTGATACGACAAGTGGCAAAGTAGGTTTCACAAGTGGCGAACTATTTTCAACAACTCGCCGATTAGTGAAAAATACTTCGCCACTTTGCCCACCTCGTTCCTCGACAATTTGCACACAAACCTGGCTGTGCCCACATGGCCAACGTCATGGTTTGCCGCTTGAGAGCTGCTTCATGCCGGTTGGTCAATTACTACAAGAGAGCGCAAGCCTAAAATACTGATATGTAAAATATTGCAAATACGCTGCTGCCGTTTCAACCCTTCACATGAATATTTTCTCGCGCACACGCGCGCATATACGCAATTTAACCCCCGAAAAAGGGTTCAACCCTTCACACACCCCATCTAATCAACTGATAATCAGCACATTACGGTGTGAAGGCTTTAACTTTTCAAGCCTTCACACTGCCGCTGAAGCCTTCACATCGGCTGCTGCCGCGAAGAAATAAAAATTTAACTCTTTTTCTACTTTTAAGAAAATCTTTCCCTGCGAAAGCGGACACCATGGCGAAGGTGAATGCTTCTGCGGTGGTGTGAAGGCTTGAAACATCCAAGTGTTCACACGTTTCTGCTCTGAAAATCAGCAGAAAAACGACCATCGGTGAAGGGTTGAAGCTTTTTTTCGGGGTTTTAAATACGTATACGTGCGCGCGCGTAAGAGCAAGAAACGTTCCCTTACTACCGCCGAAAGCTTCTCACTCCCCGCCCTCACGACCCATAGCGACGTCGGCCACACAAACAGACAAAAGGAATGGGCCGGGACTGTCCATTACGGATAGTGCTCATTGCCCAAAGGCATACAACAAATGATACCTTACACAAAGATAGTGCAAGGCGAGCGCAATAAGCTTGCTTAGATTGCCGAGCCGCCGCCTATCTTCTACAAAAATAAC
>SFPC01000149.1 GCA_004552195.1 Bacteroidales bacterium | reverse complement strand
TTCGTCTTTTTTCTTTGCCATCTTGATTGACTTTTAATTGTGAAACATTGATTGTTATCGGATGCGGGCCTTGTAGTCCGCCATCTTCTCTTTCTGGAAGCAGTCGATATGCTCCGAGAGGAACTTCTCCACGTCCGACTCCTTGTAGTAGGTCTTCTGCCGGAGCATGAGGTAGGGCAGGATGCCCAACGTGCGGTAGCGTTGCAGTGACCGCTTGCTCACCTGCAACATCAGGCAGAGGTCCTGATTGTCGTAAAGCCGCTCACCGTTGTATATCTTGTGCTCCGTGTCCTCCTCCTGACACGCCATTTGCCGCTGGCTGCGGAAAATCAGGTCACTAATCATCTTCTCTTGCCTGTCGAGCCGTTCCATGAGGAGGTGGAACAGCCGTTCTATCTTGTAGGTATCCATCTTCTTTCCCGTTTTATGTTTTCTTGCCTGTCCTTACCATATACTGCCTGTGCAGTTCGCCGATGCGCTCTGCGTTGCCGCTCATGGAGCATTCCTTCATCATGCGCTCCACGTCCGTGAGGCGGTAGCGGCAGGTGCGCCCCATCAGCGAGAAGGGGATGCGCCCCTCGTCACGGTAGCGTTGCAGGGTGCGCAGGCTGATGCCGAGCAGGGCGGTCACCTCCTTGCTGGTCAGCCACCGTTCCTGTGATTGCACGGGCTGTCTGTCCTCATACTTGCGGATGTGCTCCGCTATCTTCTCGATGTGTCCGACCAATTCCTGAAAGGCGGCACTTTCTATCATTATTACGTTCATAATCAATACTGTTTTTCTTGTTTCTGCTGCAAAATTACAGGGTATGGAAAGTGCAAACTTATGACTCATAGATGACTCATAGATGATTTTCTTGCAACTGGCACAAGATGGCTCATCTTTCGGTTCCAGATGCAGCCACCTGCGCTGGAAATGAGTGGTTTTAGGAGGTCGCAGCGTAACTTTGCACCGACAATCACAGCAACACTCAGAATCATGGAAGTAGTAATCATTGAAAGAAAGGCGTTCGAGGCACTGATGACGGATGTCTCGTCGCTGACGGAAAAAGTGAACCGCCTGTGCGGTCGTGAGAAGGACAGGCGCATGGCGAAGTGGATGGACAACGAGGAGGTTTGCCGGCTGCTGCGCCTCACTCCGAGAACCTTGCAAACGATGCGAGACAAGGGATTGATTGCCTGCTCGCAGATTGGCAAGAAGTTTTATTACCGCAGGGAGGATGTGGCAAACCTTGTTGCGGACAGCAGGGAGACCAGCCTATGAAGCAGGAGATTCTCACGCTGGAGCAGGGACAGGTGGCGGACATGCTCCTCTCGCTTAAAAACAGCCATCGCAGGATAAACCGCTTCCTGCAGGAATATACGCCTCCGCTGAACGGTGACCGTTACCTGACGGACAAGGAGGTGGCGGAAGTTTTGAAGGTGAGCCGCCGCACCTTGCAGAACCTGCGCAACAACCGTGTGCTGCCGTTCATCCTGCTTGGCGGCAAGGCTCTCTACAGGGAGTATGACATACAACGGCTGTTGGAGACGAACTACCGCAAGGCGGATGTATAAGCATGTATTGGAACAAAAAAGACGGACGGGCAACCCTGATGAGTGGGATTGTCCGTCCGTCTTTTTCGTTTGTTGTTTCTGTCTGTCCTTTCAGTTATTCCCGAAAGTCCACAGGGGAATGATGATGGCTTGGTGCACCTCTTTATCCTTTTCTCTTGTCGCTGTCTCTTTCAGCCACTTGCGGAAGGCGTGGGCATAGAAAGTGTTTATACGATAGGCCAAGGCGACGATGATGTCCCAGTGGTAGATGTCCACGGAACAGCCGTCCGCCTTGCGGATATACTTGCACGCCTCATAGTCCACCAACACACCCGTCTTGCGGATGGCCTTTATTCATGGCGTTCCGTGTTAGATGGTCTGACAAATGAACTGCTCCATGGACTCTATCTGCTTGGACAGGCGTTCCATGTCGTTGCTTACCTTCTCGGCGGTAATCTTCGCATAAATCTGCGTGCTGCGGATGCTGGTATGGCCCATCATCTTCGACAGGGTCTCAATCGGCACACCGTTGGAGAGGCAGATGGTGGTGGCATACGAGTGGCGGCTCTGGTGCCATGTGACGTTCTTGTTGATGCCGCAAAGTTTGGCTATCGCCTTGATGCCGTTCTTGCAGTTCCCATAACATGGGACGGGCAACAGCCGTCCGTCTTCTGCCATGCCGCTGTACTTCTCGATGATGTGCTTGGGCACGTCGAGCAGGCGGATGTTCGACTCCACGCCAGTCTTCTGGCGGTTGGTCTTTATCCACAGGTGGCCGTCGAAGGAGGTCTGCAGGTTCTCTTCCGTCAGGTTGTACATGTCCCGCCAGCTCAGTCCCGTGAAGCAGCAGAAGATGAAGAGGTCCCGGATAAGTTCATAGCTTTTCTTCTTGAACGTGCCGTTGATGAGTGCCGTAATCTCCTCCTTGG
>SFPC01000148.1 GCA_004552195.1 Bacteroidales bacterium | reverse complement strand
GCCTTGCGTTTCTTCTCCTCGAACAAGTCCTTCGACTTGTCGGAAACTAAAAGAGCGCCAAGTTCGGGAACATCGAGCGATGGCACTTCGATGTCGTTCAACATCTCGTCCAAAGCAATAGCTCCCGGCTTGGCGTTCTGTTCAATCATCTTATGCTTCACCTGAGCAGTCGATGTCGCCGTCCTCCGTTTCTATAGTACCCTTGTAGAAAGGAGCGGGCACTTCGTCGGTCGCTTCAACGCTGATAGTCGTTGAAGTGGTGCCGGTGGCGCCTTGACCGAGGTCCTGGGCGACAGTCGATTTAGTGCTCCACTTGTCATTGCCGAGCACACGATAGTTGCCTTTCATATCCTCGACGATAAACACGTTATCGGAGTTGTTGATATAGGCGGCAGCGGCTGAAGCGTCAGCACCGACGCCGGGGTGAACGGCAGTTAACTTGTTCAACTGGGTTTGGCTCGGGAGTTCACCCTGCGCCTCCGAAGTGAGTTGCGACTTGTCGGGAAGGATGTCGATATACTTCCACTTCTGGTCGGCAACGAGCGTGAACGAGCCTTCAAGAACAGCCGAAGTGACACGACCGTTAGCGTCACGCGGCAAGGTCGGGAACGCAGCTATCGCACTTTTGGCGAGATAGTATATTCTGCGTTTCACGCCCGGCAGTTCAGGCGTACCCTGACACCAGCCGAGCGATTTCTGTATTGACATGCAGTTTGTAGCCATATTATTACTGATTTATGGGTTAAACAGGTTGACCGAGCTGTCTGTCGGCGTTGAAGCCGTTAAGACCGAGAACAAACATATCGTGCGACTCGATGCCGAGGAACTGCACACCGAAGAACATAGTGGCGACGTAAGAAAGCACGAAAGGAGCATACTCCTTGACCATTATGCTTTCGAGGTCGCTCATCTGGTCGAAGCCCACGAGCATATTGCTCTTGGTGGTGATGTGGATTAGCTTCGAGTCAGCCTTGTTAGGCAGCGGAATGAACGTCATGCGGTTGTTCGAGCCTTCAACCGAGGTTTGGTTGTAGGCTGTGTTGTACGAGAGGCCTGAGTGCGTAAGCATATACGCCTCGTTGTAGAAGTCCACGATGTACTGCGGACAGAACACGATAAGGTCTTTGGCACGCAAATGCGGGTCGAGACCCCAAAGAACCTCCTTGAACACGTCAATCACGTTGTTCACTGTGATGTCCTCGTTCAACTTCGCATAGTTCTTTTTAGAATCCGAGATGTTACCGGCTTTGATTTCACGAGCGGTGATAGTGTCGAAACCGTCGAACAGGTCTTTCGTAGTGTCGCCGTTGGCGTTACGAATACCGTTCCAGATAGCATCGTTAAGATGCTCCGAGAGACCGCGAGCGATAAGAGCGAGGACGTGCTTTGCCGTCGGTGTTGACATCTGACCGTCTCCCTTTGTGGCACCAGTGCCGAGCAAAGTTGAGATAGCCGAGTTAGGCTCGAAATTGGCGACAACCGAACCGAAATAAGTTTCGAGAGTTCGGTGAGTGAGGTCGAGATTGAAGTCAACCGCACGTTTCGGGTTGTAAGGAGCGAACTGTGCATCGCCTGTAAGCGTGCCGACGCTTTCCTTGTAGCGGATGCCGGGGCGAGAAGTCATATACTTCAGAGTGTCCTTACAACCGAAAATCGGCAGATAGAGCAACTCCGAGCGGTATTTGTGAGCCGCCTGTTGATATTCTTCCGGCGAGAATGAGAATTTACCAGCCATAGGATAAAATGGATAAAGAGTTAGAGAATTTCGTTGTAGAGTTCACGCGCAGCGTTCACCTTGTTGCAGTAGTTGTCGAAGTCCGATGTTTCAGAGGGCTTGTAGTCCTGCTTAGTGTCATCGACAATGGCGGTCGTAGTTGCAGCAGGAGCAGCCTTTAGTGCTGCAATCTGCGCTTCAAGGTCGGTTATGACCTGGAGTTTCATTTCGAGAGCCTTGTCGAGAGCGGTCAACTGTTCATCGGTCAGCGAGGCTTTGCCGTCGGTGAGTGCGATGCTATCAATAGAGAGCAGCGCACAGATGGATTTGTAGTTCTTGTTCATAGTGAGTTGTGGTTTGGATTTACTTTGGAAAATGGCAGCCATCTTCTCGAAGAAAGCGAG
>SFPC01000014.1 GCA_004552195.1 Bacteroidales bacterium | reverse complement strand
TTCGGTCACATAGCCCGCTATGCTCCCTCAAAAAAAGAAACTAACTGCATCCCAATAGAGCACACATGATATAAACTAATTTTCAACACCTACTTAAGAACAAATGCTTATTCAACTTTCGGATATTCCGAAAGTTGAAGGTTATAAGGTTATGGTCGCTTCGCTCCCAGGTTATAAGGTTATAAGAATACTGTTTGAGGTAGTTACGATAGCCGCATAGAGTTACTTTTTAATCTCATAACCTTATCCCTCATAACCTTCGAAACTTAAAATGCTAACATAAAAAAATCGCCTGCAGGGTTACTTTCTTTAGGAGTAAATCATCAAAGGCACGGATTGTGTGCCTGCTTCGGGCGTTCCTACCATGAACAATAAAATTGATATGATATGGCCTTACACTTGATTGCTGATAGTGGCTTGCAGTTTTATAGCACTATCGTAGAGTTTAATCCGCAAGAGCCTTTGCTGATGGAAAGCGGCAAAGCGCTGAAGTATGCCATGTGCATCCAAAAGGATATTCTGACACAGGAGATTTCAGGCTTCGATGTGGCTACGTACAATCCTCAGACCGATGCCTGGTATCCCGTGGGGCAGGTGACGGACACCACCTTCGCCCAGAGCTGTCAGCTACAGCCCGACGGCACCTTGTTTTACGACGAAACGGGTGTGCCCAAACTGCTCCCGACGGCCCCGATGGGCCTGTTTTCAGCCTACAGCAACGACTCGCAGGACCTGATACGCATCAATAGCCTGACGTCCTACCGCTGCGTGGTGGACAATCAGCGCGTGCCGGCTTTCGACGTGCTGTTGGGAAAATGGCTCCCCATGCCGATGTTCCGACTCAACGAGAACGGCGTGTCGCAAGGAGCTCCCTTTGCCTGGTGTCGCGTCAAGATAGAGGACATCGGGGATGGCAGCAGGCAGGGGGCGAGACAGTATCGCCTGACCTGGGCTTTCGACACCCGTACCGGCGACGACTTGCTGGCCATACCGCAGTTGCTCCCCCTCTTCTACGACGGTGAAACGGAAATCCGCTACTCCCTGTGTAATGTGGCGCAACAGATTTTAGCTTTCCTGTCGGTGGATGCCGAGGGCTTCAATAGTTTTTCCGGCTATGTCAGTTCGCTTTTCGGCTTGGGCGACCGTCTGGCAGATTTCACCTATATTACCTATTATATATACTTAGTGAATTTCCTGCGCCTGCTCCCCGGGGCGGCCCCCGAGGTTACGCTCTTCAAGAACGATGCGGAAACCGACCGCCCCGTCGACATGGTGCTCGACATCGGCAACTCGCGCACCTGTGGCGTGCTGTTCGAGAACGGCAACTTCGACCGTGCCCGGATGATCGCCCTGCGCGACATGACGCACCCCCATCTGGTCTATAAAAAGTCGTTCGACATGCGCTTCTGCTTCCGCATGGCCGACGTGGGGCTGGACATCAGTCTGGAGGATGACCGCATCTTTTCCTACGGCTCCTTTGTGCGCGTGGGAGACGAGGCCCGCCATTTGCTGTTCACCTCGCTCGAAGACGCAGGCATAGCCCAGAAACTCACCAACTACTCCTCGCCCAAACGTTACCTGTGGGACGAGAAACCATACAGCGGCGTGTGGGAAAATCTCATCACGCGCAACGACACCAGCAACGTGCAGAAACTCTCGCCCCATATCAACGTGGCGGGACTTTCCTATCTCTTTGCCGACGACGGCCGGTATGTGGCGGGCACCGATGAATTTGTCATGCCGGGTTCTCCGGCCCACTATTCGCGTTCTTCGCTCATGACGTTTGTCATGATAGAAATTTTCCAGCAGGCCCTGATGCAGATGAACGCCTACGAAACCCGCGAACACTGGGGCGACTTCAACATCAAACGCTACCTGAGAAACGTTATCATCACCTGCCCCACGGCCATGTCGAAGAAGGAACAGATGCGGTTGCGCCAGGCTGCCAAGGATGCGCTCGATGCCATCGGGCACCTGATGCCGCTCCATCCCGTTCATATCATACCCGAAACCAAAAAACTCGCCGTGAGCGACCAGACGGCGCCCGTTACCGACCGCACATGGATATATGACGAAGCCACAGCCTGCCAACTCGTTTACCTCTACGCCGAGGCCACTCACCGCTACGAAGGACGGCTCGAAAAACTCTTCGAGAAGAAAGGACACGTGCGGCCGGAAATGGCAGCAGACGGCTACACCGACAACTCACTCACCATCGGCACCATCGACATCGGCGCAGGTACGACAGATGTCATGGTCTGCACGTATCGGAAAGCTACCGACGGACAAAAACGCCTCTCACCCGAACCGCTGTTCTACGACAGTTTCACGCTGGCCGGCGATGACATCCTGCAAGCCATCATTCAGAATTTTGTCATCCAGGGAGCTTATCACAACGATGCACACATCGGCAGTATCAATTCGGCACTTACGGCGCGCTTGTTGGCGATGCCGGAAGAGGAGTTGCGCCACATTCCTTCGCTCAGCCGCTTTGAAAGTTACCGGGCCAAGGTGGAGGAAATCTTGGTGATGAATGCCGACAGCGTGGAGCTCAAGAACCAAAAGAAACGGGAGCTGGCGGCGGACATGACCAACGGGTTCTTCGGCGCAGACATCGCTGCAATGGATTACAAGGCGCGACGCTGCCGACTGGACTTCAACACGCAGATTTCACACCCCATGTCGCAGTTCTTCATGGAGCAGATGCGCCTGAAACGCCCCAACCGCGTGTTCTCGTTCAACGACATCTTCCCCAAAGAAAAGCCTGCTTCCTATCTACTCGACTATTTCGAGAGCCATTTCGGCTTCCGCTTTGAAAGTCTGGCGTGGCATTTCGACCCCGAGGCCATCAACACCATTATCTGTTCCGTGATGGAGGGACTGATGAAGCAACTCAGCGTGCTGCTCCATGCTTACCATTGCGACATCATCGTGTTGGGCGGACGGCCTACGAGTCTTGACGTTATCACCGAACTGTTCGTGAAATACGTGCCCGTAACGCCCGACCGCCTCGTGCGGCTCAACAGTTACCACGTGGGCCACTGGTATCCCTTTGCCGATGCCAACGGTTTCTTCTTCGACCAGAAGCCCATTGTCGCCGTAGGTGCCATGGTAGGCTACATGGCGTCGACCGTAGGCTTCAAGGGGATGGCGCTCGACCTCAGTCTGCTCATCAAGAACATGTCGTCGACGGCCCGCTACGTCGGCATTTACGACTCGTCGCAGCAACGGGTGGAAGATGCCCGCCTGACGCCGGACAATGCCACGGCCTCGTTCGACATCAGCATCTTCCCCTGCAATCTGGGTTGCCGACAGCTCGATTCGCCGCAATATCAGGCACGCCCGCTCTACGCCATCTACAACCATAGCGGCCGCACGCCGTTGCGGGTCATGGTGTCGCGCTCGTTCCAGGACGACCGTGAGCTCCTGACCCTGGAGGAGGCCACCTACGAGGGCGAAACGATTGCCAAGAACAAGGTGGAACTCGTGCCGCAAAGCCTCCCCGACGATGCCTCCTACTGGCTCGACAAAGGAGAGTTCAAACTTCAGATTTCCAACTAACAGGCGGGAGTGTTTTCAGCCGACTTCAGAAAAATTATCCTTATGACCAACATACAACAACAGATAGAAAACATCCGGCAGGCCTTGGAGTGGATCAAGGTCAACGAGCCGCAGGATTACGACCGCCAGTTTCTCAACTTTGTGGAGGAACGCCGCAAGCTGCGCAAGGTGATGCAGGCACAAAGCTTCAATCCCGCCGCAGCGGCCTATGGCGAGAGCCAGAAAGGTAAGTCGTACCTCATGAGCAATCTCCTCCAGAAGGACGGTGCGCCCTTCATGCTGAACTATGGCGACAAAGCATATGACTTTATCTACGAAATAAACCCCATTGGCAACGGAGCGGAGGCCACAGGTGTCGTGACGCGCTTCACTTCCTTCCAACGCAATGGGGAACTCTTCTCCGAAGAGCATCCGGTGGCGATGCGCACCCTCACCGTGGCGGACATCATCATGATTTTGTCCGATGGCTACTACAACGACATACGCGACTATAGCGTGGCCGACAATATCAAGGAGAAGGCGGAGGAGTTCTACAATGACTATGTGAACCGTTCGGTGGTGAACGGCCCCGTCACGGCCGACGACCTGCTGGAGATGCAATCCTACTTCCACGAATACATCAACAACGCCCAGGCGTATGGCAAGGCCGGCTATTTCACCCGCTTGGCACTCGTGGCCGACCGTATCCCCTTGGCCGACTACGAAAAAGTGTACGGCTTTTTGTGGGACAACAACGAGTTCTTCTCCAAACTTTTCCAGCGATTGCTCGACCTGCAGAGCCGCCTCCACTTTGCGCCCTATCTCTACCTGCCCATGGACGCGCTGCTCCACAGAGGCAACAATGACAACACCATCATGGCTGTGCAGTGTCTGCACGGCCAGTCGGACGAGGCACAGAAGCACACCGAGGTGTACATTCGCGAGCAGGGCATTTTCCGCACCGAGCGCAACATCCGCAAGTGCGACCTCAGCGCGATTTGTGCGGAGGTCATTGTGCGCATACCCGACGACTTCCTCGACAGCTGCGGCGAGTATGTGTTCGACGGTATTGAGGACCCGCAGGTGATGGCGCAACTCTCGCATGAACCCGTCAAGAAGGACATCCTGCGCCACTTGGACCTGCTCGACTTCCCCGGAGCGCGTTCGCGCAAAAAGGAAGATAAGGACACTTTGGGCAATGGCTGCATCCTGACCACCATCCTGCTGCGTGGAAAGGTGGCCTATCTCTTCAACAAGTACAATGAGAGCAGCGAACTCAACGTGCTCCTCTTCTGCCACGACCAGGCCAAGAGCGAAGTGGCCGAGTTGCCCCATCTGATTAGTTCATGGGTGGAAAATTATGTAGGAAAAACACCGGAAAAACGCAGTGCTGTGATAGATGACTGCGGAGGCGTCGCTCCTTTATTCTATATCTCCACAAAATTTAATATGGACATGGCGTTGCAGTCCGGCGATTCGAACAATGCAACGGAAGCCCTCAAGGGACGCTGGCACCAACGTTTCAAAAAAGTGCTCTACAACGAATGTTTCAACGCCGACGGCAAGGAGTGGGTGAAGAACTGGAGCAGTCCGGGTACACGCTTTTCCAACAGTTACCTGCTTCGCGACTTCAAATACTCGGGCGAGCGCGGCAGCCGGCTCTATACCGACTTTGAAGAAACCGGACACGAAACAAAATCTATGATACCTGATGATTATTATCGGGAACTGCGTAAGACGTTCATTGGGAGTGATGATGCCGGCTTTTTCTTCCCCAACCCCGCCTTGGCGTGGGATGTGGCCGCCACCATCAATAATGACGGCGCGCTCTATATCATCGAGAAGCTGGGCATCGTGGCCAAAAACATAGAGGTGGCTCGCAACAAGCAATTCGATGAAGATACCAAAAAAGCATTGGATGTGGTCATTCAGGCCATGGTCAAATACCAACCGGCCACCGACAATGCGCAGCAAATGCAGCGCAACATCGAAAATGCCTACAACGTGCTGCGCGAGCTCGACTTTGCCTGCAATAATGACAACTATTATTACGGACACCTCTTGGAGGGCCTGCAACTCTGCGAGCGCGACATTTACGACCCCATCCATCAGCTCATCCTCAGCGGCAAGCTCAACGAACCGCTCTACAACTTCGAGCAATACCAAATCATCCGCGAGCGGTGCCATAACTTTGAGGAATGCGAAACGCTGGAAAAGAAATGGGAACGCCTGATGAAGGTGTACCACTATGCCTCCAAGCAGGCAGCATCCGACGACCTGACACGGCGAAAAATCGATACCACCATCCTCTTCGCCGACAATCTGCCTCCGCAGCTGCCTTCCTACCTCATTGCCATTCATGTGCTGAAGCTATGGAAGGAAAAAATCACTTCGGTCGACTTCCAGAACACCTATGCCGCCGAAGACGGTTTCGCACCCGGCGTGTTGAGCGAGATGGTGGGCTGTCTGCTCGATGCAGTCGACCGCCTCAACTTGCTGGACCACCTCCACAAAGACCTGAAGGACTATACCGACATTGCAGCGGTGAAGAATATTCCCGTTTCGTTGGTGGCCGACATCATAGCCTCCTCGGTGAGCAATTTTGTGGCCGACTTCGGGTATTCCTTCCTCGATGAGAAAAAACGAAACGAGCTGGAGGAAATGGCCAAGCAGGACGATTTGCCCGTGTTCAAGTGGATTAGCCAACCACGTCAGGAAGTGTTCTCCGAACCCGAGGTGGCCGAGCTGTTCAGTCAGGTGCTTTCGTCCGGAAGTGCGCTCATTCCGGCTTTCAAGCAAAGCTTCTTTGCCTGGGAGGAGTACATTTTCCTCGCCTTCCTGTCCAGGGTGGAACGTTCTAAGTATGCGTTGGAAATCACCCAACAGTTGGCAACAGTAATCCAAGGTTTATCCGAAAAATAACATACGATGAAAAAAATCATTTTCCAACTTCGGTCCCGCGGTCGGGATGGTGCTTCCTTTCTGCCGCCTTGGGGTGCCTGGGGCTGCCTGTGGCGCACCCTGCTCTTCCTGTTCGCACTCGGCCTGCTGATACTCTTGCTCAGTTTTTTCCGTTCATGCGGGAATGGTGCTGAGTTGCCAGACCCGCAGCCAATAGATGTACCGGCCGACAGTATAGTTGCCGTGCCTGATAGTATACCCGGTGCCGACGAACCGCTTCCGGACAACAACATCGATAACCCCGGACCTAATTTGCCGCCTCCCGACGACAATTATCTGCCACCTGTGAGCGACGATCAGATAGAACGCGACTCCATCACAGGGCGTGAGATGGTCAACAACCGCGTCAACGTCATCCTCGACTCCGATGCCGGCGACGAAACCTTCCGTCGCTGGGCTGAAGAGTTCAAGCAGCACTATCCCGGCGACGAGTACAAGGTAATCTTCTACGACCCCCTCACCAAACTCATCCAGATACAGGTGCCGGAGGGCAGTTGCGACCGCGTGGTCCGCGAGTTGCCGCAAAAGATTACGGACATTTCCTTCCGCGCCTTCCGCGAGGGCCTGCTGGGGCCGCTTTCCGCCACGCCGAACGACCCTGCCTTCCGCGATGCCGACGCTTCGTGGTACTTCCGGCCCATTCAGGCGTTTGAAGCATGGGACATCACGCAGGGCTCCGAGGATGTGGTGCTCGCCGTTGTCGACTCTTATTTCGACCTCCGCCACCCCGACCTCTATTCTTCACGCATCGTTTCGCCGTTTAGTGTGAAGCGGCGCAACCGCAATGTGGCTCCTGAGCCGGGATTGCCCGAAAACAATCCCTGCTTCTTCCACGGTTCTTGCGTTTCGTCGATGGCATTGGCCAACCTCAACAACGGCAACGGTGCCGCCGGCATTGCGCCCAAATGTAAGTATATGCCTGTGAGCATGGGCCACCAGTTCACGTCCATGACCATGGTCTACGGCATACTCTATGCCATCTACCAGGGTGCAAGCGTCATCAATGTTTCTGCCGGAATGAACTTGCCACCCGAGGCGGCCCAGCTGCCGGTAGAAACGCAGGTGGAAATGGCCAAAAATGCCTTCAAGGATGAAGAAAACGTGTGGGAATTCATATTCGATATGGCCGAGGAGCGCGGCGTTACCATTGTCTGGGCAGCAGGCAACAATAATATCCTGGCATCCATCGACCCCTCGAAGCGCGACGCCACCACCATCCGCGTGTCGGCCCTTGACCGCCGGCTCCACAAGGCATCGTTCTCCAACTTCGGCAACCTGCCGCAGTACCAGCAGGAGTGTTCCACTATTTCAGCCCCCGGCGTTGACATACTCGGCGCAGTGCCCGGCAACCGTTATACCCTCGGGCCCGGCACCAGTTATTCTTCGCCCATCGTAGCCGGAGCCGTGGCGTTGATGAAGAGCCTTGACCCCACACTCTCTACCACCGAAATCATCAAGATACTCCAGGAAACGGGCAAGCCCATTGAAGGCTGCACCACCATCGGCCCCTTGTTGCAGATAAAGGACGCCCTGCTGCGCGTGAAGCAGAAGCAGGTGAAGGCCGACGACCTCTTCCGCGACCACTCCAAGTTTATCGGTAAATGGCAGACCACTGCCAAGCTCAAGGTGGTCAATGCGTTCACCGGAGAGTGGACCGGAGAGTATATGTACATCTTCTTCGACATCACCTCGGAGAATGCCGGACGCATACATTATTATATAAAAGAGCGCAGCGAACCTTGTGGCACCGCTCCCGTGGCCGTGAGCTGGTCTTCCTCCACGCTGACCGTGGATCACACCCAGCGAGCAGGCACCTTCGTACCTGCCCGCTACGAGTTTCGCAAAGCTTCTGACGGACGGTTGGAGTTCTCACTCTCCAATGGCGAAAAGTATTACGTGAAGCGCGTGGACCGTATGCCGTGCTGACCTCTGCGCGGTCCACTCCCGTTCTTACCATTCATATCCTTTAATTTAGCTGATTATGGCCTCAAATAATAAATCAATTTCCGTAGCAGAAATTCTGTGTACCTTGGCCTTCATTGCCGCCTCCTTCCTGATGGTGTTGGGCTGGAACTATGAAGGAGAAAGTCTGCCGATGAGCGTCATCCTCACCTTGGTCGTGGATGTCCTGCTGTTGGTGTTGCTCTGTGGCGCCGTCAAGTTGAAAAAATCCAAGCCCTTCCACAAAACCCTTTGGCGCGTGTTGGAATGGATGCTGATTGTGCTCTACGTCTGTCTGGCTTTGGTAGCCATGCTTCCTGTCCTTTCCAAATTTGTCTACACCGAGTGGACCGGCAGCCAAACCGTTGCCACTGCGCTGGAGGAGGATCACGAGCGCGTCAATACCTTGTTCAATGATTTCAAGGCCGCCTGCGACCAAAAGTTGAACACCACCAAAAGGGGACTGGTGAACCTCCAAAACGCCGGTTACGCAGGCAAGCACAACCTGGCTACCAGCGAGGTGCGTAACTTCATCAAAGAGCATCTGAACGGCGGAGGTGATGAGCATTTGGACAATAGCAACATCCGAGCCTACTATGAGGGCGAAACGGCGGCCATTGCCTCCCTGCGCGAGACTGTCCGTTATTTCAGCAGTTACGACTCGTACAAAGAAGCCGCGTTCTTCGAGCGTCCCACCCGGGCCCGGGAGTTGCAGGTCGCTTACGACAGTGTGACAAGCCAGCTCCAAACTTTTGCGGCGCAGCATCCCTATCCGTCCATCACGAGGTCGGCTGAGATGTATAAGCATCCCAATCCGTCCATCACGAAGTCGGTCAAGATGTATCAGTATCGTTTTGAAGCACCCGAAGTGCAGTTGGAAGCGTCCGCCTTTAAGCAGGCGTTAGGCAAGGCACAATCCTTCAACCTGGCGGGCTTTTTCATTTTCCTGCTGGTCAACTTCTTCATCCTGCTACCCTACATCGCCGCCATGCGTCCGCAGCTGATACGTACCCTGGGCAAATCCGGCAAGGACTTGGGCGGAGTGCCTCTGACACCGGAAGATTAACCTTCCGGGCAGGAAACGGAACCAGCGTTGCGGCTTTGACGGCAAAAAGTCCTGGACTATTTTTTTCTACTCCCGGATTATTTTTTCCTACTCCCGGACTTTTTTCACCCAAGTGGCGGACTTGTGGAAACAACTCCTCGAAGTCCTTCTGCGCAACCTTGACCGCTGACGCCCGGCCGTCATCTCTTTTTACCAACAGCAGCTATATATTTTCCCTCAAATACAGACAGTTATGTGTCTTACAGCTCAGCAGTTACAACAATTCAATAACCTCATACCACAGCTTTCGGCCAAGCAAATCATCCAGATGATGACGCAGCACAACGTTGCCATCGACCAACTTCCGGCTTTGCAGAAACCCGAAAATGCCGAAAAACTCGCTGCCATCAAGCAAGTGCTCGAAGCCGAAAAGCTGAAAATACAGCAAGCCAAGCATGAAGCCGATTGGAAAGCGCTCCTGTCCCGGCTGGCCGACCCTGCGCAGTCACTGCAAGCCATGCAGATGCTGCAACAGTTCATCGACGCTTGGCAAACCGCCGATCTCAATCCCTCCTACGTGGCTGAGGCCCGGCAGAAGCAGCAGGAAGTGAAGCAGCAGGAACACGAAGCCGATTGGCAGCGGACATTCCAGCTGGCCACCGGCACTTCGCAGCCCGAACAGGCCATGCAGGCGTTGAGGCAGTTCATCGACAAGTGGCAGTCAGTCAGCCTTCCCTTCTCTCACGTGGATGAGGCGCGACAACAGCTCGAAGTGCTGAAACGGCAGATGCAGGGCATCTACGCACAGCAGGAAGAGGCCGAGTGGCAGCAGTTGATTTACCGCCAAACGGTGGGTGACATTCCCGCCTACGCCGAACACGTGAACAAATGGCGTGCCTACGGTATCGAAACCCATGCTTCCGAAGCCGATGACAAGGCTTGGGACATCGTACAGCATGCACCCGATGTGATGAAGGCCATGCAGGACTATGTAAGGGTATTTCCGCAAGGCCGACACGTGGCTGATGCGCAATCAGGGCAGAATGCTTATTTTGAGTGGTTGAATGTGAAAGGTACAAACGACCTGATCCAAGTGCAGAACTACCTCACCAATCATCCCACCTCGCCATTTTCCCTTGAAGCCCGCCAACTGCTCGACAGCTTGAAGACTGCCGAAATCGAGAGGATGCAAGAGGAAAAAGACCAATTCTCTGTTGACCGGCTGAATAAGCTGCTCTACTACGGCATATTTACCGAATCTCAACTGATTGGTGCGGGTGTGGCCACGGAAAGCTCGATTGACAAAATCAGAGACCTGAGTTGGAAAGAAGTGTTGCCCAAGCTGGAACAGGTGTCCGACGAATGCAAGACTTATTGCGCTGATGGCCGCACCGACATCTATCTTTTCGGCACGCCGTCGACGGGCAAGACCTGCGTCTTGATGGGTTTGCTCAAATCTTCCCGTATTCAGCCCGACAATGTGGCGAGTGCCGGAAAATACGTTGACGCACTCAATCTCTACTGCGAATACGGCTGTGTGCCCGGTGCCACCAAAGAAAATTTCGTGGCCACCATACAGGCCGACATACAGGTAAAGGGACAGAAACACGAAATCAATCTGGTGGAACTCGCCGGAGAGGATTTTGTAACGAAAATTGCCACGCGAAGGGAAGACACGATAGCCTATGAAGACATGGGTAAAGGCGTACCGGAGCTCTTGGCCAATGACAACCGCAAGGTCTTCTTTTTCATTGTTGACCCCACGTCAAAAACCGTGCGTGTCAAGAAAAACGTGATGCAGCGCGATGCGAACGGAAAACCCTTGTTGGACGAATTCGGGCAGCCTATCACGCAATCAGTCGAATATACCGTCCATCAGTCTAACTCCCTGAAAGCCATGGCCAACATGTTGAAGAACGAAGCCAACCGAAAGGTGATGGAGAGAGTGGATGCCATTCACATCATCGTGACAAAAGCCGATATGTTGGGCGATGAGTATGAGAGGGAAGAGAAGGCCGAAAAACTGATACGCAAGCGTTACAGCGACACGGTGGCCATTCTGACCGATATTTGCCGACACTACGGCATCAACCAGCATCCCGACAAACGCCTCAATGGGGTGCCCCATCTTTTCACCTTCTCGCTTGGACAGTTCATGCCCGGCGGATTTGAGTATGACCCCACCGATTCCAATGTGCTGGTCGATACCATCGCCAAGTGTACGCAGAGTCGCCGAGGTCTCTCCCTTTGGGACCGTTTCTGCCAGGCAATTTCCAAGCCGGTGATGTAAGGTAGTTTCTCTATCCACATTTTCAGTCAAAGCAATGAACGCAATCAATTCACAGGCAGCTTCCCTCCAAGGACGCAATATCCCCGCATTGAAAATCAGTGGCAATCCGCAGGCCAGCGGGGGAAATAATGACATTTATAGCTTTTTCAATGCCTATATCGACTTGCCCGATACAGACTATGAAGGCATGAGTGGCGTACCTTACTTTTTCGTGGTGCGCAATACGGAGTATAACATACAGTACATCCTGATACACAACAAAGCGAAGAGTTTTGGAGCCGCACGCGACGGCCTTTTGAAAATGGGCGTGTCTGTGCCCAAAGGTTATCGCCTGATGGACGGCAAGAACCCCTATGATTTGCTCATGGAGGTGTACCACACCATGCTTCGGGAGAACATGACGCCCACCGACGTGGCCGATGAATACCAATATAAGGCACAGATGTGTCCGCCGGAAGTGTTCGAGCAGATACTCCGCCAATATCCCTTTGAACCCTGCCGTTCGGTCTACCGGCAAATGAAGGGTAGCACTCCTGTGCTACTCCTGACCGACCGGGTGCGCGACTTCATGCAGGACACGCAGTACACGGAGTTGCAAGCCTACAAAGAAGTCATCGTGTCGCAGCAGGGGCTGTTCCCGGCAAAAGTATCTCTGCCCGACATTCCGCGCAAGCCGCAATACCAGCTCTTTGTCAACAATCAGCAGGTGCAGTGGCCCAACGACCCCTGGGGAGAGCAACCCGTAACCGTGAGCCGAATTGATTTTGATGCGCGCTGCTTCAAGGTAACGCCCATCACCTTTTCGCTTCGCGCCATTGTTCGCGAAGGAAAGCCGGCTCCGGCAGGCGTGACGGTCGACATGGAGCAGGAAACCGTGCGTTGCACCTTGCAGCTCCAGCCTTTGACCAAAGAACTCCACCTGCAACTCGAAGGCGTGGAGAGGGCTGATGAACAGAAGGTGCTCAAACGGTTGCTGTGTACCGTGAACGGAGTGCAGAAGTTGCAGCCCGGACAAAAATCCCTCCGGTTGGTGGGCGAGGAGATTATTGCCCAAATCAGTGGTTCATACACTGGCGACGACTATATCTTACTTTCTTCTGAAAGAACAGCCGATGACAAGGTGAAAGTGCTGTTCAAGGCGAAGCCGAAGCCCGTGGAGAAAACTTATACGGTGAAGTTGGATGGTGTCAAGGAGAAAGACATCGCGCAAGTGCTTGCAAAGATAGAATATGTGGTGGCAGGCGTGAAGCGGAAACTGATTGCTGCATCGTTTAAGCTGATAGGCGACGAAGCATCAGAGGAGCCTCATTTTTCCTATACGGGTGACGACTGGGAACTCCTGGAACAGCGGTTGGAAAATGGCCAAACGTTCCGGCTGAAGTTTGAGCACGTGGACCAGAAGCCCGTTTCGGGTGATGAATTGTGGATAGTGTTGCCGCTTCTTAGCATGTCCGACAAAAAGACCGAAGCCAAGGTGGAAATCTATCCTTCTGGCGACGACAGCGGCCTGCGACTTTATAAGAAATTGAAGTTTGAGAAGGAAAATGGGCTTTGGCGTTCCAAATCGTTTGCACTCCCGGCAGACAAATGGGAGGGTGGTAACAAAAAAAATTACCATCTGAAGCTCAAAACCACCTTGGGCAGTTTCGAGGAGGAGGTGTCAATCACCTCTCTTTCCAATGAAATGCAACTTCCCGGCAGAAAAAAAAGACGCGGCTTCGTCTTGGATGAAGACCAGTTCAAGAAATATAGTTTCGTTGAGCGTTACAGGATGATTGTCCTGATATCGTTGCTCGCAGTGTTGTTTGTTTTGGGTGGACTCGTTGGTTGGTTTGTCCGGCCGTCTATGGCCCCAGCGGAGAGTCAACAGACGGATTCTACACAAGTCAATCAGCCTTCAGAACAGGGAACCGGTAATGATGAACAGACCAAGATGAGGGACCTGTATGCCCGCTTGTCAGAAGTAGACCTGACTTTTGCCGAAGTAAAGGAGCTGAACAGCTTGGTTAGTGCGCATCCGGAATATGTAGATACGCTTTGTTTGGATGCAGACAAGATAAAAGCTTACAATGATGTAGTTTCTGTTATCCTGGATTGGAAGACAACGAAAGATACATGGCCATATACCCGATTTAAAGGAATGGTTAATGCCAGTCCTTTAGAACAGATACATAAGGATTATGTAGCTTGTTTGTGTGATGTGAATATAAATCATGACATCGATGCTGTAAAAAAATATTTTCAAGCACATGCTGATGATTTTCAAAGTTTTCAGGATTTAGAAAAACTTCCGGAGTCAATTAAATCTGCCTCTGCGCCCGAAACCACTAAACCTCAAAAACAGTCCCAACCTGCAAAATCCGAATCATCTGCCAAAGGGACAAATACTCAAGGAGCTAACGGCGGCAGTGGTAGCACGAAGAGTGGAAATGTAATGATCCCAAATTAAACATTAGCTTTCAAAAATCCATCCCCATGAAGATTCTGAAATTATTGGGACTTATTTTGGTTACTGTCGGCCTAATCATAGGCATCAGCTATATTCCCGACATCAAAGAGATGGTTTTCCCGTCGCAGAGAGACAATAAGATTTTCCAAAAGCTGGAGAACGACATCAAGGCGAACTGGGAGAATGCCGAAGCCGCCTGGGACATTTCCAAATACCGCGACACCGATGCCGACATCCAGTACAATCGGCGCAAACTCGGCGACGGCGGACTCCAAACGCTCAAGGAAGCCAACGGATTCGGCGCGGTCAAAGTGCTCAACCGCCATTTCATGGCTGAGTTCGCCAAGGAAGAATGCAGCACGCAGAAGGTGAAGCAATTCAATACCGATGCCGACACGCTGTATCGGAAACCCGAAATGACTGACGAAGGAAAACGCTTGCTGAAACAAGGAATGGACACGTATAGACTCTACACTTCCATTCTCCAATTCGGCAGTCAGTCGGTGGTTTGCTCCGTCAATTTCAACAAATCGACCGGCCGGTTCAACGACTTCGCCACTTTTGAACACCAAAAGAAGCAGCAGCGCGACCGCTTGAAGCATCATGCCTGCTACAACTACTTGCGCAACGCCTGCACCGTGAAAAATGCCTTCAGTTCCTTTGAAAGCAAATTGGCAACTTGCAGAACCAACTACCCGAACCGCGTGCGCAACGCCATCATCGACGCTTTTAGATACGAAGAGCGGAATGATGAAAACTTAGACCTGTTGAAGAAGGCAGCCAACAACTATTCGGCTAAATACAGCAGAAACAGTACGCTGGAAAACTTCTATAAAGAATTTCACCAGACGGTTCAGAATCGGAAAAAACAGTTGTCGGAACAAGGAAGGAAACATCCATCTGACATTCCGATGACTTCTGAACGGAAAAAGAAAACTATCACGCTGAAAGACTTGAAGAACGAGTTGGAAGGTTGAGGCTTGAAGAGCCGGGGCTCTTGTAGATAGTTTTTCATCTCGACTTCCCTCTCATACACAACGCATCACTCATGAAACTCCTCGATATTCCCGTTCCCTTCCGTCTGCTTTTCCTGTGCCTCCTGCTGACGGCCGCATCGTCCGCCGCAGCGCAGCACCCACAGGAAGAGGTGGTTGATTGGCCAAAGGCTCATCAGCGGCTGACGGCCGATACCGCAGCGCTGCACAAGCAAATCAGGATGCTGAAGCAGCAAACGGAAACGTGCAAGCAGCGAACGGCAGACTGGAAAGAGAAACATAAGCCCAAAGCCTGCCAAGACAGTGTCGTCCAACTGGATCAGGCCATTTATAAGGCCGATTCCATCCGCCAACAACTGCAACAGCAGCTGGCAGAGGTAGGCCAACAGATTGAGCACGACGCCGATTCCATCCGCCAAGCCGAACAGCAGCAAATGGCCGACGTGGCCGGGTTGCAAGCCTACGCTCCCGCTTACGCCAAGGTGCTTGCCGGAAAAGCAACCGACTTCCTGAAACGTCTGTATTCGCAGATGGACAACCGGACCCTGCAACGCTATGGCGCAGAGGTCGAAGCCTATGCCGACTATCCCGAAATCAAGCCATTACTGCCGCGTTTGCGCACAGCAAGGCAGGTAAAGCAGTGGCTACACCAGGCCGACAGTCTCCTGGCGTTGCCTTGCACTCCCGCCGTGATGCAGTTGGCCAAGCAGTTTGAAGGCTTGAACCGACAAAAAGCGTTTTCCACAGTGCAGTGGCAGGAGTTGTACGACGGAAAGGTGGTCTGCCTGTTAGGCTATGAGGATGGTACCGCACGCTACACCCAGTTCCTCCAACTCCTTCGCGAAGCGGCCGGAGAAGATGCCGCTCAGGGTCGCAGCAAGGTGAACAAATGGTTAGACAACGAGCTAACCAAAAAATACGAGGAGTATGTCTTTTCCCGTCTTCCTTATATCAAGGTGCGCTACTTCTATCTGAAACAGCAACTTGCAGGAACTGCCACTCCGGCCTCACTGCTTGAAGATGCCAAATTCAAGAAATTCTGTCAAGAAATGAACATCGGAACACCATGAACAGGATAAGATACTATTTACTTGCCGTCTGCTTCCTCTGCCTGGCCCTACCCTTGGCCGCACAGCAGACCGACCGGGAAAAAGAACTGGCTGCGCAGGTCAAACAGCTGTGTAAGGACACTGCTTCGCTGGGCAAGCAGCTGCGGAAAGAGCACATGCAGTTGCAAAAAGTGCGGCAAGATTCGGCAGTCGCCTGTGCCGGTATGGCCACCGACAAAGCCTATTTGCTTATGCGCCTAAAGCAGGACACGTTGGCACAGCTACAGCGGCAGGTGGACGAGATGAAAGCCCGGCTGCAGCAATTCGAGGACTCGCTCCGCCTGCACAAAGGCGTGGCCGACGTGATGCAACGCATGGCCTTGCGAGCCGACAGCGTGCAGGGGCTGGCCGAAATGGCGCGGCAGACTTCCGACGGCCTCACCCGGCGAGTCGAAGCCTACATCCGCCGCCCCTATTCACAGATGTCGGTCGATACGCTCCGCCTTTTGCAGCAGGAAACGGATGCCTTGCAGGCTGACTTCGCCATGCAGATGCTCGGGGCACGCCTCCGCAAGTGTATGGAGCTGAAGGAGACAATCGACCAACAGCTCGCCGTGGCGGAACGTTCCTACGACAAAGCCCGTGTGGGCGACGCGGTGCGCCAGCTCCGGGGGTTAGAGTCGTACATCTGCAACGGAACACCCGACGACCCCAAGCCTTGGACCGAAAAGCAGTGGGCTGAAGTGGAGCAGGCCGTTGCTGCACTTGAAACTTACGGCTCCTTGGTCAAGGCGTTCCAATCGCTCATTGCTCAGGTGGAAACGGAGCGCGAAGGACTGATAGAAGCCTCCGCCCACCTGGTAGAGGACAACGTGCGCAACTTTCTTACCAGCTTCGATGAGCAACATGCCAAGGCGGTGGAGCGCATTCCCTACCTGAAGAAGCAATACGCCGATTACAGGAAAAAAACCTGGAAAAACGCTTTCCATGGCGACAAGGTAGCGGCAGAAATCAAAGCGTTGAAGACAGAATAAAGGGGTGTTCTATAAATTAGCTTGAGATGATTCTGCGGCTATCGCGCCGTAGATGGCTGGTTTGAATGAAGGAGCGTAGCGAGCTACGTGACTGAATGAAAATCAGCAAGATACAATGCGAGAGACGTAGAAGCAGCCAAGCCTATTATAGAATAGTACCCCCTAAAACTAATTTATAGAACACCCCTCAAATAATCAAACGACATAGAACAATGGCTCTGATAAAACAAATAGACAGTAGCGCGGTACACTGGCGCATCAGGGGTAACAACCCGACGAACTTAGCCAATGAAATGATTGATCAGTTCAAGCTGCCCGCCGACTTGCGTGTCCTCTTCGCCACTTTGCGGGTGAATGGCCGTAACTACGAGTGGAACCATGCTGATGCCGGCTGGCAACCCGCAGGACAAGCCGACGAAGCGGTGCGGGCGCAGATTGACCAGAAGGTGGCCGACAGCCGTCAGCGCATCGTGCACCATCTGGCCCAGAAAGGCGCACAGGCACAGGCGTTGGGCGAGAGCTTGGTGAAGATTCCCAACGATGAAGACTACGTGTTCTTCCGTCACGATGAGGCTCAGGGACTGCAAATCCTCTTCACCGGATGGGGATTTGAGAACTCCCTCACACCGACGTCGCCCAAGGTGGTGCTCACCCCCGGGAAAAAGCCGCAGAACGTCAAGCTGGGTTTCTCCATTGACGGACAGATGCAGCCCGGCCGCCAGTTCACTCTCGCAGCCGGAAACAGGCCGCAACAAACCCTGACCACCGGTCCCGATGGTTACTATACGTTAGGACAACTCAACGCCGGCACGCCCTTACAGGTGGTAGATTTGAAAACAGGCATGAGCTTCGCCCTCGAAGTGATGGCAGGGCAGGAAAACTACGTGAGCGACGTGACCCAGCAGGCCAAGGTGCAGGTGATGCTCCAGCGCGACCATGCCCCCGTGCAGACGGTGGAGAATGTCGTCGTCAGTTATCACGGCCAGTCGCAGACGTTACAGGCCGAGCCCGGCCAGTCCGTGGCAGCCACCTTCACCTGGTGGGAAGGCGAGCAGGCCACGGTCAGCGCACTCGGCGAGAGCGAAACCCGGGTGCTCCAGATAGGCACGAACCTCTTTACTTTTGATGTCGTTACCCCGCCGGCGAGGGTAAAGGTCCACATGGTACACGCCGACGGAACGCCCTACGTGGGCGAAAGTGTGCAGCTGATTTATGCCACGGAGCAACGCACGCTCGTCACCGACAGTCTCGGTGAGGCCACCCTCTCTCTGCCCTACCGGCAGGGCATTTCGTGCGTGGTAATCACCGGCCTCGGCACGCAGCAGCAGGAGCTGAAGGCAGGCTTTGAGCAGGTGTTCGACTTCCGCGAGGTGAGGGAGGAACCCCTCACGGCTCCAGTGGTGGTGCGTCTGTTCCAGGCCGACGGACAGCCCATGGCAGGACAAAACGGCACGGCCGACTACGACGGCGCGCAGCATACCTTCACCACCAACGCGCAGGGCGAAGCCCGCTTTGTGTTGCCCTATGTGGAGGGTCGCCAATGTACCGTAACCACCGCCATCGGCTCCGATCGGAGGGAGCTTGCCACCGCCGGTGAAAACCTTTTTGAGTTCCGCGCAGCGCAACCTACACCTCCACCGCCGCCCCCACCTTCAGCACTCGACTATCACGTGCGCTTCATTGACCACGCAGAGCAGCCCTATCGCGGTGTGCGCGTAGAGTTCTGCCAGGATGAGCAACGGTTCCCCGCAACGCTCGACGAAGAAGGCGGAACCAACCTGCCCAACGCGGCTTTCGATGCCGGAAAACCCATCAACATCCTGATGCACGACACCGAAGAGCGCATAGAAAACATCGTTTTGCAGTTGGAGCCCGACGAGTATGAATACCTCATCCAGACCCGGCCTTCCAAGCCCTCGCGTTGGCATTGGTTGTGGTGGACCTTGTTGATTCTGTCGCTTGGCATTCTCACCTGTCTGGCCCTTTTGTTCACCAACTTGGCGTGTGATATATTCGACCCCTTTATGTCCTCTTGGTTACATTAACAACTGAAAACTCATAACCATGACAATAGAATTATATATCCTGTTTATCATGAGCGTGTTGACCTTTGCCGTGTTCGGCATGGACAAACATTGGGCCACAGTGCAGAGCCGTCGGGTGCCTGAGGCACTTCTGTTCGCGCTCATCGTGCTTGACGGTGCCTTTGGCGCACTCTGTGGCATGCTCTTCTTCCGCCATAAAACGCAACACACTTCTTTCCGTATCACGGTGCCCATTGTGCTCGCCATTCAGCTGGCTTTACACGTGTTGTGCCGTATTTTCTTTACCGGCGTATGAAGTGGTTGAGATTTGTATTCGGTTCGGTCTACGTTGTCCTCATCCTGTTGCTGATGTTGCTGATGTTGCGTCAGTGTGGCAGGCAGGATGCTCCGCGTGAGGACAACGCGGAGGAACAAGCCCGCCGCACGGGTGGCATGGGTAACCTCAAGGTGACCCTTTTGTGGGACCGCCCGGGTGATGTCGACCTCCATGTGGTAGAACCCAGCGGAAAGCACATCTATTTCCGGAACAAGCATCCTTTTGGTTCCTATGGCCGGCTTGATTTCGACAACATTCCCGGCGGACCCGGAGCTGTGGAGAATATCTTCTGGAACTATCCGTCACAGGGTGCCTACAAGCTCTACATACACTACTTTTCCGCCAATGGGGGTGGCGAAATCCCCTGCAAGGTGCTGGTGTTCAAAGAGGGCGAGCTGGCTCATGAGTACACACATACCCTCCGCGTGGCAGGCGAAAGGCATGATTTTCCCGACATCGTCGTGGAATAGCTTGCCGATGGCCTGACGGTGTCGTCTAATCCCTAAGCGAACAGCCGGCTGTAAGTTGCGGTCGAAAAAGTTCGCCACTTGTACGAAAAAAGTCCAGGACTATTTTTTTCTACTCGGCGATTTGAAAAAAATAGTCCTGGACTTTTTGTAGCCCTTCGGGCGATGCTTTGCGCCTCTTCCCGAAAAGCATCTGCCCCTGCTGCAACAGGTGTGGCAGCAGGGGCAGCGTGATGCGGAAGGCTTCGAGAAAACTTTCCGGCCGGCAGAGTGATTACTTGCGGAGGCCGAGAGCTTTCACGAGGTTACGATAGCGTGTGATGTCGTTGCGCTTCAGGTAGTTGAGCAGCGCGCGGCGCTTACCTACCAGCTTAACGAGTGAACGCTCAGTCGTATGATCTTTACGGTTTGCCTTCATGTGCTCCGTCAAGTGGGCAATACGGTAAGAAAACAAGGCCACCTGGCTTTCAACCGAGCCGGTGTCCGAATTAGACTGTCCGTACTTGCCAAAGATCTCTTTCTTAATTTCAGGATTTAAGTACATTGTATAAAAGATATTTGGGATGTTTTGCCCGCCCTTGTGGGCGTAGCGGGTGCAAAAGTACGAATTTTGTTTGGCTATCCAACTGTAAATCAAGCTTTTTGCCGATTTTTTTCAGGAAAAAGGCTTCTGAAATGCGTTTTTATGGGTTTTTCGGCTTGTTGTAAAGGTTTAAAAGGGCACGACTGCGCTTTGGGTCTGTACAAAATGCTTACATTTGCCGCAACTCCCAAATTAGTGTTACTATGAGCAAGAACATCACAATCCGTTGCAAGAATACGGGGCGCTCCCACCGCGTGCCCATCGGCTTCACCCTGGAGGAGGTTTACGAAATGCTGGACCTCAAACTGCCCCACGGGGCCACGAGTGCCAAGGTGAACAACAAGGTGGAAGGACTCCACTTCATGTTTTTCAATGACAAGGACGTGGAGTTCCTGGACATCACGTCGCCCTCAGGACTGCGTACCTACACGCGCTCGCTCTTCTTCGTGCTTTACAAGGCCGTGCGCGACGTGCTGGGAAAGGAGGCCCGGCTGCGCATTGACACGCCGGTGTCGAACGGTTACTACTGCCGGCTCGAAGCACCCGGTGCCGACATGGCCGACATGGCCCGACGGCTGAAAGCACGCATGGATGAGCTGGTGGCGCTCGACCTCCCCTTCCACCGTATCACCTGTCCCACGGACGAGGCGGTGGCCCGCTTCCGCGCCGACGGACTGGAGAGCAAGGCCAAGCTGCTGGAAGGGTTGGGATCGCTCTATACCACTTACTATACGCTCGACGATACGGCCGACTATTTCTATGGCTCGCTGCTCATCAAAACCTCGCAGCTCTATCTCTTCGACCTCATCCCCTACGGCGACGGATTGCTGCTCCGCCTGCCCGACCCGCAAAATCCGGACCTGTTGCGCCCCATGCGGGAGCAGCCCAAAATGTTTGAAGTGTTCCGCGAGCAACACCGGTGGAACGAGATTTTGGGCGTAACCACCATTGGCGAGTTCAATGAGATGTGCCAGAAAGGATTTACCAACCAGCTCATCAACGTGAGCGAGGCTTTGCAGGAAAAGAAGATAGCCCGCATGGCAGACCGTATCGCTTCGCGGCCCGAACTGAAGCTTATCTTGATTGCGGGACCGTCGTCGAGCGGCAAAACCACCTTCAGCAAACGCCTGAGCGTGCAGCTGCTGGCCTGCGGCCTGCGTCCTTTCCCCATTTCCACCGATGACTATTTCGTAGACCGCGTGAACACGCCGCGCGACGAGCACGGGGAGTACGACTTTGAGCACATCGATGCCATGAACACGGAGTTGCTCACCGAGCAAATCAATGCGTTGCTGGCAGGCGAGGAGGTGGAAACGCCCTACTACGACTTCACCACGGGATGCAGCCGCCCGAGCGGCAAGCGTTATCGCCTCGCGCCCAACGACGTGCTGGTGTTGGAGGGAATACACGCCCTGAATCCCCGGCTCACGGCCGGCGTGCCCGATGAGCGTAAGTTCAAGATTTATGCTTCGGCACTGACAACGATACTCTTGGACGACCACAATTATATCCCCACCACGGACAACCGTCTGCTGCGCCGCATCGTGCGCGACTACAAGTACCGTGCCCGTTCGGCGCAGGAAACCATCCGCCAGTGGCCCTCGGTGCGTCGGGGCGAGGAGCGGTGGATTTTCCCCTTTCAGGAGCAGGCCGACGAGATGATGAACACGGCCCTGCTCTTCGAACTGGCCGCGCTGCGCGAGCAGGCGTTGCCCCTGTTGGAGCAGGTGCCCGAAAATGCGCCGGAGTATTCCGAGGCTTACCGCCTGCGCAAGTTCCTGACTTACCTCAAGCCCATCTCCATCCATGGCTTGCCTCCCACCTCGCTCCTGCGCGAGTTCCTCGGCGGCAGCACGTTCACTTATTAAGCATTCGGCGGGCCGCTCAATGAGCGGCCCGCCGAATGCTTTGCCGGATTATCTGGATTTTTTGGATAATCCGAATTATCCGGACTAACCGGAAAATTCGATCCGCCCGTCACAGCAATCCCGCCTCCACCATGCGCACCACGCGCTCGGTGTAGCGGTCGTCGCCCTCCGGGTCATACTTTTTGCTCAGGCTGTTGCCGAACAGCACCGCCACGCCCTGGTAAAGATTGGCCTTGAACGAGCCCATGAAAGCCTTGGCGATAGCATAGCCCGTCTGGTTACATTCGCGGTCAATCAGCTTGAGCAGCAGGCGGCCCTGCGAGCGGGAGAGCTTCTTCAGTGCCGGGCCGTACTGACGCTTCAGTCCCGCCTCCACGCGCTTCATGTGTTCGTCGCGTGCCTTCTTGTCGGGCAAAGTTTCCAGGAAGTCGTACGTCTCGATAATCGTCAGTTTCGCCAGCTTGGCCCACGGCAGCACCTTCTTGATGTTGTAAACCAGGCGGTTGTACTTCTCGCGTTCCTTCTCGTTCTTGAACTCCATGGGTGCGTACTTCGGTAGTGTGGGAAAGATGATGTGCGTAATCGTCTGCCCCTTGTATTCCGTGGTGCCCGTTTGTGTCATGATGGGCATTTCCGTTTCCTGCACCTCCACGGTGTCCGGCTTCGAGGCTTCGGCGACCGATTGCGCCGGAGCCTGCAACAGGGCGAAAAAGAAAAGGGAGAGGAACAAACAAATAGGCTTCATGAGCTGTAAACGGTGAATAGTTTCGTGAAAATACGAGGTTCGGGCGCAAAAGTAGCAAGAAACTCTTTCATGCTGCGTTATTATATATTAAAGGAGTACCCTCTTCGCGGAAAAAGTTCTTTATTTGCATATCCTTTTCCCCACATATAAACATTTCAACTTTCGGAACTTCCGAAAGTTGAAGGTTATAAGGTTATGGTCGCTTCGCTCCCAGGTTATAAGGTTATAAGAATACTGTTTAAGGTAGTCACGATAGCCGCATAAAGTTACTTTTTAACCTCATAACCTTATCCCTAATAACCTCCGAAAGTTAAATAAACATCTGACCTATGGCTAAGAAAGAAAAAGGCAAGTCAGGCGGCCGGCTGAAGAAGAAGGCCGTTTTGCAGATGCTCGTTGACTTGTTCAACAGTCAGCCCGAGAAAGATTTTGACGTGAAGGAGCTCTTTGCCGAACTGCGAGCATCGAACCATCCCGCCAAGATGGTGGTGCTCGACGCCCTGTCGGAACTGGTGCTCGACGACTATATCGCCACCGACGGACGGGGGCACTACCGCAACACCGTGCGCTCCACCGTGATGGAGGGTACCTTTGTGCGCAAGCGCAACGGCCACAACGCCTTCCTGCCCGACGACGGCGGAAAGAGCATCCTCGTGTGCGAACGTAACTCGCTCCATGCCCTCGACGGCGACCGGGTGCGCGTGACCATGCTGGCACGTCGTGCGGGCCATACCCGTGAGGCCGAGGTCACCGACATCCTGGAGCGCGCCAACGACACGTTCGTCGGACAGCTGCAGGTGGAGGGAGGCTACGGCTTCCTCATCACCGAAAGCCGCTCGCTGGCCACGGACATCTTCATCCCCAAGGACAAACTCAAGGGCGGCAAGAACGGCGACAAGGCCGTGGTGAAAATTGTGGAGTGGCCCACCGACTCCAAGAGCCCCATCGGAAAGGTCGTCGACATCCTGGGCCGCCAGGGGGAGAACAACGCCGAGATGCACGCCATCCTGGCGCAGTACGGCCTGCCCTACGTCTACCCGGAGAAGGTGGAGAAAGCAGCAGAGGCGTTGCAGCCCGACATCAGTCCCGAAGATATAGCCCGGAGGGAGGACTTCCGCGCCGTGACCACCTTCACCATCGACCCGCACGACGCCAAGGACTTCGACGACGCGCTCTCCATCCGCACCCTCGGCGAGGGGCTGTGGGAAGTGGGCGTTCACATTGCCGACGTGAGCCACTATGTGAAAGAGGGCGACATCATCGACCGCGAAGCGCAGAAACGGGCCACCAGCGTCTACCTCGTGGATCGCACCATCCCCATGTTGCCCGAGCGGCTCTGCAACTTCATCTGCTCGCTCCGCCCCAACGAGGAGAAACTCACCTATTCCACCATCTTCACGATGAACGCGAAGGGCGAAGTGCTCGACTGGCACCTGGCACACACCGTCATCTGCTCCGACCGCCGCTTCACCTACGAAGAGGTGCAGCAGACGCTGGAGCGCAACGGTGAGGCTTCGGCCGAGGACCTGGCACTGCCGGGCGAACACCCCGAACCGCTGCCCGAAGGTGCTGCCCCGGAGGGGGAATATGCCGCCGAACTCATCACGCTCAACCGCCTGGCCAAACAGCTCCGCGAAAAGCGGTTCAAGAACGGCTCCATCGGTTTCGACCGTGCCGAGGTACGGTTTGAAGTGGACGAGAAGGGACACCCCGTGTCCACCTATGTCAAGGTGGCCAAGGATGCCAACAAACTGGTGGAGGAGTTCATGCTCCTGGCCAACCGCAGCGTGGCGGAGATGATGGCCAAAGTGCCCAAAGGCCGCAAACCGAAGGTCTTTCCCTACCGTATCCACGATGTGCCCGACCCGGAGAAGATGGAGAAACTCAGTGCCTTCATCGCCCGCTTCGGCTACAAGGTGCGTACCGACGGGTCGAAACTGGAAATCAGCAAGAGCCTGAACCGGCTCCTTGCCGACGTGAAGGGGAAAAAGGAGGAGAATGTAGTGGAGATGGTGGCCTTGCGTGCCATGATGAAGGCGCGTTACAGCATCCACAACATTGGCCACTACGGCCTGATGTTCCAGTACTACACGCACTTCACCTCGCCCATACGCCGCTATCCCGACACCCTGGTCCACCGTTTGCTCACGCGCTACGGCGAGGGTGGTCGCTCGGTCAACGGGCCGAAGTACGAGGAGCTGTGTGAACACGCCTCGAATATGGAACAGTTGGCACAGACGGCGGAACGCGCCAGCATCAAATACAAACAGGTGGAATTCATGGCCGACCGCTTGGGACAGGAGTTCGACGGCACGGTCAGCGGGGTAACGGAGTTCGGACTGTATGTCGAGGTGGATGAGAGCAAGTGCGAGGGCATGGTGCCGCTCCGCCTCTTGCTCGACGACTACTACGAGTTCGACGAGCGCAACTTCTGTCTGGTAGGCCGCCGTTACCATCGCCGTTACAGCCTCGGCGACAAGGTGCGCATCCGGGTGGAGCGTGCCAACCTGGACCGCCGCCAGCTCGACTTTGCCTTGGTGAGCACCAACGAAGGGCCGATGGCGGAAGAACCGAAGCAGGCTGTGCCGGGCATGTCGCCCTCCAAGAAGCGTAAACGCGGCAGCGGCGGACGGCGGAAGGGGGGACGGTAAGCCCCAGTATTGCATTTGTGCTTCATGACGTTGTTTCCTGTTGTTATGGTTGTCGACCTGTTTTTTTACTACGACAACCCGGACAACAGGGAACAACTTTTTATGGCACTTCTCTTACAGGTTGTTAACTCGGACAACTTTTCCGCTGCATCCAACATGCCGGGTGTTGTTTTTGTTGTTGACTACAAAAATTGGTTCTGCTAAATGATGCTGCAAAAGTTGTCTTTAGTTGTTTTTGTTGTCGTCTTATTAAAATCGTGCGATTTTCTTTACACTTCTCTCGCCTTGCACTAACTTTGCACCCCGAATTAAGGTATTATTTTCCTATATGCAAGACATAAGAAACATTGCGATCATTGCCCACGTCGACCACGGCAAAACCACACTCGTCGACAAAATGCTGCTGGCGGGCAATCTGTTCAGAAAAAACCAAAACGCCGGAGAACTTATTCTCGACAATAACGACCTGGAAAGGGAAAGGGGTATCACCATCCTGTCGAAAAACGTCTCTATCAGATATAAAAACACCAAAATCAATATCATTGACACACCGGGCCACTCCGATTTTGGCGGAGAGGTGGAACGTGTGCTCAATATGGCCGACGGCTGCATCCTGCTCGTCGATGCCTTTGAAGGCCCTATGCCTCAAACACGCTTTGTCTTGCAGAAGGCTTTGCAAATCGGACTGAAACCCATCGTGGTGGTCAACAAGGTGGACAAACCCAACTGCCGCCCCGAAGAGGTCTACGAAATGGTGTTCGACCTCATGTGCGACCTCGACGCCACCGAGGACCAGCTCGACTTCCCCGTGGTCTACGGTTCGGCAAAGAACGGATGGATGGGACCGGACTACGACAAACCCACTGCCTCCATCGACTATCTGCTCGACAAAATCATTGAGGTGATCCCCGCCCCCGAACAGCTGGAGGGAACGCCCCAGATGCTCATCACCTCGCTCGACTACTCCAACTATACCGGACGCATCGCCGTGGGACGTGTCCACCGGGGCACCATCACCGAGGGCATGAAATGCACCATCGCCCACCGCGACGGCACGTTTGAGAAAACGCAGATCAAAGAGGTACACACCTTCGAGGGCATGGCGCGCCAAAAGGCGGAAGCCGTAAGCTCCGGCGACATCTGTGCCGTGGTGGGACTGGAGAACTTTGAAATCGGCGACACCATCTGCGACCTCGAACAGCCCGAGCCGCTCCCCACCATCGCCATCGACGAGCCCACCATGTCCATGCTCTTCGCCATCAACGACTCGCCCTTCTTCGGAAAAGAAGGAAAGTACTGCACCTCACGCCACATCAACGACCGGTTGGAGAAGGAGCTGGAAAAGGACCTCGCCCTGAGAGTGGAACGCACGGAGACGGGCGACAGCTGGATTGTCAGCGGACGCGGCGTGCTGCACCTCTCTATCCTCGTGGAGACCATGCGGCGCGAAGGCTACGAGCTGCAAGTGGGACAGCCGCAGGTGATTTACAAGGAAATCGATGGCCAGAAGTGCGAACCCATCGAAGAGCTCACCATCAATGTGCCCGAAGAATTTGCTTCAAAGATGATTGATATGGTCACACGCCGCAAGGGCGAGATGACCTCCATGCAGAGCCTGGGCGAAAGGGTAGACATCGAGTTCGACATCCCCTCGCGCGGCATCATCGGGCTGCGTACCAATGTGCTCACCGCTTCGCAGGGCGAAGCCATCATGGCCCACCGCTTCAAGAACTACCAGCCTTACAAGGGCGACATCACCCGCCGGCAGAACGGCTCCATGATTTCGCTCGAAGCCGGCACGGCCTTTGCCTACGCCATCGACCACCTGCAGGACCGTGGCCGCTTCTTCATCAACCCGCAGGACGAAGTCTATGCCGGACAGGTGGTGGGCGAACACGTCCACGACAACGACCTCGTGGTGAACGTGACGAAAGCCAAGCAGCTCACCAATATGCGCGCCTCCGGTGCCGACGAAAAGGCACGCATCGTGCCCCCCGTCATCTTCTCCCTCGAAGAGGCTTTGGAATACATCAAGGAGGACGAATACGTGGAGGTTACCCCCAAGTCCATGCGTATGCGCAAAATCATCCTCGACCACCTGGCCCGCAAGCGTGCCGGCAGGGACTGACGCTCAGCCGTTCCTGACCGCCGCCACCACGGCGCAACGCATCTTTTCCTTTCTTCGGAAAACACATTTTCTCCCATTTCCCAAACAGTCCGGAACCTGTACGCCAACAGTTCCGGACTGTTTTTCTTTCTCGTCCATTTACCACCCATCGCGCCGCTTTCTGTCACTTTTTTCCGCCTTCCGCACCCCCTTTTGCCCCCTTTTACCCCCTGAAAACCGCCTTCGGCGGTAGAAAATCCGGAATTTTTTTATCATTTAACAAAATTTACCCCCCCTGTTTGGTTTGTATACAATAGCGTTCTACTTTTGCGGCAAAATTTTCAGATTCAATAATGTAGAAACCTACGTTTAACCTGTTAAATCCTGATACGAAATTGCAGACATTAGAAATGAAAGCAATGACAGTTTAGGTTTGGAACACGGATGGGGAAGCCTACACCCTGCTCCATGTTCCGGCACGTTAGCGCACTTTATCGGTATATTCTTTTAAAACAGTTAATATTTTCTTTTTATTCATTAATCAATTTTACACAGAATGAAAAAATTCGCGTATCTATTGACATTACTCCTATTGATTGTGGGGGGTAATGAGTCTGCTTTTGCAGCCGTAGATTGGGGATTGAGTGCATCATCTCTTGAATCGATTACTGCAAACCAGACAGTGGTAATTAAGGAGGCACCGAACGGTCTTTCGGGTTGGTCTTCGAATTCCTACATGAACTCCGGCAGCAACCAAGTAGTGTCTGCCGTAGATTATTCCTGCATCTACAAGTTTGTAGAGAACGGAACGGTTAACCAAGGTGGCACTGACTACAAAGTGTATGTGCTCTACAACCTGGCTACGGGCAAGTATCTGGCAGCCGAAAACAGCTACACGGAGAACATCAATGATGCTTTCCAGATGGTGCCTGCCCATGCAGAAACAGCAACATCTGATGCAATCAACGGATATACAGAATGGACTGATTACTACAACAAAACTTCTCTGGATCTTTCCGCACAGACAGAAACGCTTTGGACACTCTGTAAGAAGGATGGAAAACAGTGGTTGAACTTTGTGGGAAACCCGGGCGTACAAAGCTATCACGACACAAACATCTGGCTCATTTATTCGGTAGAGGAAAGTAAGATACCTGCCGCACGTCTTTCCGTTGCGCAAGAAGCTGCCTGTGCAGAAGTTGATGTGCTGGCGCAACTGACGACTTTGTTTAGCGTTGATGCTGATGCACTCAAGTCAAGTATCAATGCAGTGAGTGTAGTGGGTGATGATGTGGACGCAGCTTTTGCGCAGGTTAACAGCATTGTCAGAACGGCTTTCAATGTAAATAACAAGTCTATTACCTTTTCCAATTTAGGAAGCGATGACGCTCGCAGAGGTTTGCACATTAC
>SFPC01000147.1 GCA_004552195.1 Bacteroidales bacterium | reverse complement strand
CCTGAACTCGAACTTGGCAAGCTCCATGTTGGCGTTGGCTCTTTCACGGCAGTCAGCTTTGGCCTTGCAGAACTGGCACCATTCGCCGCAGTGGTATTCGCCGTCTCCGTTGAAGGCAAGCTCTGCAGTCGGGGCCAGAACCTGATCGGCCCACTCGTAGAGTTCGTCCTTCGGAATGGTGAAGGTGCTGACGTTGGAGCGTCGGGGCTGGTAGATGGTCATGCTGACTGTGTCGATGTCGTAGATGCAGTCGAACAGCTCCAGCGCACCAAGGGCGTACAGCTTCATCTGCGGGTTGTCGTCGGCTTCGACCAGAACGCCTCTGCCGTGCTTGTAGTCCACGATGTGGAGCGTCCCGTCTGCAATGATGACGCAGTCGCCGGTGCCGAAGCCCTCCTCGACGTACTTGGAGTAGTCGAGCCGCTGTTCGATCAGGACCACGGGGTCCGGGCAGGTCTTCTTGGCCTCCTCGACCAGCTCCATTACGAAGGACACATACCCGTTGGCACATTCTTCCATTTCGGAGTTGTACCAAGTGAGGTCTTCGGTCGGGTCATTTGCCTCCATGCCGAGTGCCTTCCGGAGCTTGTACTCACAGAGGGCGTGGGCGTCGGTACCTTCGGCTGCGAAATCGCTGCCTTTGTCGTCATAGCCTTCACAGAGCCTTGCCGAAGGTGGGCAGTTGAGCCACCTGTGCGAGGACGATGCAGAGAGAAGTGCGTGGTTAGCCATTGCCGAGCACCTCCGCATCCGCTACCAGAGCCTTGTAGCTTGCCGGGTCAACCTCGGAGAGCTTCTTGGCACCGTACTTCAGGAGAAGGTCACGGATCTGAGCGGTGAAGCCATCACGGGACTTTTCTGCCAGAATCGCTCTGACCTCTTCGAGGGTGAGTGCCTTTTCCGGTTCCGGAGCAGGGGCCGCTTCCTCGCTGCCGCTGAATGCGCCGGTCAGCCAGTTGGCGATGTCGTTAATAGAAGATGCAATACCCCGCAACTCCCTGATGGTCGCTTCCATTTCGCTCATTCTGCTCATCACGTTTTCCTCCTTCCTGAGATTGGCTTGTCTGGTTCAGCTGAATCAGCTTCCTCGCCAGACGTCTTGACACTACGCTGATTGCCGTAAGCACTCCGATGAGCTCTTCATCGGTGACGGCCTTGTTGGGTCTGGACTCACTCATTGGCGGTTCCTCCTTTCTGAGGACCTGTGTTGTTTTGCTGTCCTCAGTACCCACTGGAGGGAAACCGGTGTTTTGAACGAAAAAATCTGAAAAAATTTTGACCGCCGTAGAATTGCTTCCACGGCGGCCTTTGTTGGGTATTAGATGAAGTCCTTCAGGGCTTCACGCAGGATGGAGAACACCTTGTTCTTCTGGTAGTTGATGGTCGACTGGCGTTTGCCCATGTCGGCAGCGATTTCACGCTCCGTCTTGCCCTGCATGATGAGCTCGCAGATGCGTCTGCCGTCCGGGTCAAGGCGGTTAAGCTCGTCGTACAGAGCGTCGAGCAGTTCTTTGTCCATAAGGATGGACTCCGCAGACGGTGCGTCGTCGGCCAGCGTGTCACCAAGGGTAAGCTCGTCTTCCTCGCCGCCGATAGGCGTATCGATGGAAACCTTCTTACCGGCAGCGTAGAACGGACAGCCGGGGCAAACACCGTCGCATTTCCAAAGCTGGGCCTTGGTGCAGCGGCACTCGCCGTTCTTCTGGGCGTGGTAGCGGATGTTCCAGATGGGCTGGTAGTATGCCCTGTAAACTTCCTCGCTGACCTCGATAGGGGTCCCGTCGACCGGGATAAAGTAACGATTGTCTTTGTTTGCCATTTCTTTTTCCTCCAATGGTTTGCAGATTTGTGGAAACCACCGAAGGAAAAAGGTCCTGTGGGGTTTCCACAAGACCTATCCAATCGTTCAGAAGGTCAGCTGCCATAGTTGCTAAGGTTAATAAGGTCAGCGACCAGAAAAGTTTTTAAACTCTCGCCATATAGAGTTCATTGCATGGGATTGTAATTTTGGGTTTTTTGTGCTATAATGTGTTTTAGTGGGGTTTGTTAGGGTTTGCGAATCCGATACAGCCACCACTTTTCGGCATGTAAATGACTGTCAATCGGAGGGACAACCTGTGACAATAAACGAATATCCTCGCCTG
>SFPC01000146.1 GCA_004552195.1 Bacteroidales bacterium | reverse complement strand
TACACCGTTTGTTTCATTTGATTAATTTGGTGTAAAAAAGGGCACTTATTTACACCAAATTCTCAATTCCGCCAATACACACAGCAACACAATCCATGTACGCAAGCTGACCGACGACCCCCGGCACCTGGGCGTCTAAATCCATGTGGACGCTTACGTCAGCCAATGAGTCGGCGCGCTTCCGATTTTGAAGGTTCTGAATATCAATGCGTTACGAGAGAGTCCCGCGCCGAGCCCTCTAAAAATTATGGGGTCGGCGCGGTGGCCTTTTAGAATTATCTGGTTGTCAATGCATTACAAAGAGGGGCCGTGCCGACCCCAGAGCCCCTTGCTCCACGTGGACAATGAGAGGCGGACGGAGGTACCGGCGGGAGACCCTTGGTCACCCATGACCTCGTAAATGGGAGGTGCCGGCGACAGCCGGAGGGATGAGCGCCAGCGAAGGTCGCCGCCGGTACCTCCGGTCGCCGACGTTACAAGATAATGTATCGATCGAAAGATTACCGATGCCGTGACAATATCCACGCCTCGGTCCAGGGGCCGGCGGATTATCGTCACCCCTCTCGTCAGAGGTCCACTACTTTGCCACCAACGCCTCGAGCTCACGGATGATGATGTCACCGGCGGAAAGGGCCCATTGAGGGAAACCCTCGTCGGGAACGAAACCATTCTGCGAGAAGTTAAGCAGAACACTGAGGTCGAACTTGTCAGACTCTACGGCAGCATCGAACTTCGTGGCATCGAACGCATTGCACTTCTGCTCTATGTGAGACGGCACCATCATCAGCGGCTTGCCAAGATACATAGCCTCGCAAATCGACTCGAAACCGGCAGTCGACGCATATGCCATGCAGCCGGCCATCTGTCTTATAAACTCCTTGTCATCAAGGTAATAGAAACTTAGAGTATCATCCACAACCTTTACAGGAGCCTCAGCAGCATTGTCCCAGAAAAAATGCAGCGGCACCTCAGGATGAGCATCATGCCAGGCGGTGACCTCCTCAGCGAAACCCGCATTCAGCATGTAGCCGAGGATATAATCCCCCTTGCGGAAATCGGACGTATCACGAATCGCCAAGACCTCCGGCCTGAGCAACGGCGGAACCACCTTAATCTTATGACTGGGATCATCCGGCATTGGCCTGAACGACAAAGCCAGCAACTTCGTCGCGGAACCGGCGATTGCGCGCGAAAACAAATTCAACGCGATATGCCCCTCGTACCCGAACTCAGGAATATGCATATCATCGTGCAAGAACAGGAACTGATGAGCTATACAAACCATCGGAACCGACTTGCCGGACAACTCATAACCTATAGTTCCCAGCAACTCATAGAAGTTCACCACAATATCAGCCCCGCTCTCCTTAATCTGCGAACGGATAAGACTCACAGACGGGAAAAACTTCGGAGAAACAGCCACATTGAACAAAATCGTCTTCAACGCATCCGGCTTCTTGTCCGAACTCGCCGTCACGAAATTGATAGTCTCGAAATACGAAATCGGCGCATGCACATTATCAGTAAAAAAAGCCGGCAACTTTCGAGACTCACTCTTCCCCACGAGCATCCCCACCACCTCATGTCCATGAGACATCAGCAGCCTCTCCATCGTCATGGCCTGCGTAAGATGACCGCGGCCCTCTCCCTGTATGATAAACAGAACCTTCATCGCACTATATCTGAATATTTTACAATCTTCCAACGTCCCTCATAATCCTCCACAAGCGCCGTCAGAGACTCCACCCAATCACCTGAATTCAGGTAATGGATTCCTCCCTTCAGCATCTTGTCCTCCGGATGATGAATATGTCCGCAAATAATTCCGTCACAGCCCTTTGCCTTCGCAAAAGACGCCAAATCAGACTCAAAACCGGAAATCGCAGATACCGCCTGCTTTACCTTATGCTTAAGGACCTGAGAAAAAGAATAATACTCCTTTCCATGCCTCAGACGGGCCCGATTCCAGATATTGTTGAACTTCAACAGTAAATTATACGCCAAGTCACCCAACTTCGCAATCCAGGTAAACTGCGCAGTGATACTGTCGAACGCATGACCATGAATAATCACATAAGAATGAGCCTTCTCCCTTATGATATACTCATGCACCAGCATGATATTGAACATCTTCGACGGAACTAACGCATCCAAGAAATCATCATGATTTCCGGCG
>SFPC01000145.1 GCA_004552195.1 Bacteroidales bacterium | reverse complement strand
AGCAGCCTCTACACGACCCTGTGGGAGAAGTGCCAGCTGGCTAACCTTTGAGCTGACGAAGAGCATGGCAGAACCATTCTTACATGCAGCAACACAAGCACCGCAACCGATACATGTAGCGCAATCCATTGCCTCGTCTGCATTCTCCTTAGGAATCAGGATAGCGTTGGCATCCTGAGCCTGACCTGTACGGATGCTGGTGTAACCACCTGCCTGGATGATCTTGTCGAATGCTGAACGGTCTACCATACAGTCCTTGATGATAGGGAAACCAGCAGAACGCCAAGGCTCAACGGTGATAACATCGCCATCGTTGAAACGACGCATGTAGAGCTGACATGTTGTAGCACCACGCTCAGTCTTACCGTGAGGTGTACCATTAATATAGAGAGAGCACATACCGCAGATACCCTCGCGGCAGTCGTGGTCGAAGACGAAAGGCTCCTGACCTGACTCGATGAGCTCCTCGTTCAAGATGTCGAGCATCTCGAGGAATGAAGTATCATCTGGGATGTTCTTCATCTCATGTGTATCGAAGTGACCCTGTGCTGTAGGACCGTCCTGCTTCCAATACTTAACTGTGAAACTTATATTTCTTGCCATTGTCTTGTTCGCTTTTTAATTCTTGTAATTTCTTGTCTGTACCTTAATTGCCTCATACTCGAGAGGTTCCTTGTTGAGCACTGGAGCAGTTGTATCATTGCCCTGATACTCCCAGCAACCTACGTAGAAGAAGTGCTCATCATCACGCTTAGCCTCGCCTTCCTCTGTCTGGTACTCCTCACGGAAGTGACCACCACAGCTCTCGTTGCGGTGCAATGCATCGTAAGCGATCAACTCGCCCATCAAGATGAAGTCACGCAAGTGGATAGCCTTATCCAACTCTACGTTCAAGCCTTCCTTCTTGCCAGGGATGAAGAGGTTCTTGTTGAATTCCTCGCGGAGAGCCTTCATCTTCTTCAAGCCTTCCTCAAGACCTTCCTTGGTACGACCCATACCTACGTGCTCCCAAAGGATGTGACCCAACTCCTTGTGGATAGAATCTACAGAGCGCTTGCCCTGGATACCCATCAGGCGGTCGATTTCCTTCTGGACACCTGCCTCTGCCTCTGCGAACTCTGGGAGATCGGTAGAGAGCTTTGGCCACAATGCCTGGTCGGCCAAGTAGTTCTGGATAGTGTATGGCAATACGAAGTAACCGTCAGCCAAACCCTGCATCAAAGCAGATGCACCAAGACGGTTAGCACCGTGGTCAGAGAAGTTACACTCACCAATAGCGAAGAGACCTGGGATAGTGGTCATCAACTCGTAGTCAACCCAGATACCACCCATTGTATAGTGGATAGCAGGGAAGATCATCATTGGGTTGTAGTACTTCACGCCGTTAATCTCGTTAGCCAACTCACCTGGGTTAACGTCAGTAATCTCCTCATACATATCGAAGAGGTTGCCATAACGCTGAAGGATAACGTCGATACCGAGACGGTTGATAGACTCAGAGAAGTCGAGGAATACGGCAAGACCTGTGTTGTTGACACCGAAGCCCTTGTCGCAACGCTCCTTAGCTGCACGAGAAGCCACGTCACGAGGAACCAGGTTACCGAATGCTGGGTAACGGCGCTCCAAGTAGTAGTCGCGGTCTTCCTCAGGAATATCAGAACCCTTCTTTGTACCTGCCTGCAATGCCTTGGCATCCTCAATCTTCTTAGGAACCCAGATACGACCATCGTTACGGAGTGACTCTGACATCAAAGTCAACTTACTCTGGTTTGTACCGTGAACAGGGATACATGTAGGGTGAATCTGAACGTAAGATGGGTTAGCGAAGTCAGCACCCTTGCGGTAGCACTGGATAGCTGCTGTACAGTTACAACCCATAGCGTTTGTAGAAAGGAAGTAAGCGTTACCATAACCACCGGTAGCGATAACTACGGCGTTGGCAGAGAAACGCTCCAACTTACCTGTAATCAAATTCTTAGCGATGATACCACGAGCGTGACCGTCAACGATCACAATATCCTCCATCTCGTAACGGGTGAAGAGCTTAACCTTACCTGCCTCAACCATGCGGCTCAAAGAAGAGTAAGCACCGAGGAGGAGCTGCTGACCTGTCTGACCCTTAGCATAGAATGTACGAGATACCTGAGCACCACCGAAAGAACGGTTAGCCAGCATACCACCGTACTCACGAGC
>SFPC01000065.1 GCA_004552195.1 Bacteroidales bacterium | reverse complement strand
CGCCGTATGCCGAACGGCACGTACGGTGGTGTGAGAGGTCGGTAAACACGAAAATAGGAGATAAACAACCTATGATTAGTGTTTACCTCCTACTCGATTCAGTATGTTCGGCAGGAACGCTGCCGAAGGGGTGATGCTGCTACCGGAGGAACGTGGGAATATTGACGGGGATGCCACCCTGTCCGGCTGAAAGTTGTGTCAGTTCGGCTATACAGGACCACTCGGCTGCGTCGTATACATCTATGTCCAATGGCAGTCCGTTTTGCAGACAATGAATAAGGCGTGCATCCATGGCGTAATTCATTTCATTGGGGACGCCAAGGGCGTGTCCTTCTTTCCACAGAAGTGCGGCAGGTGAAGTGCTGAAACGTTCCATGTAGTCCAGAGCGATTTGTCCGGTCAGCGGGCCGTTCGTTTCCGCCGTTTGCACAGTGGGTAAGGGGTATTTTTGTACGAATCCGCGTGTGCCGCATACGGTTTGCAATCGGCTGTAGGGGCGTGGCGTTGTTACGTCAAGTTGGAGCATGAGGGTGACGCCCTGCCGGGTTTGGATGAGTGTGGTGTTGACGCGGCCGCGTACCAGATTGGCGGGGCTGTCGTCGGGCACCACTCCTTTGGCGGTGAGCGAAACAAGTTGTTTCATGCAGTCAGACCGATGCAGCCCGAGCAGTTGTGCCATGGGACCCATGCCGTGAGTAGGATAGGGGTTGCCGCCGTGGAGGGCGCAGGAGCGTTCCATCCAATTTTTGCGAGTGTCGTTGGTGCCGTCGGGTGTGTGGCGAGAGGGGTGTGTCAGGTTATGGATGTATGCTCCTTCTAAGTGTGTGATGTGTCCCAGTAGTCCTTGCCGGTGCATTTCAAGGGTTTGGAGGGCAAATAAGTCGTAACAGCAGTTTTCTGCCATGAAACAATGGCGTTGAGTTTGCTCTGCGGTGTGTACCAGCTGGTGGCATTCTTCTAATGTGGTAGCCGCGGGAACTTCAACGGCAACGTGTTTCCCGCTTCGCATGGCTTCGAGTGCGATAGGTGTGTGTGAGCGCCATTCTGTGCAGATGTAAACAAGGTCAACTTCGGGCAGATGGCAGGCTTTGTGCCACGCATCATCGCCTACCAGACATTGCGCCATGGGGCGGTGGGTGCGCTGAAGTACGCTTTGGGCCAACTCGATTCGTGTGGGGTCCAGGTCGGCCAAACATACGATTTGTGCTCCGGAGATATAGGCGTAGCGTTCAAGGGTCTTCATTCCACGTCCTCCAAGGCCGATGAGTGCTATGCGAACAAGCGGGATGGGTGGGCAAGTGAGTTGAAAGGCTGTGGGCATGATCTTTCAGTAGTTTTATTTCAAGGTATCAGAAGGAAACAATGATGGCATTTGGAGCAAAACCGGCATTGCCGTGTACTGTAATGTCGGTTGTAGCCATGAAAAATCAAACAAAAAAGTGGAAGCATCTTTTCGGACGCATCCACTTTCTCACCGGGTGTTACCTTACCCTTTTGATGTATTACCGTTTAAGAACGCGCAAGCGGCATTACTTGCGGGTCTTGGCGTAGCGGCTCATGAACTTGTCGACGCGGCCGGCTGTATCTACGAGCTTGGACTTGCCAGTGTAGAAGGGGTGCGAAGAGCTGGAGATTTCCAACTTTACAACAGGATAAGTTTCGCCTTCAAACTCAACGGTGTCGTTGGTTTTGCAGGTTGAACGCGAAAGGAACATATCGCCGTTGCTCATGTCTTTGAATACTACGGGACGATAATTCTCGGGGTGAATGCCTTTTTTCATTGTGCTATAGCTTTATTGATTTGGTCAAAATAAGTTTGGTAACAACTTAGTGTAATGGTCTAAATCGGTTGCAAAAGTACATTAAAATCATGCACGAACCAACGCTACTCCCTGTTTTTTCGTCAAGAAAATGTGATTTTTCAGGTTTTCAGCGTAAGACAGGCGTGGTAATGCTTACTTTTGCAGTCTATGAAATGTTTTTTTAGTCTTTTGTTACTGTGCATTTGTGTGTGTGGCGAGGTCCGCGCCCAATTGGTCGACAGCTTGTTTGCTAACATTCCGCGCGATGTCCTGCCCATGCTTGACCGTACTGCCCGGCTCGACATGATAGATTTGTACAACAGCGGTTTGCCGGCCAAGGCCGAGAATGTGTTGGGCGGGCAGGCCGAGATGGTGCTGAAAACGGCCGACCATATTGCTTTGCGAACGAGCGATGTAGGGTCGTGGCAGTTGAAAGTGTTGCCATCGGCTCATGATGTGTTTGTGTTGTGCATTCGTACATTACAAAGAGGAGGGCTTTCCTCATCGTTGTCGGTATATAACCGCCATTGGCAGGTGACGAAGGGCGATTGGTTGCCACAGCCGGGTTTCGATTTGCTGTATAAGGAAAACAAAGAACTCTCTGCCATGCGACAGCACGAACTGCGTACACTTTTGCGCGACCTGCCTGTTGTGGCCGAATGGGAAGATGAAGGAAAAGTGTTAGTTTTTCGTAAAGATTTAACCGATTTGAGCCGGGAGGACAAGGCTGAAGCCCAATCTTGCTTGCGTTGTGCAGCATATGAATGGAAAGAAGGACGATTTGAGCCTGTGGATTATCTAAATGAAAGATAAATGCTGAAAAAATAATCTTTTTGAGAAAAAGTTTAATTTTTTTAATTCCTTTTGAAAGATAGTTCTTAACTTTGCGCTCAAATCTGAGGCAAGGGAACTGTACTTATTCCCACCACGGAAGAAACTTAAGCCCCGGAAACAGGGGCTTTTTTTATGGTTTCAAGCCGGTGAGTAATGCGCTTGCCTACCAATAAACCGAATAAACAGTTTGCAACAAAAACGGACACTATGCAACACAACAAAAAACTAAACCAAGGGCTTTACAGGCCGGATTATGAGCACGATGCTTGCGGTGTGGGCATGATTGTCAATATTCATGGTAATAAAAGCCACGAATTGGTTGATGCCGCGTTGAAGGTGCTGGAAAACATGAAGCACCGTGGAGCAGAAGGAGCTGACAACAAAACGGGCGACGGTGCAGGTATCATGCTGCAAATACCCCACGAATTTATTTTGCTGCAGGGTATTCCCGTGCCTGAAAAGGGGCGTTATGGCACCGGCTTGATTTTCTTGCCCAAGGACGAGGCCGAACAGGGGGGCATACTCAGTGTGTTGATAGAAGAGGTGGAGAGGGAAGGACTTTCGCTGATGCACATCCGGGCCGTGCCCACCTGTCCGGAGATTTTGGGACAAGAAGCTTTGGCCACCGAACCGGCTATCAAACAAGTGTTTATTACGGGAGGAGATGCTGAAAATCTGGAACGCATACTCTATGTGGTGCGCAAGAAAGTGGAGCAGCGCGTTCATCATAAGGACTTTTATATCTGCTCGCTTTCTTCAAAGAACATTGTATATAAAGGAATGCTCTCCTCCACCCAGTTGCGCGAGTATTTCCCCGACCTGACGCAACCCTACTTTACGAGCGGTCTGGCGGTGGTGCATTCCCGTTTCTCCACCAATACGTTTCCTACATGGGGATTGGCGCAGCCTTTCAGGCTCATGGCGCACAATGGAGAAATCAATACCATCCGTGGCAACCGGGCCTGGATGGAGGCGCGCGAGGCCGTGCTCTCCACCGAAACGCTGGGCAACATCAAGGATATACGCCCCATCATCCAGCCCGGCATGAGCGATTCCGCATCGCTGGACAATGTGTTGGAGTTCATGGTCATGTCCGGCCTGAGCTTGCCCCACGCCATGGCGATGCTGGTGCCCGAAAGTTTCAACGACAAAAACCCCATTTCTGAAGATTTAAAGGCTTTCTACGAATATCACTCCATTTTGATGGAGCCTTGGGACGGTCCGGCGGCGCTGCTCTTCAGTGACGGACGTTATGCCGGCGGTATGTTGGACCGCAACGGACTGCGCCCCGCCCGTTACCTGATAACAAAACAAGACCATATCGTGGTGGCCTCCGAGGCCGGCGTATTGGGCTTTGAGGCCGGCGAGATAAAGGAGAAAGGCAGATTGCAGCCCGGTAAGATACTGCTTGTCGACACTCAGGAAGGCCGCATCTACCACGACGACGAGCTGAAGGCTGAGCTGGCGGCAGCCAAGCCTTACCGCCAGTGGCTCGCGGCCAACCGTATCGAGCTGGACGCGCTGAAGAGCGGACGAAAGGCGGACAATACCGTGGCCGACTTTGATGCGAAGTTGCGCATGTTCGGTTTTACGCGCGAGGACATCGAGCGCACTATCATGCCCATGTGTACGCAGGGCAGCGAACCGGTGGCTTCGATGGGCAACGACACGCCGCTAGCGGTGCTATCGGAACGCCCGCAGCTGCTCTTCAACTATTTCCGCCAGCAGTTCGCTCAGGTGACGAACCCGGCCATCGATCCTATACGTGAGGAGCTGGTAATGTCGCTCACGGAGTATATCGGCGCGGTGGGGATGAACATCCTCGTGCCCGATGCCGGCCATTGCAAGATGGTGCGCCTGCCGCACCCCGTGCTCAACAACCGCCAGCTCGACATCCTCTGCAACATTCGTTACAAAGGTTTTAAGACAGTGAAGTTGCCCATGCTCTTTGAGCACCGCAGGGGACGCGCGGGATTGCAGGAGGCGTTGGCAAACCTGTGCCGCGAGGCGGAGCAGAGCGTTCACGACGGAGTGAACTACATCATTCTCAGCGACCGAGGAGCCGATAAAGACCATGCCGTCATCCCCTCCCTGCTCGCCGTGAGCGCGGTGCACCACCACCTCATCAGCGTTCAGAAACGCGTGGAAACAGCACTGGTGGTGGAGAGTGGCGAGATACGCGAGGTGATGCACGCGGCCCTGCTTCTGGGCTACGGCGCCAGTGCCATCAATCCTTACATGGCATTCGCCGTGCTCGACGACCTCGTGCGGCGCGGCGAGGTGCAGATGAACTACGAGACGGCGGAGAAGAATTATATCAAGGCTATCTGCAAGGGGCTTTACAAGGTGATGTCGAAAATGGGCATCAGCACGATACGCTCTTATCGCGGAGCGAAGATTTTCGAAGCTGTGGGCGTGAGCGAAGAAGTGTTGAAGACCTATTTCGGTACGCCCTGCTCCACCATCGGCGGCATCAGACTGGAGGAGATTGCTCGCGACTATACCCGTTTCCACCACGATGCCTTCAGCCTGCAGGAAGGAGCGGAGGGCTCCATGCTGCCGCACATCGGACAGTTCAGCTACCGCAAGGACGGAGAATTGCATGCCTGGAACCCTGAAACGATTGCAGCGCTGCAGCTGGCCACCCGGCTGGGCAGCTACAGGAAGTTCAAGGAGTTTTCACGCTTGGTGGACGAGAAGCCGCACCCTATCTTCCTCCGCGATTTCTTCGGCTTCCAAAAGAACCCCATCCCCATCGACGAGGTGGAGCCGGTGGAGGACATCGTGCGCCACTTCGTGACGGGTGCGATGTCGTTCGGCGCCATCAGCAAGGAGGCCCACGAGGCGTTGGCACTGGCCATGAACAAGCTGGGCACGCGCAGCAACACGGGCGAGGGAGGCGAGGACAGCGAACGGTTCCACGAGGAGTTCGAGGGATGCCGAGGAAATACAGATCAAGGTGGCACAGGGTGCCAAGCCGGGCGAGGGGGGACAGCTGCCGGGCTACAAGGTGAACGACATCATTGCTAAGACGCGCCACTCCATACCGGGCATCTCGCTCATCTCGCCGCCGCCTCACCACGACATTTATTCCATCGAGGACCTGGCGCAGCTCATCTTCGACCTGAAGAACGTGAACCCCAAAGCGCAGATCAGCGTGAAGCTGGTGGCCGAGAGCGGCGTGGGCACGATTGCCGCCGGCGTGGCCAAGGCCAAGGCTGACCTGATCGTGATTTCCGGTGCCGAGGGAGGCACGGGGGCATCGCCCGCATCATCCATGCGTTACGCCGGCATCCCGCCGGAAATCGGCCTGTCGGAAACGCAGCAGACGCTGGTGCTCAACGGGCTGCGCGGACAGGTGCGGCTGCAGACGGACGGGCAGCTCAAGACGGGGCGCGACATCATTGCCATGGCGCTGCTGGGGGCGGAGGAGTTCGGCTTCGGAACAACGGTGCTCATCGTGCTGGGATGCGTGATGATGCGCAAGTGCCACGCGAACACTTGCCCGGTGGGCGTGGCCACGCAGAACCCGGAGCTGCGCGAGCATTTCCGGGGACATTATGAATATGTGGTGAACTATTTCCGCTTCCTGGCGCAGGAGGTGCGCGAGTATCTGGCGGAGATGGGCTTCCGCAGGCTGGACGATATCGTGGGCCACACGGAGCTGATACGCCTCAAGCCTGCCGCACCGGGCAGCAAGGCGGCATTGCTCGACTTCGGCAACTTGCTGCACCGCGTGGAGGGCGATGCTGCCCTGCACCACGTCACGGAGCAGCACCACGACATCGAATGCGTGAAGGACCAGGCTATCCTGACGGCGGCTGCCGAGGCCATCGGTCAGCAGAAGGATATTTCATTGGAATATGCCATCGCGAACACGGACCGCTCGGTGGGCGCGATGCTCTCGGGGGCCGTGGCGGCGCGCTACGGTCAGGCCGGACTGCCCGACGAGACCATCAACATCAAGTTCAAAGGGTCGGCAGGACAGAGCTTCGGCGCGTTCCTGACCAAGGGCATCTGCTTCAAACTGGAGGGCGAGGCCAACGATTACCTGGGCAAGGCGCTGAGCGGCGGACGCATCGCGGTGATGCCGCCCGTGCGCTCGAACTTCAACGCGGAGGAGAACACCATCGCCGGCAACACGCTGCTCTACGGGGCCACAGGCGGCGAGGTGTACATCAACGGCACCGTCGGCGAGCGGTTCGCCGTGCGCAACTCGGGTGCCATCGCCGTGGTAGAGGGCGTGGGTGACCATTGCTGCGAGTACATGACGGGCGGCCGGGTGGTCGTGCTGGGACAGACGGGCCGCAACTTTGCAGCCGGCATGAGCGGTGGCGTGGCCTACGTGTGGGACAAGAACCACGACTTCGACTACTTCTGCAACATGGAGATGGTGGAGCTTTCCTTACTGGAGGACTCGGCATCGCGCAAGGAGCTGCACGAACTGGTGCGGCAGCATTACCTCTACACGGGGTCGCAGCTGGCGCGCACCATGCTCGACGACTGGAACCGCTACATCGATGATTTCATCCAGGTGACGCCCATCGAGTACAAACGGGTGCTGGCTGAAGAACAGATGCGCAAACTCCAGCAAAAGATTGCCGAGGTCCAGAGAGATTACTGATTTTTGATAAAAATGTTGAAAGTCTTAAGGTTCTCTTTATAGGTTACAAGGGATTAGGTTATGAGGTTATAAAAGTATCTGTCCGAAGGGCAGGAATACGCCAGCGTAACTTTATGACCTCATAACCCCTTATCCCTCATAACTTCTGAAAGTTGACTTCCGGACTTCTCAACCCTCAACTTTATATACCCCTTTTACCATGGGAGATCCCAAAGCTTTTCTGCATATTCCCCGACGCGAGGCCGGCTACCGTCCGGTTCATGAGCGCGTGGCCGATTTCGGCGAAGTGGAACAAACATTGAACAGCAGCGACCGCAAGTTGCAGGCTTCGCGCTGCATGGACTGCGGCGTGCCTTTCTGCCACTGGGCCTGCCCCTTGGGCAACAGGCCGCCGGAATTCCAGGACGCTATCTTCAAGGGCCGATGGAAAACGGCTTACGAAATTCTCAGCGCGACAAACGATTTTCCCGAATTCACGGGACGCGTCTGTCCCGCGCTGTGCGAAAAGAGCTGCGTGCTTAAACTCAGCATGGACGAACCGGTCACCATACGCGAGGACGAGTGTGCCGTGATTGAAAACGCTTACCGCGAAGGCCACGTGGTGCCCGGCACCTATGCGCGAAACGGCAAGAAAGTGGGAGTGGTGGGCAGCGGACCTGCGGGTCTGGCTGCCGCGAACCAGCTCAACCGCCGGGGCTATGAGGTCACGGTGTTCGAGAAGGATGAGTACGTAGGCGGACTGCTGCGTTTCGGCATCCCTAATTTCAAACTCCAGAAAACGGTGATTGACCGCCGTGTCAAGGTGATGGAGGCCGAGGGCGTGGTGTTCAAAGTGTCGACGCCGATTGACGTGACGCGCCTGCCCGAAGGGTTCGATGCCTGGTGCATCTGCACGGGCACTCCCGAGGCGCGCGACCTTGCCATTCCGGGACGCGACCTGAAGGGCATCCACCTGGCACTGGAACTCCTGGCGCAGCAAAACCGCGTGCTGGCCGGACAGCAGCCCCCGGCAGCCGAACGCATCTCTGCCAAAGGCAAGCGCGTGCTGGTCATCGGCGGAGGGGATACGGGCTCCGACTGCATCGGCACGGCCAACCGCCAAGGGGCGGCTTCCGTGGTGCAAATCGAAATCATGCCCAAACCGCCCGTGGGTCACAACCCTGCTACTCCCTGGCCGGCATGGCCCGTGGTGCTGAAAACCTCATCAAGCCATGAGGAGGGATGTGAACGGCGGTGGTCGCTCGCGTCGAACCGCTTCCTCGGCACTAAGGACGGCAAGGTCTGCGGCGTCGAGGTGGAGCAGGTGGAGTGGCAGCCCAATCCCGACGGGGGCCGGCCTGTCATGGTGCCCACGGGAAAGAAGGAGGTTATCAAGGCCGACCTCGTGCTCTTGGCCATGGGCTTCCTCAAGCCGGTGCAGCCCGCTTTCCCCGAAAATGTTTTCGTGGCGGGCGATGCGGCGACAGGAGCCAGCCTCGTGGTGCGCTGCATTGCCGGAGGACGGCAGGCGGCGGCAGAGATTGACCGTTACCTGAATAAATGAATCGCACGGGAGCGTGGGGACTGCCTCGCGCTCCCGTTGTTATTATTAGGCACGATGGCACGGTATTCCTAAGGAGTACTTAGGTTTTCCCTACGGAATACTGCCATACTCCGGTGAAAATGCCGGCCAAGCCGGTGTATGGTGTGTCCGGAGGCTTTTTTGTGGTGCCAAAGCCTAAAAAAACGTGTAATGACATAGGCACTTTGCATTTTCTTTCTATCTTTGCCACCGCTTTCAAAGAGTGAGTCATGCTTTCCGGCGGCCCGTTCCTTACGGCCGGGGCGCAGAAGGGCAGCACTTTATTAGATGAAAATCCACATTTGCGGCAGTAGCTCAGTTGGTAGAGCATTGGCTTCCCAAGCCAAGGGTCGCGGGTTCGAGTCCCGTTTGCCGCTCTCATCCTTATTCGTTTTTCAGAGCCATGGCAGTAGTTTTATTGGCAATCTTGTTTATCGGCCTCCTTCTTATCGCTACCGAGGCGTTCAATCGTATCAATAAAGCTGCCGTTGCCATGTTTGCAGGGGTCAGTTGCTGGATACTCTACATTGCCTACGGCACTGATTTCGTGGTGAGTGAACACCCCATGGAGTTCCTCTCCTTTTTGTCATCACACCCCATCTCCGTCAATTCCGTCAAGGTGTTCATCGCCGAACACGTTTTCCTGCGTTATGTGGCACAGGCGGCCAATATCGTGTTGTTCCTTTTGGCCACCGCCACCATCGTCGAAGTGTTGAGCAATAATGGCTGTTTTGACTTTGCCACGGAGTGGCTGCGCACGCGAAAGCCTAAGAAATTGCTGTGGAAACTGGCTTTGCTTACCTTCCTGCTTTCAGCTAATCTGGACAACTTGGTCACCGTGGTTCTGCTCATTTCCATCGTTCATCCTTTGCTGCAGAACGACCGTTTGCGCCGCATCTATTGCACGGTGATTGTGCTGGCCGCCAACTGCGGCGGAGCCATCACGGTGATTGGCGACATGACGAGTTTGAAATTGTGGACGGACCGCTTGGTGTCGCCCACGGATTTCTTCCTTGCCCAGGCTCTGCCCGTCGTGGTGGGGCTGTGCGTCATGCTGCTGCTCATGCACCGCAGCCTGCCCCGGCGCATCGAATTTACCACCACCACGCCGCGTTACCGTGGCGACGACACCTTGCTCACGCGCCCGCAGCGTCTGCTCCTCTTCTTCGTCGGCATCGGCGGCCTGTGGTTCATCCCCACTTTCCACCGCATCACGCAGATGCCTCCGTTCGTAGGTGCGCTGTGCGTGCTGGCCTTGCTGTGGATTGTCAACGAGCTGTGCAACCGTTCGCTGCTGGGCAGCGACCAGATGGTGCGCCGCCGACTGCCCTTGGCCTTGCAATATGCCAACTTGCAGAACGTGCTGTTTTTCGTGGGACTGACGCTGATGTTCGGCGCGCTGTGCGAAACGGGGCTGCCCGGCACGCTGGTGGCGTGGATGAACGCACACGAAACGAATGTCTACGCCGTGGGGGCTTGCAGCGCGGCACTGGCCGGCCTGATGGGCAGTGTGCCGGCGCTGGTGGGGATGGCCGATATGCTGGGACATCCCGAAACGGTCTGGGCTACGGGCATGGATGCCTATGCAGCGGGCGGCATTTTCTGGCCGCTGCTCAGTTACGCCACGGCCTTCGGCGGCTCGCTGCTGGCCACGGGAACGATTGCGGGCTTCCTGCTCATGCGCATGGAGGAGGTCACTTTCGGCTGGTACTTGCGCCACATCACACCCAAAGTGTTGGCCGGATTTGCTGCCGGTTGCGGGGTGTGGCTTGTGTATGCCTTGATGGCGTGACTATTTGATAGATGAACTCTAATTCTCAATCATCAAACACTATGGCTAAAATCAGATGTATCGGAGTGCTGACCTCCGGAGGTGATGCACCGGGAATGAATGCTGCCATCCGCGCCGTGACGCGCAGTGGCATTTGCAACGGATTCAAAATCAAAGGCATATATCGTGGCTACGACGGCCTGATCAACGACGAGGTGAAGTCTTTTACCACCGAGGACGTGAGCAATATCGTGCAGACGGGCGGCACTATCCTGCGTACGGCTCGCTCGAAGGAGTTTGAAACGCCGGCAGGACGGAAAAAGGCTTACGAAACACTGCGCAAGGAGGCTATTGACGCTTTGATCGTCATCGGTGGCAACGGCTCGCTGACCGGTGCGATGTTGCTGGCCGAGGAGTATGACTTTCCCTGCATCGGACTGCCGGGAACCATCGACAACGACCTTTACGGAACGGACAATACCATCGGCTACGACACGACGCTGAACACCATCACTGACTGCGTGGACAAAATCCGCGATACAGCCACCTCGCACGAACGCATATTCTTCGTGGAGGTGATGGGACGCGATGCCGGCTTCCTGGCGCAGAACAGTGCCATTGCCGCCGGTGCCGAGGCTGCCATCATTCCGGAGGACTCTACCGGAAGCGACCAGCTGATTGAATTCATGGAGCGCGGCATCCGCAAGAGCAAGAAGAGCTGTATCGTCATCGTGAGCGAAAGCCCCAAATGCGGTGCCATGTACTACGCCGACCGTGTGAATAAGGAATATCCTAACTTCGACGTGCGCGTTTCTATCCTGGGCCACTTGCAGCGCGGCGGCCGGCCGTCGGCACGCGACCGCATCCTTGCTTCCCAGGTGGGCGTGGGTGCCATCGAAGCGCTTGTGCAGGGACAGCGCAACGTGATGGTGGGCGTACGCAACAACGAGGTGGTCTATGTGCCGTTTATCGATGCCATCGGCAAACGGAAACCGATGGACAAGAAGCTCATCAAGGTGTTGGATGAACTGAGCATTTAGGCTTCCGGATGCAGCCCGTTGTCCTGCACGGCATGAACATTTCCCAATGCAGAATTTGCGTTGTTTCAGGTGGACGGGCATTGTCCTGTCCGGAATAACCTGGAGAACACAATTTAAAAGGCGTAGCCGCGCGATGGGTCGTTCCGTTTGCGTGGCTACGCCTTTCCGTTTCCGGCAGTGTCGAATGACGGAGTAAAAATTCAGGCAGCAGTTGTCGCCGGGTGGCGACGGCTGCTGCCTGATTCAGTGGTGTTCTTCCCTTGCCTTCAGTGGGTAGGGGAGAGGCTGTGTTTCAATGTGCGGGAAGCATCAGAGACCGAGGCTTTCGGCCACGGCCTTGATTTTCTCCTGGGCCTGGGCACGTGCGGCGGGATAGTCGGCGGCGCAGGCCATCTGGCTCTTCACTTCGATGTAGAACTTGATTTTGGGTTCGGTGCCTGAGGGGCGCACGCTCACCTTGGTGCCGTCCTCGGTGTACCACTGGAGCACGTTGCTGGCCTCGGGGAAGTCGAGCGGCTGCTCAGCACCCTGTGCGTCGTAGGCTTTCAGCACGCCGTAGTCCTTGGTGCATACCACGGGCGAACCGGCCAGCTCTGTGGGGCGATGGGCACGGAAGTTCTCCATCATGGCCTTGATTTCGTCGGCACCGGCTTTGCCCGGCTTCACCACGTTGATGGTGTGGTTCACGGCCAGACCGTATTCAAGGTAGATTTCCATGAGCACATCGTAGAGCGTCTTGCCCTGGTCCTTGGCCCAGGCACAGATTTCTGCCAGCAGCGAGCAGGCGGAAACGGCATCCTTGTCGCGCACGAAGTCCTCGGCCAGGAAGCCGTAGCTCTCTTCGCCGCCACCGATGTACTGGAGCTTGCCCTCGTCGAGGCGGATTTGGCGGGCTATCCACTTGAAGCCGGTGTAGCAGTCGTACATTTTGATGTTGTTCTTCTCGGCGATGGACTTGATGAGCTCCGTGGTGACGATGGTCTTCACGATGAACTCGTTGCCCTGCATCTTTCCTTGCGCCTTGCGGTTCATGATGATGTAGTAGAGGAAAATCATGCAGGTCTGGTTGCCGTCCACCAAAATCCATTCGCCCTTGTCGTTCTTGCAGGCCATGCCCACGCGGTCAGCGTCGGGGTCGGATGCCATGACGATGTCGGCATCGATTTGGCGGGCCAGGTCGAGTGCCATGCTGAGTGCCTCGCCGTTTTCGGGGTTCGGGCTCTTCACGGTGGGGAAGTTGCCGTCTTTCACCATCTGCTCGGGTACGGTGTGGACATTCTCGAATCCCCAGAGCTTGAGGGATTGGGGAATGAGCATCATGCCGGTGCCGTGGAGCGGGGTGTAGACAATCTTGAGGTCCTTCTGGCGTTGGATGCAGGCGGGGTCGATGCTCAGGGCGTGAACCTTTTCGAGATAAACGTCGTCCACCTCCTTGCCGATAATCTGGATGAGTTCGGGATTGCCTTCAAAGCGGATGTCCTCCACGCTCACCTTGTTCACTTCGTCGATGATGCCTTTGTCGTGCGGAGCCAGCACCTGTGCGCCGTCGTCCCAGTAGGCTTTGTAGCCGTTGTACTCCTTGGGGTTGTGGCTGGCGGTGAGGATGATGCCGCTCTGGCAACCGAGGTGGCGGATGGCGAAGGACATTTCGGGCGTGGGGCGCATATCATCGAAGAGATACACCTTGATGCCGTTGGCGGAGAAGATGTTGGCCGAAGTCTCGGCGAAGAGGCGGCTGTTGTTGCGGCTGTCGTGGCCCACTACCACACTGATTTGTTCCAAATCCTTGAAGTTCTTGTTCAGGTAGTTGGAGAGGCCCTGTGTGGCGGCGCCCACCGTGTAGATGTTCATGCGGTTCGTTCCGGCCCCCATGATGCCACGCAGACCGCCCGTGCCGAATTCGAGCGTACGGTAGAAGGAGTCAATAAGCTCGGTCTTGTCGGGATTCTCAACCATGGCCTTCACGGCCTTTTGCGTTTCGGCATCGTAGCAATCGGAGGTCATCCATTGCTTGGCCACTTGCTCGCATTGAGCAATGAGCTGTTGGGTATTGTCCATAGTATGGTTTGTTTAAAGAATATGACGTTGATAAAGAAATAAAGTCAGTCGAGGGGAAGTATTTCTATCCAGTAACCGTCGGGGTCGTTGATGAAGTAAAGTCCCATGTCGTGGTTCTCGTAGCAGACGCACCCCATTTCCTTGTGGAAAGACCGAGTGGCCTCGTAGTCGCCGGGTACGCGAAGACAAAGGTGGAATTCACACTCTCCCAGGTTATAGGGTTGCGGATGGTCGCGGAGCCAGGTAAGTTCAAGCTTGAAGTCGCTTTGCGCATTGTTCAGATAGACAATCTTGAAAGCACCTTCCGGACCGTCTATCTCGCCGCAGGGTGTCAGGCCGAGGGCTTGGCGATAAAACTCAATGCTACGTTCAAGGTTCGTGACATTGATGTTGAAATGGTCAAATTTTCCGTTAATTTCCATATTCCATTGGTTTACAGGGCAAAGATAGTGCAAGGCGAGAGAAGAACGAAAAACAAAGCCGAAAGATTTGTTTTTCTTCTTCCGAGCCGCCGCCTATCTTATTTAAAGTAAGTGCAAGGCGAGAGAAGAACGAAAAACAAAGCCGATTGTTTTGTTTTTCTTCTTCCGAGCCGCCGCCTATCTTATTTAAAGTAAGTGCAAGGCGAGAGAAGAACGAAAATCAAAGCCGATTGTTTTGTTTTTCTTCTTCCGAGCCGCCGCCTATCTTATTTAAAGTAAGTGTAAGGCGAGTGCAGGACAAAAAGAAAAGCCGTGCAAAGTGAGAGAAAAGGAATTAAAAAGCGCAAGTTTTTTTAATTGTATTTTCCGAACTGCTGCCGGCTTTATCAAAAAACCGCGGAATTTTCAAATTAGTTTGCCTTTGTTGTTTGGATGGTATGTGGCAATTCGTAATTTCGCGGCTGAATAAACTAAACCAGTAAAGAATATGCTGAACACAGTTGTTTTTGATTTAGACGGCACCTTGCTTGACACCTTGGGCGATTTGGCCGGCAGTGTGAACTACGCGCTTCGCAAACATGGGTTGCGGGAATGCTCCTTGCAGGAGGTAAGGAGTTTCTTGGGAAATGGTATTGTACGTTTGATGCAGAATGCCGTGAAAAATGCAGTGGAGGGTGTGGCGTTTGAAGAGGTGTTCCAAACATTCCGTTCGCATTATCTGGAGCATTGTCTGGACACTACACAGCCCTATCCGGGCATATTGCCCATGATGGAAAAGCTACGCGAGTCAGGGGTGAAGATAGCCATCGTTTCAAACAAGCTGCATCCGGCCGTGCAGGAATTGAACCGGCGTTTCTTTGCAGATTTGGTGACTTCAGCAGTAGGCGAGAGCGAAACTGTGCGGCGCAAGCCTCATCCTGACGGGGTGTTGAAGGCTTTGGAGGAGTTGGGTAGCAGACCAGAGGAAGCGGTTTATGTGGGCGATTCGGAGGTCGATTGGGAAACAGCGCGCCAGGCTGGGCTTCGCTGTGTGTTGGTGCTTTGGGGCTTTAGGGATGAGGACTTTTTGCGTGGTTTGCCGGGTGTGCAGGCGTATTTGAAAAGTCCGGATGACCTGTTGCGGGTAGTAACCGAGGAATGAGGGCAAGAGGTCGTTGCACTATCGGGGTAATGGTCGCTTCACCGGAGTATAAGGTTATCAAATTACTGTCTGAAGTTTCAGATGCGAAAAGTTTTGAGGAATAGGATTTGAGGTTATGAAAAGCCTTTCCGAAAAGTCCTGGAGTTGTTTTTCCAACTCGCCGAGCTCTGCGAAATAGTCGGCGACTTGTGAAGAAAACTTCACGCTGTGTCCGGATGGGGCAATGAAACGGATAAAACACGCTGCAAAAGGCGAAATCTGTTTAAGACATGCCCTCTTCGCGCGCGTGTATATACGATTATTATTTCCCGAAAAAAGCATTCACTCCTTCACACAGAGTGAGTTTCCTGTTGATTTTCATAGGATTTAA
>SFPC01000144.1 GCA_004552195.1 Bacteroidales bacterium | reverse complement strand
CGTCGAGATGATGTCCTCGTTGCCGATGCCGATGTATTTGAGATTGAATGGCGCGGGATGTCCTGCCTCGGCTCTCATCTTCGCCCACTTGCTTGTGGCTGGATCGCCGTTGGCCCACTCTATCATGTCGAGGATTTCCTGGATATATGCAGGCATGTCGGCCATAGGAATTCCGCCTTGCTGTCCGCCATATCCGTTGGCATCGGGAGCCGAGTTCTGACAAGGCACACCGGCAGCAAGCACCGGCAGCGGTTCGGCATTGATGTCTTCACAGAATTGGAAGTACTCATAGAATCCCAATCCTCTTGTCTGATGATAATTCCATATATTGCGGTCGGGCGTGCGATCCTGAAGCGGTCCGACGGTGTGTTTCCACCTATATATATTATCCAGTCCGTCGCCGTGGCTCATGCAGCCTCCGGGGAATCTCACAAACTTCGGTTGCAGGTCGGCAATCGTCTGTGCGAGATCGGCACGCAGTCCGTTCTTCCTTCCCTTGAAAGTCTTCTGTGGGAACAGGCTGATCATGTCCACGAGCGCGGATTTCTTGCCCTCAGCCACAAGCATCAGTTTAGCGGCAGAGGCGGATGCCGACGCTGTGAGCGTTGCTGAATATTTCACCCATTCCTTGCCTTTGGCTTCAATTCTCGCTCTGGCCAGCACACGGTTGCCATCCACGAGCGCAACGACAAACGACTTAGCCGACGATGGTTTTACATACATACTGAAGTCGTATTTCTCGCCAGCCTTGAGCGCCATTCCGTCCCATCCCTCGTTGTAGAGTGTGTCGGCAGCGATGCTGAGCGCATGTGGATTCTGCTGACTGAGCGGCGACGAGGTGACGATCATCGGCTGCTTGCCCGATGCCAGTTGCCATGCTGTGAAGGCGTTCCATCCGCTGTGGTCGGCAGGCGTGTATTCGAAGTCGCGGTTTTGCACCATCTCGGCATACAGTCCACCGTCGGCGGCATAGCTGATGTCCTCGAAGAAAATCCCGATGAGCTTGTCGCTTATCTTCTTTTCGCCGAAGACGTTGATGTTAAGCTTTGCCTTAGCCTTGCCAGCGGCTATGAGCGATGCATATCGCTTGGAATCGCCGGTTGTCGGCTTGCTTGGCAAAGTATGCCTTGATACCGCTAAGAGTCTCTCCGTTATCATTGATAGTCAGTATGTTGCCTACAAATTCCTTATTCCCCACTTTAGCTCTTGCCCTCTTTTTGTCGGCAATGGCATATTCGTCGGCAGTTGCAGGCACATCGGGGGTGAAATGCCTGAAGTTGGCGTCGGTGGTCGTCTTGCGATACTTGTCGTCCTTTGTGCGATACACCACGTCGTATTTCCCTGCTCCCTTTGCCACAATCACCGGTGCCAACACTCCCTGATGACTCATGCGGGGATAGTCCTGCGGTCGCCATGTGACGAGATTGCGACTGTAGGCCACAGCGAAGCACGGAGCCACATCGTTCACCTGGAAGACGGCAGCATATCCGCCCTCGTCGAGCGCGATGGCAAATTCGGAGTACATTTTTTTGTCGGCTCCCCATCGGGCATAGTCCGACTGGAATATCTGTCCGATATTGAAAAATGCGGTAGCTCTCTCGTCGGCAGCATAAGCCACATGCACGCCTTGGTCGATGGCAGGCGAATAGAGGAACACCTTGTCGGCAGCTTCCGACATAAGTGCTGCGACGGCGAGCGTCGCTGATAAGATTATTTTCTTCATTCTCTTTTTTTAATTAGATGTTAGTAAAGTTAGATTTTGAGGACAAAGTTAAGGCTAAAAAACGGAAAATAGGGCGATTTTGCGTTAATTTTGGTTAAGTCAGGAAAAAAAGAAGCAATTATTCCCCATAAAACAAAAAAAAATAGTAATTTCGCAAATGATAATCTATAATAACCGACTAAAAAAAGATGTTAATGACCAATAAAATAGCCAAGAAGATTGCTGTCAAGATTTCACTTGTGGCAGTATTAGTCATCGGAGCCGTCGAGGGCGCCGAGGGCCAAACCATGCACGCGTCGCAGTCCCACTACTCCACCGACGATGGCCTGTGCAGCAATGCCGTCGCCAATATTATCCAGGACGACTACGGATATATATGGATAGGCACATGGAACGGACTGTCGAGATTCGACGGATTCAATTTCTTCAACTATAAGACGGGCGGCCAGTCGAAGGTGCCGCTGCTTCACAACCGCATCACAGAGCTTGTCAACGACCAATGGCAGAACATATGGATGAGGATGTATGACGGTCGCGTGTTTATGCTCGAACGTCAGAAGGACCGCATTGTCAATCCTCTTGCCAACGTGAAGGGACACGAGATGCTAAAGACCCAGAACACCCTGTCGATAACTTCGAAGGGCGAGGTGCTCGCCATAATGAAAGGTGTGGGAATATACAAGATGAAATACACGAAAAATGGTTTTCAGAATGAACTAATTACCACGGGACAGCTAAAGCCGACAGTAGTGGTCGAGGGTTACAAGGGCGACCTTTGGGTGGGCACCGACAAGGGAGTGCGCCGACTGACGGCCAACCACGAGTCGCTGAGTCAGAATGCCCTTTTGGGCGAGGAGAGCATCACGGCGATGTATTCCAATGGCTACAACGTGTATGTCGGCACCAAGTCGGGCAGAATTTTCGAATGTGCCTACGGTCAGGAGCCGCGACTCATCAAGGACACCGGCAAAACCATCAACTCCATCTTCCGCGACAGCTACGGCACAATATGGATATCCACCGGCGGCCAAGGCATCACGCGCATCAACGAGAAGACGGGCGACATGAAGGAGTTCACGCAAGTGGTGCTAGTGCCCGAATACGACGTGACGGGAGTGAAGGTGTCGGAAGTGGCTGGCACGGTCTGGCTGACTATGAGCCACGGCGGATTCGGATATTACAACCGCGCCACCGACGAGGTGGAGTATTTCCACAACAATCCCTACAACACATGGGACTTGTCGAACACCGTGGCAGCCTATCTCGCCCTGCCCGAGGGAGTGGTGTTTGAATCCACCAGCCGCAAGGGACTTGAGAAACTCGAGATACAGAAGCGCAACATCGAGAGGCGCAAACTATTTGACGACAGTGCCATAGAGAACAACGAGAACGAGACGCGCGCCATGTACTACGACGCCCACTACAATGTGATGCTGATAGGCAACAAGAAGGGCTCGCTCATCATCACCGACGGCACCAACAAGACCATCGTCAGAGGCGAGGACAAGGGAATGCCCTTCGGCCGAATATACGGAATAATGAAAGACCGCCACGGCGACTTCTGGATAAGCACGGCGACTTCTGGATAAGCACCAAGGGCAACGGACTCTTCCGCCTGTCGCCCCGCGCCAAGAACGGCGGCTACGGGGCATTGTGCGCCGGCGGCTTCGACATCACCAACTATCGCAACAATCCAGGCGACAAATACAGCATCAGCAGCGACCTCGTGTATAAGGCCATCGAGGACAAATACGGCAACATCTGGGTGGCGACCTACGGAGGCGGTGTCAACGTGATAAAGCGCGATAAGGACGGGCGCTGCCTCTTCCTCAACTGCAACAACGTGATGAAGAGCTATCCCAACGACTCATATCTGAAGATGCGCACTGTCGCCCTCGACAAATACGGT
>SFPC01000064.1 GCA_004552195.1 Bacteroidales bacterium | reverse complement strand
TATGTTGTTTATTCTGCTTTCTGATGCTCTTGGGTAGTATCGTTTCCTGCGGGAAATTGGAGTTGCCCACTACCGATGAGGAACAACAGGAAAAGCCCGATACGGGCGAAGATGAACTGCCTGATGATTTTTGCTCTGTGGCTGATTTGAAACTTTTGGAGAAAGGTCACTATGTTGCAGTAGCAGGTTACATTGTGGGTTTTGTACCTTCCGGAAAAATAGGAAATATGGTATTCGGCACAAAAAATGCGGTGGAAACCAATGTTGTCATTGCCGACTCACCCGACGAAACCAATCCGCAAAACTGTGCTGCTGTGCAGTTGATGAAAAATACCTATGTACGCGATGAAGTAAATTTATCCTTTTTCCCCGATAATCTCCATAGGCTGATATGTGTATTCGGTATGGTCGATGAGTATTACGGCGCCCCTGGCTTGAAGAATTGCGATGCCTATCAGTGGTTAGATGAGGAGGATGACGATGATGATGGAGAAGTAGGTGAAGGGGAGGACGATTCGGAAGCATCGCAAAAGTGCTTCTTCCCCGTTTTGGACATCCCGGCCGAAGTGTTGGAAGGCGACTGACCGGCTGGATATGTTCTTGTTTCCTTATATTGTTATTTCCACTCGAAACAACAATTACAGCTGTACGTTAAAAGTATCGGAACGCTAACAATCATAAAAGAAAACACCTCATAAGTGTTTCATGTGTGTTTCATGGTAAAAAAAACGGGAAGAAGCGTGGAGTACAATGCTTCTTCCCGGATAAAGTATGTTGAGCCTCAGGGGCTTACATGCTCTGGTGGAACGAGCGGGAGATAACCTCCAGCTGGTGTTCGCGCGAAAGTTTCACAAAGTTTACAGCATAGCCGCTCACGCGGATGGTCAGCTGCGGATACTTCTCAGGATGTACCATGGCATCCTCCAGCATTTCGCGGTTCAGCACGTTCACGTTCAGGTGGTGTGCACCCTTGGTGAAGTAGCCGTCCATCATCGTCACGAGGTTCTCCACACGCTCTTCGGGCGTGGGTCCGAGGCTCTTCGGTACGATGCTGAAAGTGTTGGAGATACCGTCCTGCGAATCGCGGTAGCGGAGTTTAGCTACCGAAGCCAGCGAAGCCACGGCACCGCTCTTGTCGCGACCGTGCATCGGGTTGGCACCCGGAGCGAAGGCCACACCGGCAGCGCGTCCGTCGGGGGTAGCACCCGTCTTTTTGCCGTACATCACGTTGGAAGTGATAGTGAGCAGCGAGAGGGTGGGGCGGGCATTCTTGTAAACCGGCAACTTCTTCAGCTCTTCCATGAAGAAGTAAACGAGGTCAACGCCGAGGTGGTCCACACGGTCGTCGTTGTTGCCGAAGCAGGGGAACTCGCCCTGGATATCGAAGCTCTCGGTCAGGCCGATGTCGTTGCGCTTAGCCGTCACCTTGGCATACTTGATGGCCGACAGCGAGTCGATGGCGATAGAGAGTCCGGCGGCACCGTAAGCCAGGTTGATGCGCGGGTTGGTATCCACGAAAGCCATCTGAGCCTTCTCGTAGTAATACTTGTCGTGCATGTAGTGGATGATGTTCATGGCATCGTTGTACACGCGGGCAATCTGCGTCAGCACCAGCTTGTAGTTGTGCATCACTTCTTCAAAGTTCAGCTTGTCGGAGGTCAGCACGGGAATACCTTCTACCATCACCGTACCCGTCTTCTCGCAGCGTCCGCCGTTGATGGCCAGCAACAGCGCCTTGGCCAAGTTGCAGCGTGCACCGAAGAACTGGATTTGACGGCCAATGTCCTGATAGGAAACGCAGCAGGCAATGCCATAGTCGTCAGAGCCGCGCACCTCGCGCATCAGCGTGGGGCTCCACAGCACCGTGAGGTTGGGTTCGGGCGAGGGGCCGAGGTTGTAGAGCGTCTGCAAGAAGCGGAAGGAAGTCTTCGTAACCTTTGTGCGTCCGTCGTTGAAGCGTCCTCCGATGGACTCCGTAACCCAAGTGGGGTCGCCGGCAAAGATTTCGTTGTAAGCCTCCATACGCAGGTGGCGCACCATGCGCAGCTTCATGACAAACTGGTCGATGAGTTCCTGAGCAAAAGTCTCGTCGATGAGGTCGTGCTTCAGGTCGTGCTCGATGTAGATGTCGAGGAACGAGGAAACATTACCCAGCGACATGGCGGCACCGTCCTGTTCCTTTACGGCTGCTAGATAAGCCATGTAAACCCACTGAACAGCCTCTTGGGCGTTCTGTGCTGGACGGCTCAGGTCTAAGCCGTAGTATTCGCCCAGCACCTTGATTTCGGCCAAAGCCTTGATTTGTTCAGCCACCTCTTCTCGCAGACGGATTTGAGCGTCCGTCATCGGGCCTTTGAGCGAGGCCAAGTCAGCCTTTTTGGCTTCGATGATGCGGTCGATGCCGTAGAGAGCCAGACGGCGATAGTCGCCGATGATGCGGCCTCGGGCATAATTGTCGGGCAGACCCGTAAGGAAGCCGAGTGAACGGAAACGGCGGATTTCTTCCGTGTAAACGTCGAACACACCATCGTTGTGCGTCTTACGGTAGTGCGTGAAGATGTCCTTCACCTTCGGACTTACTTCCGTACCCTGCTGAGCGCAGGCCTTTTCTACCACTTTGATGCCTCCGAAAGGCTTGATGGCGCGGCGGAGCAGTTCGTCGGTCTGCAATCCGACAATCAGCTCATTGTCCTTGTCGATATAGCCGGCCTTGTGCGAGGAAATGGTAGATACGGTGTTGGGGTCGAGTGAACGAACACCTCCGTTGGCGCGCTCTTCTTCAAGTGCCTGCAGGCAGATGTTCCACAATTTTGTGGTACGTTCTGTGGGGCCAACCAGGAAGGAGGCATCGCCTTCATAAGAAGTAAGGTTACGGTGAACAAAGTCCGTTACGTTAATTTGTTCGTTCCAGGGTCCTTCAATAAAGTTCATTGGTTCAAGGATTAGAGATGTGAGTAATATAGTTTTCGGCTTGCGTTTCGGGCCTTCTCTCGGCTCAATACTTTCACCCTGTAGGCGACGCTTCGTGCGGAGTGAAACCCGATAAACTTTTGTTTTTGAAAGAATAAGCTATACAAAACAGCCTGTAAGCCGAGCCTATTTCTTGTGTTTTGCATGGCAAAGGTAGGACATAACTCTCAGTTTTACAACATTCCCCAATACATTCTTTTAACTAATTTGTAATTAGTACAATGTTTGTTTGGTCTATATATCAGAACAATAGCTTATAGCACGGTTTTTTGTTTTATGTGCAGAAACTTCCGGCTTTTCCATGCAAAGTGGAGCTACCTACATATCAAGTTCTAAGTAGGATCTTTTGAATTTTTTGTTGAATGAAGAGCATTTCAAAATTTAATAATTACATTTTTCCCGCATACCACGCCGATGCTCCATAGGAGCGGGTAGGTGGGGTAGGACATAAGGAAATCGTTTACTTACGCTTGTTCTTGGCTCTCAGGAACTTCGCAAACTCCACAATCTGTTATTTTTTACGGTTAGGTCAAGCGAAGCCCCTTCCAGACCTTCCGCTTCCACACGGAGCCGCAGCTTGCCCGACTGGTCGCGATGAGGCTTAACGATGGCCAGCATCAGGCCGTTGAATGCAGGACGGGTGGTTTCCGAGAACCTTATGAGGCAAGTGGCGTCGCCGTTGTCTGTGGCAATCACCGTGCCGCAGCCTTCTGCCCGGCATGAGATGACCGGTTCGGCATCGGGCACCTCGTTGCCTGCTTCGTCCAGACATGCAATGCGCACAAACACCAAATCGTCGCCGTCGCTGCGCACCGAGGTCTTGTCGGCTGTCAGTTTGAGGCGGCACGCCTTGCCGGTGGTCTGCACCTTGTCCTCGGCCCATAGCCGTCCGTCTTTGTAGGCCACCACTTTCAGTTCGCCCGGCTCGTACACTACGTTGCCCCACTTCAGGCGGTGCTCATACTGCCCTTTCCGCTTGCGGCCCAGTGGTTTTCCGTTCAGGAAAAGTTCGGCCTCTTGGCCCGACGTGTACACATAAACCGGGATATGTTGCCCTTTCTTGCCCGGATGGTTCCAATGCGGCAGCACGTGTGCCATGGGCTTTTTCGGCAGCCAATGCGACTGGTACAGGTAGTAGCGGTCCTTGGGAAAGCCGGCCAGGTCGACGATGCAGAAGTAGCTGCTGCGCGAGGTGGGGCGGTTCTTGTCCATCTCCTCCAGTGCCTTTCGCTGCTCTTCCAGTTCTTCAGCCGTCATGCCTGCTGCATGATTGAGCAGGACACTGTTGTCGGAGTTGAACGGCGTGGGTTCGCCCAGGTAGTCAAAGCCCGTCCTGACGAATTCTCCGCAAATGGTCGGGTAGCGTTCGAGGGCAGCAAACTCATAGTCGGGCAGGGAGTCCCAGCCGGGTTCTTGGGTGTCGTAGACCGTCACTTGGAACTTGCGCGGGAAGTACTCTCCGCGCGAGCTGATGGTCGAACTGCTCTCGCTGGAATAGCCCACGATGTGCTCGTGGCCGGGCATGTCCAGGAAAGTGCCGTAGAGGTCCTTGCCGCCATACGCACTCACCGCATAGTTCATGCCGTGAACGTCCACTTGCAGCTCCGTGCCGTTGACTGCCGTGCCCAACGCACCCAAGTCGTGGTGATTACACGTGCCTTGGATTTTCATCTTCTTGCCGTTGAGCAGGAACCCTTCATCGTGTGAGAACTGGATGGTGCGGAAATCGAAGGGCTGGTCGTAGCAATCGGTCTCCTTTCCGTCGGCAAACACTTTCACGCGGGCCACATAGCGGGCGGGATGCTCCACGCTCCACAGCACCGGACGCTTGACTCTGAGCAGCAGGCTGTCCGTAACCTTGGCACCGGCATTAAGCTGCAGTTCCTTTCCGCGCAACGAAACCACCTTGCGGCCAATGCGGTCGTTCGCGTCTGTTTCTAAGATCTCCACGCTGAAAGTGCCCTTGACGGCCTTGAGCAGATAGTTCTCGATGTCCACACGCACCAAGGCACTTGCTTCTTCCGCGTTCACCTGCGGTGTTCGCACAAACACGCCCCAATGGTCCACGTGTACGCGCTCCGTGCTGACCAGGCGCACATGGCGATAGATGCCGGCTCCGGGATACCAGCGCGAACCCAGCTGCTCGGTGTTCAGGCGCACGGCCACCACGTTTTCGCAACCGTATGCCACAAAAGGGGTGATGTCTACCCTGAACGAGGTGTAGCCGTAGGGATGTCCGCCAGCCAACCGGCCGTTGACCCACACTTGGGCGTTGGCCATGGCTCCGTCGAAGTCCAGGTAGAGTTTCTTTCCCAGCAGGTCCTTGCCGACATGGAAGTGCTTGCGGTACCAGCCGATGGCGCCCCAGGGCAGCTTGGCCGTATTCCCTTCCAGCTCGGTTCGGAACGGCCCTTCCACGCCCCAGTCGTGGGGCAGGTCGAGCGGACGCCAATGGCTGTCGTCGTGACCGGGGGCTTCCAGACCTTGAGGCTCCTCCATGCGGGTGCAGTCAGGTTGCAGACCATAGCGGGCAAATTGCCAGCCGAAATCAAAATTGCTTACTTCGCGTGAACGCCCCGCCAGGGGGAAACACATAAAAACAGCTGCCAACAAGCAGCTTAAACGTTACAAACACATAGTTGGATAGGGCGGCGGCACTAAGGTATTACAAGGGATTTCAAGGGATTTCAAGTATTAGAAGCAAGCTCCCCATCGGGAACTTGTCCGCAAGCGGTAATGGCTGGCCCCGTGCCGCTTTGTAAGGCCGGTCTTTCCGTTGCGAGGGCAAAGGTAAGGGATTTGTGGGTGATAGCGCAGGAAAGGGAGTGTGTTTGTCAACGGTTCGTTTATAGTATAATAGCCCAATAATAGCCCTTACCCTCTAAAAACTTGGCATCCCCAAGCTTTTGACAAGCCCGGGGATGCCGTTTCTTTCTTACACCAAATGGATAAAATGGTTTGTTATTTCTTGCGATAACCGCACTTCGGGCATACGCCTTCTTCGTTCAGCGAGACGCCGCAGAGCGGGCAGCGGTCAATACTGCGGTTGACGGGGAACTCTGCCGTAGCGGCATTGACTCCGCTGGTGAAGGTGATTTTGGCAATGTTCAGCTTGTCCTTCAGCAGGTCGTATACAATCTTGATCATGCCTTCTACGGTCATGGTTTCCTTCGTCACTACCAGACGGCAGTCGGGGTAGGCGGTAGCGAGCTCGGTCTTGAAGGCTTCGCCTTTCATGGTGTTGCGCGGATGACCGTTGCGGATGCCCTGCTTGTCGTACACGTCGAGGATGGCAGGCAGTAGCGGGTCGTCCTCACGGAGGATGAGCGCGTGGTCAAAGTTCTTCAGTACATCCCATGCCACTTTCTGGATTTCGTTGCAGGGATAAACCATGTTCACGCCCGGCTCAATGGTGTCTTCCACCTCAAGGGTGAGCACGCCGGTGTGGCCGTGCAGATACTGGGCTTCGCCCTGGAAACGATAGAAACGGTGGGCGTACTGGAGGTCAAAAGTGGTGATACTTCTCATGTCTTTTGCGTTTAGGAGTTAAGTAAACAGATGGATTTTCTCATCGGTTGTCCGATGGTGCAAATGTGAGAAATCCTTTTTTCTTATGCAACAGAAAAATTAAAATTAATCATAGAAAAAATCTATTTTAGGCGTTTTTCGAGGGTATCTCAAAGGGTTTTGCCTACTTGTGCTGGGGGTAACGAGATATTCCTTGGTGAAAGGGATGAGGCGGCAAAAGAGGCGGCAAAAGCCAACGCAAATGATGAAAAAGCCTTATTTTTGCCCTACTTTTGCACATATATAATATAGGCTGTTCTGCCGGAAACAATTTTCATTTTATCCCTGATGACCTTACAACAATTAGAATATCTGGTGGCAGTAGACCGTCTGCAACACTTTGGCCGTGCAGCGCACGCTTGCCACGTTTCCCAACCCACATTGAGTGCCATGCTGCAAAAACTGGAAGCGGAGTTGGGCGTTACGCTGTTTGAACGCTCGGCGCGTGGGGTGCGCACGACAACCGTGGGACACAAGGTGGTGGAGATGGCCCGAATCACTCTGACGGCAGCCGAGCGACTGAAACAGGTGGTCGAGGAGGAAACGCAAGGGGTTCAAGGCACGTTCCGACTGGGCATCCTGCCGACTATCGCTCCTTACCTGTTGCCACGCTTCTTCCCACAACTGTGCAGGCAATGCCCTGCGCTCGACTTGCGGGTGACCGAACTGCAAACGTATCAGCTGAAGGAGGCTTTGGCTGTTGGCGAACTGGATGCGGCGATACTGGCTGACGTGGGCGATTGGGAAGGATATGGGAAACATCTGCTTTACTATGAACAGTTCTTGGCTTATGTTTCAGAGGGTGACGCGCTTTTCGGCCACCGTTCCATCAAGTCGTGCGACTTGCAGCATGAGTCGCTTTGGCTGCTTGACGAAGGGCATTGTTTCCGTGACCAACTCGTGAAGTTTTGTAGTTTGAAGTCAGCGAGTGCCAGTCGGCGCGCTTACACGCTGGGAAGCATTGAGACTTTCATGCGCATGGTGGAGGCCGGACAAGGCATCACCTTCATTCCCGAACTGGCGCTTCAGCAACTGTCTGAAACGCAACGGAGGTTGGTACGCCCCTTTGCATTGCCCATTCCTACGCGCAGTGTGGTGCTCATCACCCCTCCGCATTTTGTTCGTAACCGTGTGGCGGATTTGCTCGCTGAGCGCATCCGCGCTTGCGTGCCGTCGGAAATGCTGAAGCTGAACAACACGGAACAAAGGGTTTGACCGTCCATGAGACAATGTATAATATATAATGAAGGCTACGCCAATGGGGGCGGCGGTTCTGCATCGTCCTGTACCTCGGCCGCAGGCTTCATTTTACATTATTTGATGAACGGCTGCGCCCTTCATTATATCATGTGCTTTCCGCTGACGCTGATGGAAGGTCTGCAATGGGAACTGGCTGCTTAGCTTACCTCCTCGCAGGCCACCATCTCCACGCCCTTGTACACCACGTACACCTTGTGGAGGCGGGTCTGTCCGATGTGCGCTCCCACGTTCACCGTGCCGGCATAGCGGCACACCTGCTCCCGGGCCTGCTGTACGGCTTTGGCCACCTGTTCTTCGGTTGCCTGGCTCTTCAGGTACTTCAGCTCGATGATGTAGGAATGCTCCATATCGGTGAAAATCTCGCAATGCGGACACAGGAAGATGTCGGCGTAGCCGCCCTGGTTGTCCAGCTCGGATATGGGACGGTAAAAGCGGCACTGGCTGGTCAGGGCCAGCGTGTAGCCATGCACAAACGCTTCGCCCTTCTGGCGGTCGCGCTGGGAGGAATAGGTGTAGATGCTGTCGGCGATGTACTGGAAGAAGGGCTTGAAGGAACCGTCGTAGGCCATGTCCTCTTCCAGCTGGCCGAGGCGGTAGCTGTCGGAGTGGAGGTGGTTGTCGTGGTAATTGTCGAGCAGGTAGGTATAGATCTGCTCGCGCACCACCTCGTTGGGGATGACGAACCTGGGACTCCCCCGGTGAAGGCCGCCGATGGTCACCAGCCCAAAGTAGTAGAGCAGGCTGACGAAGTTGTCTTCCTTCGCAATGTCCTCGGCAGGAAAGCCTTCCTTCAGCTCTCCCGTCACGAAACCCCTCGACACCAGTGTCTGGATGATGGAGGCATCGTGAGCGAACTCCCGGTCCTTGCGGATGAGCATACGCAGCTTGTTGTAGTCCACGCGGATGTTCTCGTCAAGCATCCTGCCGGGAATGCGGCAGCGGTTGTCTATATATTTATAAAGGAAAGAGAGCACCATGTTCGAGTTGTACATGGTGGTTTCGCCATAGGCCTCCTCAGCGAAGCAATAGTTGTCGTAGTAGGGCTTCATGATTTCGATGAGCTGGTCCACGGTGTGGTGGAACTCATGGTGCTGCGAGTAGTAGGTGAGCATCGCGCGCACCTCCTCTTCGGTGAAGCCCACCATTTCGTTGAAGCCGTAGGCCAGTGAGTAGTTGGTGCCGATGTTGAATCCGCTGGTGAGGTCGTCGAGCGTCACGGGGCTGACACCGGTCACGAAAACGCGCTCGATGGACGTGTCCGTCCCGGCCTTGATGGTATCGAAGAAAGTGCGGAGATAGCCCGTCCCGTGCGTCTCGCTCTTGTATTCGTCCAGCCGTGCAGCATCGGAGAGGATGTTGTTGGTGAAGTGGTCGTACTCATCGATGAACAGGTAAATCCTTGCGTTCGTCTTGCTCGCTTCCTTGTACAGATAGTCCAACTGCTTCACGCAGCCCTCTTTCCGGTTCATCCCCTCCTTTATCCCCTTGGGCAGGTACTGCTCATACACGTCGCAGAAAAAATTGAATTCCGTGTTGCAGTGCGCGTCCATCGAGCTGCGGTAATTCCCCAACTCGGCATCGATGACGGCAAAGTTGAGGTAGATGATGAGATATTTGTTGTGTTCAGGCGTAGGGTGCTGCCCGATATATAGGTCACCGTAGAGCCGTTCGAACTTGTCCGCCGCGTTGATGTCGTAGTAATGGCGCAGCATCGAGAGGGTGAGGCTTTTGCCGAAGCGGCGCGGGCGGATGAAGAAGAAGAACTTGTTGGCGTCTTCCACTTTTTGGATGAACCTTGTCTTGTCGACATAGTAACAGTCATCCTCCCTTACGGCCACGAAGTTCATCATGCCGTAAGGTATCCGTTTGGCCTTTCCTTTTACCATTGTTTCTTCCATAATCGTAAGATGAAGGGGTAGATGTGGGAGAGCAACGGGGATTTGCTCACCTTTTAACCGCATTTCGCTTGCAAATGTATGAAAATCCCTGTTGTTTTCCTTTGGGTGGCTTCGAAAATGCCCGTTTACGGAAATATACTGAGAAACGAAATACCAACGTCCCGCCGAACTTTCATTTCGCCCCCTTTCTCCTGTTGCACTCCCTGCAGAGCATCTGGCAGTTGGCCTCCACCGTCCTTCCCCCTTCGCGCCACGGGGTGATGTGGTCGCCCTCCATCTGTTCCAACGGAAACTCCTTCTTGCAGAGCGGGCAGACATGGTGCTGTTTCTCCCAGACGGCCAACTTGATGTCCTCGGGAAAGGCGCGCAGGTCAAGGTAATGCTCGTCGCGCGTCAGCACATAGGGAATGATGCCCAGCGGCTTCTGCACATCACTGTCGCGCATCAGCCGTGAAATCTCAGCATGGATGGCCGCGATGTCGAGCGTTGCTTCGTGAAATGTGTCGTAGAGGAAAGCCCAGTCAAGTCCTTTCATGATCTTCTTGAACTTCTTCCTGTCGAAGTTCGTGATGGCCCAGTTCAGCACACTTTGGAAATAAGTCCAGAGGTTGTTGGCGTTCGGGTCGTGCTGGTGCTGCGACATATAGCCCACCAGCGTCTGCCCTTTCCCGTTCCTTGTTTCGTGTGCCGCCATCCATTCCAGTGCCTTTTTGAGAAAATCCTGCCTGATGGGCGTACCGTTCACCAGGTCCTTGCCCAAGCGGTACGCACCGCAGTTAGACTTCGAGAAATGCCGTTTGGCATCACTCACGAACGGCCCGGCATACACGGCATTGTGGATTTCCTGGTCGTTGAGCGGTTTCCCGGCAATGTTGATGGTTTTGAACCATTCCAGTTTCTCCGACTCTTCCCCTTCGCACACATACACCGTGAGTGGATAGTCGAGGATTCGCTTCTGCACGTCCGGTGTCAGGTTAAAGAACGTCTTCTCGTCCACTGTGAAAATCCCCCTTACGTATTCGCACAACGAGAGCGTGCGTTGCTGTCCGTCCATCACTTCGTAGGGGCACTCTGCATCTTCACTCCGTTTCACCCAATACATTACATTGAGCGGATAACCCTTCATCACGGTCTCTATCACGGCCTGTTGTTCTTTGTCATTATAGATGAACTCACGCTGATATTTTGGACGGATATCGAGAAGACCATCAAATCCTCTCACTCCTTCCTCGTCGTTGTTGATATAACCTTTGGTTATCTCACCTACAGTCACATTTATTTGCTTTATGGTCATCATACGCGCGGATGTTTGTTGCGGATAAGAAGTCTTGAATACTTTCTTTCTCCATTAATATATGGTCTATCGTACTTCTCAAATCCATTGATCCAATACCGCTTTAATGAAATATTATTACTTGTTATTCCAATAATTTCAAATTGATCTGGATTATATTTGTCCAAAAATGTAATGGGTACTCCCATCAAACCTTCATAATCATACGGTATATCAGAAGTTTTGCTGACTTCTATAGCATCATAATTATCATAATAGGGATACTCATCTGATGAGTAACGGCACACCAAGTCAAGCTCCTCATGACGTTTCTTATGGTCAAGGTTGGTAAACCATCTCACACCTTTGACACGAATGTATCTTTTTCCATCACTATCTATACCACATCCAGCCGCATTCAATGGATAGTCAATAGGTACGTTGAATTTTCTGTCTCCACTTGAAATACTTGGACCAAACCAAACCTTATTGTGCATTATAAGCGGGAAAACTTCTTTGTAGGTAATTGAGTTTACATTCCCTATAATCACAAACTTCTTCTCATACTTCATCAACTGCGCAACATATTCCCTGAACAGAGAGAAAGGAGGATTGGTGACCACTATGTCTGCCTCCTTGAGCAGTTCTATACATTCCTTGGAACGAAAGTCTCCCGTTTTGAGAGTGGAGAGCACGTTCTTGTCGTTCTGCAGGAGTATTCTTACATCCGATAGGTCAACTGCCCCATCACCGTTAAGGTCTTTCACCTCTGTTATCACCACCTTATGGGCAATCTTCTTGGGTTCTTCATCCTCAAAATCGAATGGTAAAGACAATTCATCCCCCTGTATGGGCGACCCATTGTAACAGGTACAGATGAGTTTCTTCAATCCGAGATGATTGAAGTGCATCGCGAAATACTTGAAGAAGTTGCTTTCGTAAGGGTCATCGCAGTTGCAGAGCACCGTTTTGCCCTGAAAGTGCGGCCAATAATGCTGCAGCTCCCTCTCTATGTCAACCATCTGCGTGTAAAATTCATCCTTCTTGGCCGTCTTGGCGGCATTCAGATTCTTGTTTGCCATAGTTTGACTG
>SFPC01000143.1 GCA_004552195.1 Bacteroidales bacterium | reverse complement strand
GTCCTTCTCGGAGGCATAGAGGATGCGGGCGTTGGGATAGGCCGCCTGATAGGTGGCGGCTATCTCCGCCACATTGGCTTTCAGCCCGATAATCATCGGTTTGTGGGCGAGGCTCAGCCGCTTCATCTCGTGTGCAGCCATGCACATTATCAGCGTCTTGCCGGTCCCCACCTCGTGGTCGCATATCCCGCCACCGTTCTGTTTGAGCATCCATACGCAGTCCTTCTGCGAGGGATAGATGTCCTTCACGCCACGGCTTGCCAGCCCCTTGAGATCGAGGTCGGGGAAGGTCTGGTGAGAGCCGTCGTACTTCGGGCGCACGAAACAGTTGAACTTGCGGTTGTACATCGTCACGAGCCGTTCCTTGAACTCCGGCGACTGCTCTTCGAGCCATTCGGAGAAGCCGTTACGAATCTCGTCAATCTTGGCGTTGGCAAGCTGTATGCCCTCGGCATCGCGCACCTTGATGTCGTTGCCGTTCTCGTCCTCGCCGATGCACTTCATCATGTCGGGGCAGGTGTTGTGCAGGGCGTGCTTCAGCAGGCTCATGCCGTCGTAGTGGCGGTAGTAGCCCTTCACGCAGAACTCGTCCCATATCTTGATGTTCTTGCGTTCGCACACGGCGGAGAACTCGTCCATGCCGGGGGCGTAGGCGATGCGGACATCGGTCTCGTAGAGGTGGCTCATGTAGGCGGAGTAGATGCCCGTGGGTATCCAACGCTCGCCGAAGTTGAAGTCGAGTTCCTCGAAGGTGATGCGCTGCGGGGCAGCGTCCTGCAATGCCTGCAACGCCTCTTTTGCCTCTGCCAGATGCTCATGCTCCCCATTGTCGGCAATCCATGCCTCGATGCGTTCCGCCTTGTCGATGACGTTCCCGGCTATGAAGCGGTCGCTGATTTCGTAATTGTCAGCCAAGGGATTGAAATAGACCCTGCCGTGGAGGGCTGCAAGCAGTTCCTCTGCGGTGGTGTCGGTGAGCGAACGCATATAGTCGAGATGGACCGTGCCGTACTTGTTGAGTGAGGCGGACAGGGCTTCCTCCGGCGAGTCGGCCTGTACTATCTCATCCATAGAGAAGGACACGGGACGCTCGAAGATGTCGGCCTTGACGAACTGCCCGTTCTCCTCACGCTCCAAGGAGAGGATGTCGCGCCCTGCGGCATCCATCAGCAACAGCTTCACGTTCTGCTTGGCGTTGAGGTGGCCGTAGCGCAGGACAAACTCGTCGTAGTAGGTGTTGAGGTAGCCTCGCTGCGGCTTATTCTCCTCACGGTGCTCCGCCTCATAGCTGTACAGACGCTCGTAGGCATCGCGCAGGGAGATGTAGAGCATCAGCTTCTCTTTCTGAAATCCGCTGAGGTCGGCGGGATGGAACATCGCTCCGTAGGGCGTAAGGTCTTTCAGATAGCCCACGTTCCTTGCCGCATCGAGCACGATGGAGCCTTCACGGTGATGGGGTTCCAGCGTACGGTCGTAGGGATGCGGAGTGAGGTCAAGCGGTGACTGCTCCTGTTTGGCAGGAGCATTGGCTGTACCTTGGAACAATCCGTTTCCTTCGGTTTGCGCAGTTTTATCCACTGTCTGCTCTGCCTCAGCATGTTTCGGCTCTGCTTCAGACAGCGGCTTTATCTCTCCCATAGGAGGGATGAAAGCTGGATCGAGCGTATCTGCCACGCCCAATCTCTTCAACTGTTCCTGACGATGTCGCTCCGCTTCCTGTCGCAGTGCCACACGCCGTTCGGGTGTTAGCGTCATCATGGCCTCATAGAATCCGTTGATGGGCGGATTGTCCTCCCAGTTGATGTCCGCATAGATGTCGCCCGGCAAAGTCTTCTTTTCTTCTTTGGGGGGCTCGTCTGCTTTTTTCTGCGAAGACTGCAATAACGTATTGTCTTGCTTCTTCGGTTTCTCAGTGTGAGTAGTTGTTGGGCTATTTCCCTTCTGCACCTGTTTGGCGGAAGCGGACTTCTTTTTGCCCTTCGAGACTAGTTTCTCTTGCGGCTGTGTATATTCCCAAAGGTCGAACAAGGTGAGCTGCACCGCTTTCCCTTCCATAGGAAAATCAGCAGCAGGTCGTTCCTTTGGCTCTTCCTTGATTTGCGGGACTTCTTCTTTAGTCTTAATTTCCACGGTCGCAGACGTAACGGTTTGGGGTGGTGTTTCTTCCGATACACCCTTATAGCGTGCCACATCCAATCGTGCAGCCAAATCGGCATCTATTCGCTTACGCAAGTCCTCGGCGATTCCCGCCACACCGCCCTCGTGCAGATAAACCATCGCAGGCTTCCCGTATGGGTCGGTGTCCAGTTTGGCACTGGTGTGT
>SFPC01000013.1 GCA_004552195.1 Bacteroidales bacterium | reverse complement strand
CCTTGTGTCCTAAAAAGCAATGGCAGGAAGAAGCAGGAAAAACGAGGAGGCATAACTATCTCCGAAGCCGCTAAGTCTTTAGCTTAGCGGTAGTTCACAAAGCTCAGGAAACTCGTACTTTATGCCGTGGCGATTGCCAACCATGAAAAAATGGTTTTTGTTTTGCGGAACACCATAATCAGAAGTCCACAACACTTTTGAGTTCACCTCATAATCTACTGCCCTAAAGCAATTCTCAATCATGGAGATGAAAGGTTTTAGGCGTCTCATGTCAGTTTTCCCTTGTCTGCTCCTCTATTCTTTTAGCCGGATGGCGGGAGTGAATATCGTAGGCCGATAGCTGTGTTTCCTCCTTCAGGCCCCGGGGTTTGCGAAGTTCGCCGTGTTCAGTCGAAGATGGCGGAGCCGATGCGTACCATGGTGGCACCTTCGTCCATGGCGAGGTGGTAGTCGTGGCTCATGCCCCATGAGCGTTGGCAAAAGGCTGGGGCGTCGGCGAAGAAACGCGCTTTGACTTCCTGGAAATAGCTGTAAGCGGTGTGGAACTCTTGGCGAATTTGGGCGGTGGCGTCTGTGTGGGAAGCCATGCACATGATGCCACACAGCTTCACGTGGTGAAGGTTCCGCCATTGGCCTTCGGCGAGCATGGCAGTGCATTCGGCAGGCGTGAAGCCATATTTTGTGGCTTCTTGTGCAACGCGCAGTTCTAAGAGGCAGGGTATGATGCGTCCTACTTTGGCAGCTTGTTTCTCTATTTCCAGCAAGAGTTTGAAGCTGTCGACGGCATGGATGAGCGAGATGTAGGGGGCGATATACTTCACTTTGTTCGGTTGCAGGTGTCCAATGAAATGCCATTCGATGTCGTTGGGCAGCTCTTGGCGTTTGGCTTGCAGCTCCTGCACGCGGCTCTCGCCGAACGCCCGTTGCCCTGCTGCGTAAGCCTGGCGGATGGCTTCGGCAGGGTGGTATTTGGACACTGCTACCAGCTCCACGCCGGGGCGGATGTCGGCTTTGATTTCTTGAAGATGTACCATGTGTGTGTTGTCTGAGGTGATGAAGCCCCCGGTTTACGCTTGCTCTTGTTCGGGGATGTAGCTCTCCCGTTTGGCCTGCACATAGTGGAAGATGTCCATGATGGCCGTTTCGGTAACGGAAGCGATGGTGTAGTCCATCATTGAGCCTTTCATGCCTTCGTCGAGTCGTTTGATGGCATCGCGCAGGTCGGCGGCCTGAATGAGGAGGTTTTGGGAAGATTTCTTTTCTTTTCCGCTCTTTTCGTCCAATGTGATGAATACCAGTTTGGCGCGGAAAAAGCGGTCTGCGCTGTCGTCGCCGGGAGCTTCGAAAATCTCGGCGTAGCGGGCGCGTTTGATGTCGCTCACCTCGAACACGCCCGTCATGAAGGGAGTGATTTCCTCGATGATGCGGCGTTCGGCCTCGGTAAAATTCAGTGCATCCACCAAGTAAGGTTCATTGACTTTCTTTACCAAACCATTTTCCATGGTTTTCTCGTATTTCACCTTGCATTCAAACCATTCGTTGTTCATTCTTCGTGATATGTTTTAGTTGTGGTCAATAAAATGTGTCGGACCGGTTTGTCGAACCGGTTCGGCGTGGCGTGCGAAGTTATATATTTATCGCGACTTGTCCCTTTCCCTTCGTAAATTTTCCGTAACTGATGGCATGGTGCGGGCAGCAGTGGTAACAAGCTAAGCAGTGCGTGCAATGGCTGCGCCACAGGGGTGTGCGCGCCACGGGGTCGAGCCGGGTGTTGTGCAACGGGCAGAGTCGGGTGCAGCGTCCGCAGCCGGTACACAGCGAGGTGTCGGCGCGGAAATGGCGGTCGGAGGTGAGGAAACGGTTGAACAGCGGACGCAGGACGTAACTTTTCAGTCGGGGCCAGCTGCCGGGCACCACATCTTCGGGGCTTGACGGCCGTTGGTGTGCAATGTTGCGGGCAATGGCGTGCAACCTCTTTTCCGCCTCGGCCGTTTTGGATTGCTCCACGCGGGGGGAGTCCACATCGAAGCCCGGCAGACACACGTAGGTGTTGCGCATTTGTACGGAGTAGACGGCTGCGAGCCTGTAGCCGCGTTCTTTCAGTGCGTTGCGCAGCAGTCGGTCTGTACAGCCTATGTCATCGCCGCAGGTCAGCACCGCATATACGTGGCGCGGGGCGTTTTTAGGTGCCGGAGGCAGCTGGCGGATGAAATGGCTTACCACTCGGGGCAGCCCCCAGGCGTAAACGGGGAAGACGAAGCCCAATGTCTGCGTCTTGTCCGCAGAGATACGTTCGGGGGCTGCTTCCGTCATGAGTACCACCTCATCCTTCAACTCCTGAGCCAGCAGTCGTGCCGCCCGGAGCGAGTTGCCTGTGCCTGAAAAGCAGTAAATCATTTGATAAGTTTTTTGTTGAACACAAAAGCGTCCTTGAACACCTGTGCGGCTTCGGGCGTGGGTCGGTCGAAGATACCGAACATCGTGCTGCCGCTTCCGCTCATGGCAGCATAGAGTGCTCCCATGTCGTAGAGTGTCTGTTTGATGGCCGCCAGTTGCGGATGGGCGGGAAACACAGAGGCTTCAAAGTCGTTGACTATCGTTTCGCGCCATTGTTCCATGGGAGCTTGGACCAGCTCGTTGAGCGACGTTCCGCCTGCTCTTGGCACCACGTGGGCATAAGCCTCCTTGGTCGATACGAACACTTCGGGCTTGACCAGTAGGATATATTTTCCCTTCAGCGACAGCGGGGTGGGAGACAGCTTGTCGCCGATGCCCGTGGCAAATGCCGGACGGCTTGCTACAAAAAACGCACAGTCGGCTCCGAAAGCGGCCATGCGCCTTTCCATCTCAGCCTGCGACAGTTGCAAGTCGTAAGCTTCGTTCAGCGCAGTCATCATCGCTGCCGCATCACTGCTTCCTCCGCCCAGTCCTGCACCGGTGGGAATATGCTTGTAGAGAAAAATCTCCAGGGGGGGGAGGTTAAACTCTTCTTTCAGAGCTATGAAAACCTTCACCACCAGATTGTCCTCGTCGCGTCCTGCCAGTGGCACTCCCGCCAGGCTGAGGCGGTAAGGCGCCTCCTCATTTTTCAGCTCCTTAAACTCCAGGTTGTCGTAGAGTGGGATGGGGTAGAAAATGGTTTCCAGGTTGTGGTATCCGTCGGGTCTGCGCTCTACGATGCGAAGCCCGATGTTGATTTTACAGTTGGGATATACTAACATTGTCTTTGCTTTTTATGGGGAAGAGTGGGTGTCTGAGTAGGCCGTGGAATGATGAAAAATGGCTATCAATAGGAGTACGCTCCTCAATCCGTGAACTATTATTTTCTACTCCTGGACTATTTTTTCCTACTCCAGGACTTGTAAAAAATAGTCCAGGACTTTTTTATAATGTTTTTTAAATAAAAGATTAGGGTACACTTATCGCATCTCCCTGACCCAGACCCGGCCGGCTGCACCGTCGGCATAGGGCAATGCCTCGAACGTTACGCGCGGTGCGGAGGCATCCTGCGGCGTGCCGGCTTCGCGAAACATATCACCCTCCAACTGTGGGTGGCCCGAAGGGGTGAAGCGGGAAGAGAGGCGCAGCGGCTCGTGTGCCACAAAGTAGTGGCCGTTGGTTGGCGTGGCCACCGTGTAGACCACGGGGCCGAGCTGCAGGGCCAGCTCGCCGCGTCGGGTGAGTCCCGTGGCGGCTGCGGCGTGGCGAACGTACTGAGGCTGAAGGGGAAAGTCGATGTAAATCTCGTCCAACGAACGCCACACGCGGTCAATCACTACATAACCGTCGGCATCGGGCACCACTTTTTCCTGCTCGTGGCCGTTCACATAGATACGGGGCAGGCACGCCGTGGTGTCGACATAGGCGAATGCCGCCAAGGCAGGGCGGCGTTTGGAAGCCCAGTCCGGTATGCGCAGATGCACCCTTAGGGGCAAGGGCTCTGCCAGTCGGGAAAGGCGAAACTTCACTTGTCCGCTCCGGGGCATGTCGGTGATTTGGTCGAGGGCGAAGTGGTGCTGTTGCAGGCAGAGGTTGGTCGTGGCATTGGTGTAAAGGTTCACGAAGAAGTCGCGCTCGTCGTTCGTAGTGGCGTAAATCACCCCCGGCACGCCCATCAGCACTTCGGCGGCCGCTCGCAGGTCCTCCGGTTGCTTGGCGAGAGTGCTGTCGGTCAGGGTGCGGAGTACGGCATTGTAGAGGCTGCGTTCCATCATGTCGGCATGGGCTGCCTTGCCGGTGAAGAGCCACATCAGGCCGTTGAGGTTGAAGCCATAGGCTGCCGGCAAGCCCTGCCCGTCGGTGAGTTCGTCGTCGCCGCCCCCCACCACGTTAAGTTCGGGCTGCACCTTTTGCCACACCTCCTCCACCTTGCTCTTATGGTCCATGGCTCCGGGAGCCAGCTCCAATCGGGCGGCTCGCACACCGGGGCAGACAGTTTGTGCCATGGTGCGGAAGTCCTGTCCGCCGTAGGCCCAGGTCATCACGCTGTCGGATGGCACGTAGCGCAACGGCAATGTTGTCTGTCCGGCGGCAGTCATGGCGTAAAGCAGGCAGCAACAAAGAGTCAAGAATTTATACCACGTTTTCATATTTCCAAAATTTTGATGCGCATGCGCCATTCGTTGGGCGTGCGTCGCGATTCTAATAGTTTTTTGCGTGCCATTTTTCGGCTCTCCTCACAGACTTGCGCCTTTGAGAGCAGGGGAAACACGCGCCGGGGCCAACGGATGAAAGCTGCTTGCAAGGCCCAGCCCACGGCCATGGCGGCATAGTAGCCCGCAGGCCGCACAAGGACAAAGGCTTCGAGCACGCGGTCGGCCCACTCGTCGGTGAGGAAATGGTCCATCAGCATCACCACACCAAAGCGTTGGCCGAACTCGTCGCTGCTCCGCAAGTAGGACTGAAGAAAACGCCATCCCTCGCTGCGGTGGCGACGGATGAGGGTGAGCGAAGCACATGTCATGTCGCACAAGGCCCAGTTGTCGAGCAGGGGAACGAGCTGCGCCACGCGAGGTTCCCAGAGGGCATAGTCCATTCGTGCATAGCCCAGCACGAAGCCGTGGAGGGCGATGTTTTCATGGCTGAGGTGGGTGAAAGCCTCGCCGGTTGCCACGTCGGGGTTCTCGCGTAAGAGTGCTTTGGCCAACTGTCGCAGTTGGGGAATGCGCACCCCGAGCAAGGGGCGGTTCAAGTTGGGAATGAGCTTGGCACTGAAGGCGGCATAATCCGGCTCTGCCAGCATGTGCAGTCGTCGGTCGATGGCTTCAGAAGTGATGTTTTCCATGCTGAGGGAGGTGTTAGTGCGGCAAAATTAGTGTTTGCGCCTGTTACTTTGCCTTTATTAAATTCTTTTTTGCCTTTATCAATTCTTTTTCTGCCTACATTTGCAGCGACTTCATACATCCGCATCATGAAACGCTTCCTTCTTTTTTGCTTCGCGCTGTTCTGTGGCTCGTTGGTTTGGGCCCAGACGGACGACACCGCTCGTAAGCGGGATTTTAACGATGCATTTATGCACGCCTCGCCCGACAGCCTGCGTGAGGATACGCTTTCGTTGCCCGTTTCGCCCTCTGATTTCGACCTCTCGCTGCCATTGTTGCCGGCTTCGCCCTCTCCGTTTTTCTGTTCGCCGATGGGCTATTCCTGGGCTCCCGACTATTGGGGCGGCACGCCGTGGCGGCTCCACGAGGGCTTGAATGCCCAGTTTGGCATGAGTCTCAGTGTGGGCTTGGGCAAGCATGCCCCCTCCGGAGTAGGGTTCGGGCAATCGTTGGCCATGGCCTATGCCTTGCCGATAAAGGGGCGTTTCTCCGTGGCAGCCGGCGTGTATGCCCACCACATGGACTGGGGCGGCTGGCGCAGCACCGATGCCGGCATTGCGGGCATTGTGGGTTATAAGGTCAACTCCTGCGTTTCGCTCTACGCCTATGGCAGCCGAACGTTCCTGCCCAAGGAGAAGGACCTCCGTTTCCGCCACAACGTCTTTCCGTTGTATTGGGGTGAACCCAAGGAGCGTGTGGGGGCAGCCGCGGAGTTCAAGCTCGGAACGAACGGGATGATTGGCGTAAGCGTGGAACATCGTTCCTACTGACTTCAAACACTTACTTAAAAGCAAGATTGAAGCATACTATGTCCTTAACTTTAGAACAACAATACAGCCTGCTGCAAAAGGAATACGAATTTGAGAAAGCGGCTTTCCGTCGCGACACGGCCGTTATGGGCGTTGACCGCAAGGTGAAACGGGGCGATTGCTGGTTTCCCATCACAGTGGGGCGGGGATATTACAACTCGCTGGACCGCTTCGTGGTGGAAATATCCCGGACGACGGATGAGGAAATAGAACACAACTTTGAATATGGCCGTCAGGTATGTTTCTTTTCGCGCAGCGGAAACGGAGAAATCCGTTACTTGAATTTTCAGTCCACGGTGAGCTTCGCTGAACCTGACCGCATGGTGGTGGAACTCCCGGGGGAGGAGGCGCTGAGTAGATTGCAGGAGTTGGAAATGGCGGGGGTGCAACTGAGTTTCGACGACTATTCCTATCGCACCATGTTCGATGCGTTGCAACGTACCATCCGGGCCAAGGGAAACCGGGTGGCGGAGTTGCGCGACGTGTTCCACACCCCGGCCCCGCTGCATTGGGGTGCGCAGCCGGCCGTGCCGCTCAGTCTTCCCTGGCTCAACCCCTCACAGGAACAAGCCGTGCGCGATGTGCTCTGCGCCCGCGATGCGCTGATTGTTCACGGCCCTCCCGGCACAGGAAAGACGACCACGCTGGTCGAAGCGGTGTGTGAGGTGTTGCGACGCGAGCCCCAGGTGATGGTGTGTGCACAAAGCAACACGGCAGTCGATTGGATTTGCGCGCAGCTTGCAGCTCGTGGCCTGAGCGTGTTGCGCATTGGCAATCCGAGTCGTGTGAACGATACGATGTTAGCCTGCACTTACGAGCACCGTTTCGCCGCCCATCCAGACTATCCTTTGCTCTGGCAGGTGAGGCGCACCATCCGGCAACTCTATGCCGGGAGAAGGAATAGCAGACCGGCCAACTTCCACCAAAAAGTGGCCCGACTGCGCGAGCGGGCCGACGAGCAGGAGGCGCGCATTCGCCATGAGTTGTTCGATGGCTCGCGGGTGATAGCCTGCACGCTGACCGGGGCGGCCCATTCGTTGCTTTGCGGACGACATTTCCATACGCTGTTCATCGACGAGGCGGCACAGGCGCTGGAAGCGGCCTGTTGGATTGCCCTGCAACACGCCGACCGCGTTATCTTCGCCGGAGATCATCAGCAACTGCCGCCCACGCTGAAAAGTCCCGAGGCACTGCGCGGCGGGCTGGGGTGTACGCTGATGCAGCACCTGGCCGAAACGAAACCGGAGTGTGTCAGGCTGCTCACGGTGCAGTATCGCATGAACGAGTCGCTGATGCGTTTCTCCTCAGAGTGGTTTTATGAAGGCAAACTCCAAGCTGCGCCGGAGGTGCGCCACCGTTCTTTGCTCGATGAGCTGGACACGCCGCTCGTGTGGGTGGACACGTCGAAGGAGATGGCGGAGCACGATGGGGAGAAGGAGCAGACTGAAGAAACGTTTGTCCGCGAGGAATTTGTGGGTACGAACTACGGACGCATCAACCGCACGGAGGCACAACTGACGCTGCGTGCGCTCCACGACTATGTGGAGCGTGTGGGCCGCAGCCGGCTGTTGGACGAACGGGTGGACATGGGCATCATTTCGCCCTACCGCGCACAGGTTCAGTACTTGCGCGGACTACTCAAAAAGGACGACTTTTTGAAACCGTTGCGCCCGTTGATTACGGTGAACACGGTCGATGCGTTTCAAGGGCAGGAGCGCGATGTGATACTCGTGTCGTTGGTGCGGGCCAACGAGGAGGGGCGGATAGGTTTCCTTTCGGATTTGCGCCGCATGAACGTGGCCATCACCCGGGCGCGCTACAAACTGATTATCCTGGGCAGTGCCGCCACACTCTGTCGCCACCGGTTTTATCGCAAGCTCTTCGAGTCGTGCGTGGTCAGGAAGCCGGATGTACCGACCTCAACGCAGGACATTTAAGCCGTTGACAGGAACAAAAATTATCGCTCTCCGTCTTCACCTCTTTCCCATTATCCACACCCAGGGCGTAACCCCGTTTTCGGAGGCTGCGCCCTTCAACTATTCACTGTCTACGTTGTATGAATTTTTGAGGGATGAGGTGATAAGGCTGAAGCTTCGTGAGCTGAACAACACTTGCCAAAAGGGCACGGGGCAATTTGCCCTTTCCAACCCCAATTATTCACGCTTTCTATACGCTTTTTTTATTCTCGAAAAAAAACATTCATTCCTTCACACAAGGCATGTTCTCCATTGAAAATCATTGGTTTCAAGTGTGAAGGCTTGAATTTTCAAGTATTCACAGCGCAGGGCTCGTTTTTTCGTTTATCTCCTGATTGCCAGCGGCTTTCCGGTGTGAAGGCTTGATGTTTCAACCCTTCACCTGCATTCACCCTCGGTGTGAATGCTTTGAATTTCAACCCTTCACACTCAAGCTCCTTGGAAATCAGACGAAAACGAGCATTGTGTGAAGGGGTGAATGCTTTTTTCGGGAAATAAAAACCGTATATACGCGCGCGAAAGGGGCATTATAAAATGTATAATGTATAATGAGGGCTACGCCAATGGGGGCGGCGGTCTGCTTCGTCCTGTATGTCGGTCGTAGACTTCATTATACATTTTACATTTTACATTATTGCCAGTCCCGGCAGGACACGGTGTGAAGTCTTCTTTACAAGTCGCCGACTATTTTGTCGAGCTCGACGAGTTGACAAAACAACTCCCGGACTTTTTGGAAAGGCATAGCATCACCTCAAAAAGTTAAGTAGGTGTTTAAAGCTTAGGTATGACTAATCATGTAGACATAAACTACTTTTAAACACCTACCATCATCTTTTTTCTCTTCTACAGTCGCTTGATGATTTCCTCCACCGCGCTCTTGCCGCGATACTTGTCGCGCATGGCGTTGAACTTGTAGTGCAGTTTCAGGTACACCTGCCGCGTGTCGCCCTTGCCGCCCTGGAGGAAGCGGGAGTTCTCCATGAAGACCAGGTTGCGCGAGCCCACATTGTGCAGCAGGTCCTGACAGCCGAGCGTCACGGTGAGCGCGTCGTTGAGGAAGCCGTGCGAGGCGTACAGTTCCGTATAGTGCCTCAGCTTGTCCACCTTCACGTTCTGGTAGTTGCCCTTGGTCTGGAAACTGTACACCGCCGTGAGGTCAATCCGGGCCGGCAGTTTGAACACCTGCACCGTGGCCAAGTGGAACAGCGGGTTGTTGAACTTGCGCGTGCCGTTCATCACGGGCAGCTCGCAGAACGTCTGCGTGTAGACCGCCGTGAAGCGCGGCTGCCAGTACTTGAAGCGCGGCGCATAGGTGAGGATGCCCTGTAGCTGCGTGAACGATTTGTTGAGGAAGGATATTTTCGTGATGGAAGGGTGGTCGGGCAACGAGCGTCCCCAGAACAGGATGCCGTTCTGATGGTGGTCCATCATGGCCACGGCCTGCCAGCTGCCGCGCACGAGGGTGAGGTTCACGGAGTGGATGGTGGTGGGCTTCAGGTCGGGGTTACCGCTCTGCATGAGGAAGCGGTTGCCGTAGGTCACCTTGTTGGACAGCTGTCCGTACTGCGGCCTTTGCGTCTTGGCGGTATAGGAAAACATCAGCTGCAGTGCCTTCGCCCCCTGTCCGAATGCCGTGGCAAGGGAGAAGGAGGGGAACAGGTTGTTGTACGTGGGCGAGAGGTCGGGGTTGTGAACGCCCTCGGTGGAGTAGTCGTAGGCGGCGTGCTCGTAGCGCAGTCCAGCGGAGAGCTGGTAACGACGTGCCAGCACGGCACTCCACTGCACGAAGCCGGCCACGTTCTTCTCCTCCTGCTTCGTCCGGGTGGCCTGCAGGCCGAAGTTGTTGAGCGGGATGTAGTAATCGTCGTGGCGGTTGGTCAGCTGGTACTGCGTGCCGAGGCTCACCCTGCCGCCCAGCCACGGCCATTCGTAGGCCACCTTGGCCGCCCAGAGGCGGTTGCGGGTGCGGCTCACGGAGGGCACGTAGCGGTCGTCGTGCTCCTGGCTCGTTTCGTTCGTCACGTTCGTCTTGTTGTCGCCGTTGGCATAGAAGCTGAGGTCAGTGGAGAGTTCTCCCTTTCCGAGCTTGCCCACGTAGTAAAGGTTGAGGTCGTGCTGCAAGTCGGCATCGTTGTCCTCCTCGCCCTGGCTCAGCAATTGGTCGTAGTATTCGCCGTTGGCCAGGATGCGGCTGTCGAGGCTGAAGTAGCCCGTGCTTTTGAGAGTCTGTTTGGCCTGATAGCGGAGTCCGAAGGAGTGGTTCTCGTCCACGTCGTAGTTGAAACCGGCGGTATAGTCGGCGTAGAGCTGTTTACCCTTCATGTTCTGTCCCATGGGCAGGTACCACAGCGTGTCGGGCGTCACGGTGAGCTGGTCGGAGGGCGAGTTCCAGTAGAAGCGTCCGCCGTTGAGTCCCGCCACGGCGAAGATGTCCAGCCCCTTGCGTCGGTAGTTCACCTTCAGCCGGGAATTGTCGTTGGCATAGCGTCCCTGGCGGTACTCCTGCATGGCATCCACGCCCCAGCCCTCGCCTTTGCGGCGCACCGTGCGTATGCGCACCACGGCGGCCACGTTGGCGTCGTACCTCGCTCCCGGGGTCTGGATCACCTCCACGTGCTTCACCTCCTCGCTGGAGAGCTGCTTCAGTTCCGCGAGGTCGCGCACTTGCCGCCCATTGATGTAGAAGATGGGGGTGCCCTTGCCAATCACTTCGATGGTGCCTTCCTGATCGCCCTTCTGCATGAGTCCGGGCACTTGTTTGAGCACGTCCTCGGCGGTGCCGGCCTTGGCCAGCGGTGTGTTCTCCACGGTGGTGACCATCGCGCCGTCCTTGAGTTTCGCCACGGGCCGGTAAACGGTCACTCCGGCCTCGCTGAGTGTGCGCAGGCTGTCGGCCCGGTGGCCTTGTGCCTTCACCTGCAGCCCGATGGGCAGCAGCATGATGAATACGGCAATCGCTATGATGATTTCCAGATGCTTTTTCATAAGGTCAGTATTTTTTGTTGGAAAATGGGGCGAGCACAGGGGCGCGTGGCTCCCGGCTCATGCTTTGTTTGTATTTTCGAGATAGGCGTTGTACGCCCGTACCATCTCTTCGGGCGTGATGTCGAGGAGTTTCATTTGTGCGAAAAACTGCGGCATGGCGTGTTCGCGGAAATAGGCGCGGCGTTCGGAGCGGATCAGCTGCGGCGCGTCGGCCGCCACGAAATAGCCCATGCCCCGCTTTTGGTAAATCACGCCCCTGCGGGCCAGCAGCTCGTAAGCCTTCACCGCCGTGTTCACGTTCACCTCCAGCATCGCGGCATACTCCCTCACGCCGGGCACGCGGCTCTCCGGCGCATACGTGCCGTGGAGTATCTCGTCGCTCAGGCGGTCGGCCATTTGCACATAGATAGGTTGGCTTTCTTTAAACGTCATATTGTGGTTCTTTCTAAGGAATACGATAAAGACTTTGGTTTAGAACAAATTGCGACGCACCACGGTCATGCGCTCGAACAGGCGGTAGCTCAGCCACACGAAACCTGCACCTACCAACAGCTGCACGACGGCACCCACAGGCACGATGTTGACGAGAAAAGCAAACACCTCCTTTTCCGTAAAGGAGTACTCGAACAGATCGGCCACCGTGCCGGCCACGTAAGTCCCCACCAGGGTGAGACCCAGGCCGCACAGGCCCGTCAGGATGAAGGCTTGCTTGCGGAACACCGCCGAACCGAGCAGGAAGAAGCTGTAGGTCATGAAGCCGGAGGACACTACGAACGCCACGGCACACCATCCCGTGGACTGGCCGGCAACGAAGGGCTCGCTCATCGCACTGGAGAAGACCGTGCCGTTGTTTCCGATAAACTCCCACAGGGCGGGCAATGCCGAACCCAAGGGGGTGTCCGACCAATGGTAGACGAGCTGCCGCAGACCGTCGGCCAGCAGGATGCAAACGGCATTGAGCACCCACACGCCCACCGTACAGATCAGCAGCCGCGCCACGAATTTCTCCGCGTTGCTGGCCGGCAACATCAGGATGGAGATGCGCTTGTTCTTGTCCTTCAGCACGTCGAACGTGAAGGAGATGCCGCCCAAGATGAGAAACGCGCTGATCATGACGAAGGCACCGGTGGCACTGTGCATCCGGCCGGCGATGTACCAATCCGGGGCTTCCGGGCTGTTGCTTATGGTGTAGAAAACCAGGGCCTGGCCGACGAAGTGGGCCAAGAGGTAGGCAATGCCTATGTTGAGGAACCATTTATGATTTTGGCAGAAGGTGATGCGCATCACCTGCGCCATGCGTTTCAGACTGAAGTTTTTCATTGTTTCGGGAGGGGGATTAACAGGTGAGACTTTGGGGAAGTTTGCCGGCTTCGGCACAGCAGAAGAGGAGTTCGAGGTCCAGCGGCGTTTCGTCGTCGGGGTCGTCGTTTTCCACCACCACGGCGTGGCCCTGGAGCGAGTTCTGCACATAGAGCGCGTCGTCCGTGGGTTCGCCCAGGGCACGCTCTTCACAGCGCACGGCGGCCGAGATGTCGGCCACGGAGCGGTTGAGCAGCAGGTGCGAGCCTTGGAGCATCACCACGTGGTCCAGGAGCATCGCCACGTCGTTCACCTGGTGGGTCGACACGATGAGGGTGCGGTCCTCGGTGATGTGGCGCGCCACCACCTGCCGGAAAATGCTCTTCGAGGGGATGTCCAACCCGTTGGTCGGCTCGTCCATGAGCAGCAGGCGGGTGCCCGTGGCCAGGGCGAAGCATACGAAGGCTTTCTTCCGCTGCCCCATCGAAAGGCTGTCGAGCTTGGCCTTCGGGTCGAGGTCGAAGTCTGTCATGCAGCGCATCAGCACCTCGTAGTCGAAGTGCGGATAAAAGCAGGCATTGAGCTGCACGTAACGCTCCATGCTGAGGTGGGGCAGCTCTATCTCTTCGGGCACGAGGAACATTTCCCGCAACACCTCGGGCCGACGCAGCCTGACGTCGGTGCCCTCAAAGAGCACCGTGCCCCGCTGTTGGCGCAGCAGTCCGCTCATGAGGTAGAGCAGGGTGCTCTTGCCGGTGCCGTTCTTGCCCAGCAGTCCGTAAATGTGGCCCGGCTCGAAGCGCAGGCTGAAGTGCTCGAACACGGGGGCCTTGCGCCGCCCGTAGCTGAAGTCGATTTCGTTTATCTGTAACATGATGAAAAAGTTTAATTCAGTGTAATAGTTTAATAGTACACCACAAAAGTAGAGCGGCACTTTGGATTGTGCAAGGAAAAAGCGGAAAAAATGCGTCGGGAGGTGTAATATTTTGCTATTACACCCGATTTTGCTCTTCCGGAGCCCGTATTTGGGGCTTCCGGAGCCTGATTTGGGAGATGGAAAAGACGGATTTTCGTTTCGGGAAATGCTTTGGCGGCGGCAGGGCAAGGCTTCGGCATAAATATATAGGGTCTGTAACAGGCTCTTGGCGAATTATGCTTATCTTCGCGGCGTGAAAAACAGCAAAGGCATATTCCGCGTTGTCATGTCCATTGCGCTACTGCTCATGGTCGTGCTGCTTCCCCACCACCATCACCGTGGCGGGGCTGCCTGCTGGGCGCTCGAACTGTGTGCCCACGATGCGCATACGCACGACCTGCCGGCGGAACATTCGGACCACGGCCTTCCGGCATCGCACACCTGCTCGGTGGACTTCACGCCGCAACAGGTGTTCCAAGTGCCTGCCGCTACCGCCGAAACCCTGCCTTTTTGGCTTTGGGTGGGGGTTGGGGCGGCTCTCGTGCTGAACCTGTTTTTCCCATCCCTTACCACTCCTATATATAATAGGAAGCAAATTCCGCTTTTGGCCGGCCTGACGGACCGGCACCTGCGGCGGCGCGGACCGCCCTGCTTTATGGTTTAGCTTGTCTTCTTTTTATAACCATAAAGCCTTTTTCATGAAAAAAATATTCTTTTTCGGCATAGCCCTCATGGGGACTATGCTCTTGGGTGCGTGCCATTCGGACCACGCACACGACGGTCATGACCACAGCGCGGAGGAACATAACCACGAAGCGGAGGGTCACGACCACGAGGCCGAGGCCGACGGCCACAACCACGAAGCGGACGAACACGATCACGACGCTGATGAACACGCGGGCCACTCCGCCGAAATCACTTTCACCGAGGCGCAGGCGAAAGCCGCCGGCCTGCGGCTCGTCACGGTCGAGCCGGGCGAGTTTGCCGAGGTGGTGGAGGTAACGGGCCGCCTCTTGCCGGCACAGGGCGATGAGGCGACGGTGTCGGCCACGATGGCGGGCATCGTGAGCCAGGCTACGAAGAACCTGGCCGACGGTGCTGCCGTGCGTCAGGGGCAACAGCTCTTTGTCATCAACGCTTCGGCCATGGCCGACGGCAACCCGGCGGCAGCGGCCCGCGCGGAACTGGAAGCGGCGCGCAAGGCGTTGGCACGCGCCGAGCAGCTGGCGGCGGAGAAACTGCTGCCGCAACGCGAACTGGACGAGGCACGCAGCCGTTTCCGCACGGCGGAGGCGGCGGCCCGCAGCTTGGGCAACGAAACCCGGACACGCGCCGTGGCCGCGCCTTTCACGGGCTACGTGAAGGAGGTGCTGGTGCGCCCGGGCGACTACGTGCAGCCGGGACAACCGCTGGCCACGGTGACGCAGAGCCAACGCCTGCAGCTGAGTGCCGACCTGCCGGAACGCCACTTTGCGCTGCTGCCGCAAATCAAGGATGCCACGTTCCGCCTGTCGTACGAGCCGGAAGGGACGGCACACTGCGTGAGCGAGATGGGGGGCAGTCTGGTTTCCAAGGGGAAGGCGAGCAGCGCGACGGGCTTTTCCGTTCCCGTGACCTTCGAGCTGCCCAACCGGGGACGGCTGGTTTCGGGCAGCTTCGCGCAGGTGTATCTGCAGGGGGCGACCCGGAAGGGGGTCATCACGGTGCCCAACGAGGCTCTTACCGAGGCGCAGGGGCTTTTCTTTGTGTATGTGCAAATCCATCCTGAAAGGTATCAGCGGCAGGAGGTGACCATCGGCGCGACCGATGGCCGCCGCACCGAAATCCGCTCGGGCCTGACGGCGGGCCAGCACGTGGTGGCGCAAGGTGCCACGCAGGTGCGCTTAGCGGCCAACGCCACGGTGATTCCCGAAGGACACAGCCATTGAGCGGCGGCATAGACCGCCGGAGATAGCCAGCTAAAGTTTTCTATAGAGCTCTATAGTAATTTATAGTTATCTATAGTAATCTATAGCTCCTTATAGCCTTTTATAGCGCTCCAACCCCTTAACCTCAAACCTTATGCTCAACAAAATAATTTCCCTTTCTCTCCGCAACCGTCCGTTGGTGGTGTTCTTCAGCGTGCTGCTGCTCGCTGTGGGCTGCTGGACGGCTTGGCGGATGGAGGTCGACGTTTTCCCCGACCTCAACGCGCCTACCGTGGTGGTGATGACCGAAGCCCGGGGCATGGCCGCCGAAGAGGTGGAACGGCTCGTCACCTTCCCCATCGAGACCGCCGTGAACGGTGCCACCGGCGTGCGCCGCGTGCGCTCCTCGTCCACCACGGGTTTCTCCGTGGTGTGGGTGGAATTCGACTGGGGCACGGACGTGTACCGCGACCGCCAGATTGTTTCCGAAAAGCTCGCCACGCTGGGCGACCAGTTGCCCGAAGGCGTGGGCAGTCCCACCATCGGGCCTCAGAGCAGTATCATGGGCGAAGTGCTCTTCGTGGGCCTCACCGCCGACACGACCTCCATGGGCCGCCTGCGCTCGCTCGCCGACTGGACCGTGCGCCCACGACTGCTCAGCACGGGCGGCGTGGCACAGGTGACGGTGCTCGGAGGCGACGTGCTGGAATACCAAATCCGCCTCCACCCCGAACGGATGCGCCACTTCGGCGTGACGCTCTCGCAGGTGCTCGACGCTACGCGCCAGATGAACCGCAACGCGGCCGGCGGCGTGCTCTATGAATACGGAAACGAATACATCGTACGCGGCGTGGTGGCCACGGCTCGCACGGAGGAGATGGCTCAGGCCGTGGTGGGCACCACGCCCGGCGGACTACCTGTGGTGCTGGCCGACGTGGCCGACGTGGAACTGGGTGCCAAACGCCCCAAGATGGGCACTGCATCGGTCGACGGCAAGCCCGCCGTGCTCCTCACGGTGACCAAACAACCCGCCACGGGTACGCTCGAACTGACCGAGGCACTCGACACGGCCATTGCCCGACTGCGCACCGCCTTGCCCGCCGATGTGAAGGTGAACACCGAGCTTTACCGCCAGCAGGACTTCATCGACAGCTCCATATCGAACATCCGCAAGTCGCTCGTCGAGGGCGGCATCTTCGTGGTGCTGGTGCTGTTCATCTTCCTCATGAACGCGCGTACCACGCTCATCTCCCTCGTCACCATTCCCCTCTCCCTGCTCGTCACGCTCCTCGTGTTGCAGGCCATGGGCCTGACGCTCAACACCATGAGCATAGGCGGCATGGCCATAGCCATCGGTTCACTGGTCGACGACGCGATTGTGGACGTGGAGAACGTGTACAAGCGGCTGCGCCTCAACGCCCTGTTGCCGCCGGCGCAGCGGCGCGGACGCATGGAGGTGATTTACGACGCTTCGCGCGAGGTGCGTATGCCCATCCTCAACTCCACGCTCATCATCGTGGTGAGCTTCATCCCCCTGTTCTGCCTATCGGGCCTGGAAGGCCGTATGCTCGCCCCGCTGGGCGTGAGCTTCATCGTTTCGCTCTTCGCCTCGACGCTCGTGGCCCTGACCCTCACGCCCGTGCTGTGCAGCTATTTGCTGCGCGTCAAGGGCGACAGCGGCAGGACCAACGAACCGCGCTGGGTGCGCGCCATGAAGCACGGCTACGAACGGCTGCTGGGCAGCCTGACGGGCCGTACGGGACGCTGGGTGCTGGGCACGACCGCCGTGTTAGTGGTGCTCACCGTAGGACTCTTCTTCACCTTGGGCCGCAGCTTCCTGCCGCCGTTCAACGAGGGCAGCTTCACAATCAATGTCAGCACCTTGCCCGGCGTTTCGTTCGAGGAGAGCGACCGCATCGGCCGGCGCGCCGAACAGCTCCTGATGCAGGTGCCTGAGGTGAAGCACGTGGCACGCAAAACGGGGCGCGCCGAGCTGGACGAGCACGCCCTGGGCGTGAACACGAGCGAGATAGAAGTGCCTTTCCGGCTGCAGGACCGCACGAAGGAGGAGGTGATGGCCGACATCCGGCAGAAGCTGGTCACCATCCCGGGGGTGAACATCGAGATAGGCCAACCCATCTCCCACCGCATCGATGCCATGCTCTCGGGCACGAAGGCGGGCATCGCCATCAAGCTGTTCGGCCCGGATCTGGGCGAACTGCACCGCCTGGGCCTGCGCATACAGGAAGCGACTCGCAGCGTGGAGGGCGTGGCCGACCTCAACGTGGAACAACAGATTGAACGCCCGCAACTGGTGCTGCGTCCGCGCCGCACACTCCTGGCGCGCTACGGCATCACCCTGCCGGAATTTTCGGAATACGTCAACGCCGCGCTCGGAGGTGAGGTGGTGAGCCAAGTGCAGGACGCGGGACGCACGTACGATCTGACGGTGAGAATGTCGGACCACGACATGGCGACCACGGAGCGCATCAGGCAAATGCTCATCGACACGGGCACGGGACAGAAGGTGTCCCTGAGCGAGGTGTGCGACGTGGTGTCGACCGCAGGGCCTAACACCATCAGCCGGGAGAACGCGCAACGCAAACTGGTGGTGTCGGCCAACGTGGAAGGCCGCGATATGCGCTCCGTGGTGCAAGATATGCGCCGCGCCATCGAGGAGAAGGTGGAGCTGCCCGAGGGGTACCACATCGAATACGGTGGACAGTTCGAGAGCGAGGAGGCCGCCTCGCGCCTGTTGCTGGCTCTCTCCGTGGTGAGCGTGGTGGTGATTTTCCTGCTCCTCTACCTGCAGTTCCGTTCGTGGCGGCAGGCCGTGGTGGTGCTGCTCAATTTGCCGTTAGCGCTCATCGGCGGTGTGCTGGCCTTGGTGGTGACGGGCGGCGTGGTGAGCATTCCCGCCGTGATCGGCTTTATCTCGCTCTTCGGCATAGCCACGCGCGGCGGTATGCTGCTGGTGGACCGTTACAACGAGCTGTACAGCCGTGGACTGCCGCCCCGTGAGTGTGTGCTCCAAGGTTCGCAGGACCGCCTGCTGCCCATCGTGATGACGGCTCTGTCGTCGGCCTTGGCACTCATCCCCTTGGCGTTGGGCAGTGTGCTGCCGGGCAACGAAATCCAAAGCCCCATGGCACAGGTGATGCTGGGCGGACTGCTGACGAGCACGCTGCTGAACCTGGTAGTCGTGCCCGTGGTGTTCGGCGGCATTGGCTGTTTCAAAAAGAAAAGATTACAACAAACGATTTCGGAGGTTGAAGAAAATGATGACTGACAAAACTGTTTTTTTTATGCACTATATAAAAGGTGTGGCGCGCAGGCTACGCCGCCCGCTGCTCGTGGCGGCAGGACTCCTGGCGGCGGCGAGCTTGCACGCGCAGTCGCCGGCCCTGCTCGACACCATCGCTCGGAACAACCCGACCCTGCGCGCCGCATTGGCGGGACGCAGGGCGGCGGAGGCGGCCAACAGGGCCGAAACCCGGCTGCCGGACCCGGAAGCGGAGGTGGCTTATCTCGCCGGTTCGCCCTCGGGGGTGCCGAACCGCACCAATGTGTCGCTGACGCAGGAACTGGACTGGGGGGTGCTGACGGGGCGGCGCAAAGGGCTGGTCGAGGCGGCGGACCGCACGGCGGCGGCACGGCAACGCGGCGTGTACCGTGAGGTGATGGCTGATGCGCTCGAACAACTCGTGCTGTTGGTTCACGGCAACCGCATGGTGGCCGAGATGGAGGCGCGCCTTGCGCTGGCACAGCAGGTGGAGGGACTTTGCCTAAAGCTCTATGACAAGGGCGACCTGACAGAGCCGGAAATGAACAAGGCGCGGCTGAACACGGTGGTGGCGAAGGCTGACCGCCAACGGGCGGCGGACGAACGGGCGGCGGTGATGGCACGGCTGCGTGCGCTGAATGGCGGCCTGTCGTTCGTGTGCAACGATACGGTCTACTCGCTGCCGGCGGACGACCTGTGCCGCGCGGCAGAAACGCGTTCGTTGCCGCGCACCGCCGCCGTGGAGGGGGCTGAGGCCGCTGTGGCAGAGGCGGAAGCAGAAGTGAAGCTGGCACGGGCGCAGCAGTGGCCGTCGTTCACGGTGGGTTTCCAAGGGGAATATATCCGCCAGAACAATTACAGCGGCCTGAGTTTGGGCTTGTCGCTTCCGCTGTGGGGCAACAAGCGGGCGGAGGTGCGTCGACGCGAGGCAGAACTATTGGCATCGCGCCTCGATTTGGCCGATACGCAGTTGACGGCCGGAGCACAGCAGGAGCTGTTGGCTCAAAAAACGCGCCGTTTGCTCCAAGTGGCCGATGAGCTGCACCAAGGATTGCTTGCCACCTCCAACAGCCGATTGTTGCAACGTTCCTTGGAGCTCGGTCAGATTTCACTCCTCGACTTTCTGCTCGAAACTTCCTTTTATTACGCTGCCCGCACCGCCTGGCTCGAAGCAGAGCGCGATGCCTACCTCTCTGCCGCCGCAATCCGCTCACTGGAGTTCTGAGCGGAGTACGGACAAAGGCGAGAAGAGGAAAACAGTGCCGTTTAGATTTTGATGGCTCTACGAATATCTATCTTCCTAAGGCGAAAAGAAGAAAACAGTGCCGTTTAGATCCTTACGCTGCTGAGTTGGGAGTTGTGAGTGGAGCCCTCTTTCTCCTTTCTGTGCAACCCCTTCCAACGAATGGCGGACTTGTGAAAAATAGTCCGGGAGTAGAATTTTCAACTCGGCGAGTAGAAAAAAATAGTCCCGGACTTGTGAAGAGGTATTCTATAAATTAGTTTGATGAGCTATACCATTCTGCAATATGATGGAATATTCCTTGAACGAGGATTTTAGTTCGTTTCTTTCAATCGGGGAGATGATGAAAAAAGGCGCAACCACCGGGGAAGGGGGTTGCGCCTGATGCTGAATGGCCTGTGAGGCTGGTAAACAGATGGGGTGTGGGCTGCACTCCGGCAGCACCGCGTGGGGTTATGCCAGCCGGGCTTCGAGGTGGCGGCGGATGGCTGCGAGGAAGTCGGCGGAGTTGACGGCGTGGGGGGTGAGGCCTTCCATGAGGTTCACCAGGTCCTTCGTCACCGTGCCCTCGTTGAGCGTGTCGAAGCAGGCGGCTTCGAGCTCCTGGCCGAAGCGGACGAGATCGGGCAGGCTGTCCAGCTCGCCACGCTTCTTCAGCGCACCGCTCCAGGCGAAGATGGTGGCGATGGGGTTCGTGGAGGTTTCCTCGCCCTGGAGGTATTTGTAGTAGTGGCGCGTCACGGTGCCGTGGGCGGCTTCGTATTCATATTTTCCGTCGGGCGAAACGAGCACGGAGGTCATCATGGCCAGCGAGCCGAAGGCGGTGGAAACCATGTCGCTCATCACGTCGCCGTCGTAGTTCTTGCAGGCCCAGATAAAGCCGCCACGGCTGCGGATGACGCGCGCCACGGCATCGTCGATGAGGGTGTAGAAGTAAGTCAGGCCGAGGCGTTCAAATTCGGCTTTGTACTGCTGGAACACTTCGTCGAATATTTCGCGGAAACGGGCATCGTATTTCTTGGAGATGGTATCTTTGGTGGAGAACCACACGTCTTGCCGCGTGTCGACGGCGAATTTGAAGCAGGCGTGGGCAAAGGAGCTGATGGACTTGTCTGTGTTGTGCTGGCCCTGGAGCACGCCGGGGCCTTTGAACTCGTGTACCACCACTTCCTCGTGCTGGCCGTTCACACCGTCGAAAACCAGGCGCGCGGTGCCCGGCTCATTGGCGCGGATTTCCACATTCTTGTACACGTCGCCGTAGGCGTGGCGGGCGATGGTGATGGGCTTTTCCCAGTTGCGCACGGCAGGTTTGATGGAGGGCAGGGTGATGGGAGCGCGGAACACGGTGCCGTCAAGGATGGAGCGGATGGTGCCGTTGGGGCTCTTCCACATTTTGTGGAGGTTGTACTCCGTCATGCGCTGGGCGTTGGGGGTGATGGTGGCGCACTTCACTGCCACGCCCAGCCGCTTGGTGGCTTCGGCAGCTTCGACGGTGATGCGGTCCTCCGTCTTGTCGCGCTGGGGCAGCCCGAGGTCGTAGTATTCGGTCTTCAGGTCAACGAAGGGCAGTATCAGCTCGTCCTTGATCATCTTCCAGAGTATGCGGGTCATTTCGTCGCCGTCCATTTCGACGAGCGGGGTGGTCATTTTGATTTTTTCCATGGTAGTTGGTTGAAGTGGGGTTGTGGTTGTTGGGAGAGCTATAGATTTCTATAGTTATCTATAGCTTTCTATAGTTATCTATAGTTGTCTATAGAATACTATAGCTCTCTATTGTTATCTGAGGCTTTCTGTTTTTAGGGCGGCCTATGCCTGTTTGGCGGCGTAGTAGTTCATCAGGCAGCCGTCGGCCAGGATTTGGCGTTCGGCGGCGGTAAGGTTGTCGAAGCGGAGCTTGAGTCCGAAGATGCCGTTGGCCGTGATGACTTTCGCCTCGGCTTCCTCGCGTCCTTCGAGGATGGCCTGGCGGATGTCGGGCACGAAAATGAAGTCGCCGGGCTCGTAGTCGAAGGGCGTGCCGGGGTCGATGGTGTAAGGCACGATGCCCCAGTTGATGCAGTTGCTGCGGTAACGCTTCGTGGCATATTCATAGCAGATGTTGGCATCGCCGCCCAGCACCTTCTGGCAGCTGGCGGCCTGTTCGCGTGCTGAGCCGTCGCCGGGCTTGTTGGCAAACACGCAGGAGCCGAAGGATGTTTCATCCGCCTTTGCCCCGAGCTGCTGCAGCACTTGGGCCACCCGTTCGGGCACGTTGCCGGCGCGGCGGGCCAGGTCGTCGGCCTGGATGCGCTTGCTGCGATCCACGTACTCCGGCACACGGCGCGACAGGGCGAACTCCGACAGTTTTAACGGGTTGGAGCGGTAGCTCGATGTCTCACCCGAGGGAATCAGTTCGTCGGTTGTCGTCACGGGGTCGTGGATTACGGCGGCGAGTTCCAGCAGCTGGTTACGCTCCATGGCGTACATTTTCGGCCAGTCCTTGATGTTGGGGCCGTAGCGCAGCGGTTCGTCCGTGTGGGCGTGGCCAAATCCGTAGTAAACGCGTTTCTCGTAAATCCGTGCGTCGTAGTCGTAAGGCTGGTGAGCGTCGGCAAATTCCACGTCCGTAGCTGCTGTGATGCAGCCGCCGTTTGCCGCCGTGGCTGCGATGGAGCGTGCATCCATGAGTGCAACGAGTGAAATCTGTCCCTGCCCCGGTTTCGAGCCTTCGCGGTTCGGGAAGTTGCGCGTGGTGTGGCGGATGCTCAGCCCGTTGTTGGCCGGCACGTCGCCCGCCCCGAAGCACGGACCGCAGAAGGCCGGCTTGATGACAGCGCCGGCTTCGAGCAACTCCTCAGCAATGCCGTGGCGCGTCACCGAGAGGTAAACCGGCACCGACTGCGGGAATACCGACAGGCTGAAGTAGTCATTGCCCACGGAGCGGTCTTTCAGGATGGAAGCCGCCTGGCTTAGGTTGTCGTACGTACCTCCGGAGCAACCGGCTATGATGCCTTGGTCTGCCCACAGCTTTCCGTCGCGCAGTTTGCCGAGCAGGTCCACCTGCACCTTGTCGCCGTAGCGTTTGCGTGCGTCTTCTTCCACCTCGCGCAGGATGCGTTCCGGTTCGGCCTGCAGTTCGTGAATGGTATAGGCGTTGGAGGGGTGGAAGGGCAGGGCAATCATCGACTCCTGCGTGCTCAGGTCGATACGGATCATGCCGTCGTAGTAAGCCACCTTGCCCGGGCGGAGTTCGCGGTAGTCCTCGGCGCGGTGGTGCAGCTCATAGTGGTGGCGCACCTCCTCGTCCGTCGTCCAGATGGAACTGAGGCAGGTCGTTTCCGTCGTCATCACGTCGATGCCGTTGCGGAAATCCGTGGGAAGTTCCTTCACGCCGGGGCCGGCGAACTCAAGTACTTTATTTTTTACGAAGCCATTTTCAAACACGGCCTTGACCAGCGAAATGGCCACGTCGTGCGGTCCCACGCCCCGCCGGGGTTTGCCTTCGAGCCATACGAGCACCACCTCCGGAGCCTGGATGTCCCACGTGTTGCGCAGCAGCTGTTTGGCCAGTTCGCCGCCGCCTTCGCCCACGCCCATGCAGCCCAGCGAGCCGTAGCGGGTGTGTGAGTCGGAGCCCAGGATCATGTGGCCGCACTTCACCATCGCCTCACGGGCGAACTGGTGGATCACCGCCATGTTGGCCGGCACGTAGATGCCGCCGTACTTCTTGGCCGCCGAGAGGCCGAACACGTGGTCGTCCTCGTTGATGGTGCCTCCCACAGCGCAGAGCGAGTTGTGGCAGTTGGTCAGCGCGTAGGGCAGGGGGAACTCCGTCAGGCCTGAGGCCCGGGCCGTCTGGATGATGCCTACGTAAGTGATGTCGTGGCTCATCATGGCATCGAAGCGGATGTGCATTGCTTTGCCCTGTCCGCCTTGCGTGTCGTGCGAGCGCAGTATCTGGTACGTAATGGTCTGTTCGCGTGCCGCCTCGGGAGCGGGCAGCCCGTCGTTGCTGTCGGCTATGTGCTGGCCGTCGAGCAAATAAACACCGTGGTTGATGAGTTCAATCATAACGCGATAGTTTGTTAGGTTGTAGAGGGGATATGTCGTTTTGCAATCCCTGTTTTTGTGAAAAATGTCCACAAAAGTAGGTCGTTGCGAGCAAATGGTCAAAATTTGGGGCTGGGAATTATCCCTTTGATATAAATGGTGAGTGAAAGCATGTCCGCCGCTCCGCCGGGCGAAAGGTTTTGTGCAGTGAAGGAGCGGCAGAGCGTTTCGAGCGCATCAGGCGAAAAATCCTGTGCCACGCGGGCCGCTTCTTCGCGGGCCCGGGCAGCCCGTTCCGCTCCGGCTCGGTGGAGCATATTGGTGTCGTCGAGGGTGGAAATAATGCGGAGCAGCAGGCGGTGAAGCCCGTGAGGGTCGTCGGCATGGCGTTTCAGGAAAGGCAACCAGTCACTGAATAGCGCGGCATAGCCGCCCAGCGCGTTGCCCAGTGCGCCCCCCACTTTATACTGCGAGCGTACCAGCGCGCCGTGGGTGGCCGGTGGTTGCTTGAAGTCCGCCGCGAGCAGCCGGATGGCCTGTTGCAGCGCGGAGGGCTCCACTCGGCCGTGTTTGCGCAGCAGATGAGCCGAGGCCGCCACCGCCAGACCGAGCGCGAAGAGGGCACCCCGATGCGTGTTCACCCCTCCTGTGGCGCGGAGCATCTCCTCCTCGCCCGCCAGTCCGATGGCCATCAGCGTGCGGCACTGCGGCATTTCCTCCTGCCACCCCGCGCGGGCCACTGCCAGGAGTGTGGGGCGCAGTGCGTCGATGCTGCGCGCCATCAGTGCGTGGTCCATGTCGCGGTGCGCGCCCGCTCCCCGAAGGTCCACCAGTCCCGGTTTCGGGGTCAGGTCCAGCTCGGTGCGCAGCGCGATGGTCGCCGCGTGGGCCAGCACATAAGGCACCGCCTGCGGGGCTGCCAGTTGCAAAGCCTGCCAGGTGCGTCCCTCTTGCAGCGCGCGGCGCAGCGAACTGGCCGATACCGGAGCCGCTTCGGCGGCAGCGGACGGCGAACCGTGGGCCGGCAGCGTCATCCTTTCCAGCTCCACCACCTCAATGCCCGCCGGCGGCAACAGCCGATGCATCGCGGCGTTGTACTCCGCCGTCAGTTCGTCCGCAGGCTCCGTTCCCACAAAGCGGAGGGAGGCCTGCAGCGCAGGGGCAATGTGTCGGGTGAAAATGTTCAGGTCCAATTCGATGTGTGCCAACGAGCGTCGGCTCTTTTCTTTGATAAAATAGGTGGGAAAGGTGGCGCGCGAAACCGTGTAGAGGCTGGCTTCGGCCAGCACCACGTTGGGCAATTGTGCTACCGCCTCTGCCAGCATGGCGCGCCGTTCCTTGTAGGAAAATAGCGTGAGCGGATTGTCCGCCACGGGGATGACTACCAGTCTGTCGCACCGGCGGCTCGCTTGGTCAATGAGGTAAAGATGCCCCTTGGTGAGCGGGTTCGCGTTCATCACGATGACACCGCACGTACCCTGCTCCGGTCGCAGCGAACGCAGGTGGCCGAGGTAACGGTCCAGGGCCAGGCGGTCCGTTTCGAGGAGAGCCGCTCCCTCGCTCTGGCCTATCAGGAAGAACCCCATGCTGCGGAACAGCGGGATGTTCTGCGGGCGGGTGAAGACCGTGACATCCCGGCATCTCTCCTCCAAGGCATAAGCCCTCAGGTGCGTCACGATTTTCGCCGCCAGGTTCAGGTGGCGCGCCTCGGCACATACCGCCAGCCCCTTGATGGTCGTTCCGTCCAACCCGCCGCATGCCAGCAGGCGGTCGTCGTCGTCGAAGATGCCGGCCATGTAGTCTAAGCGTGGCATCTGCAACCCTTGCGCCAGCAGGAAACTTTCCGCCTGTCGCCGGCACCAGGGCGAGGAGAGGGGTATGCTGCGGAGACTGAGCGTGGCCGCCGCGTCGTCGTAGGAGTAGGGATAGGAGTCAGCCCACATAGTCAGCAATCATTCGGTCAATGTGTGCGAGCAAGTCATTGAGCGAGTGCGTATGGTTGCGCATACAAAATCGTGCCGCTTCGTTGCAGAGCATACAGCGTCGGGGAGGTCGGCCCATGGCCTCGCGGCTTAGCGGGATGCCCCCCGGCAACACCACGTCGAGGTCGAAGAGCCGGCCCAGCGGATGCTCGTCCTCCATCTGCAGGGTAAGGAGCTTCGCCGCACGCGGTTCGAGGTCCACCACGCGGTAGCCCTCGAACCCCGTGTCGAGGTCGTGCTGTTCGGCGTGGAGCGTGAGCCGGGCAAAACACTCGTCGAGCGCGCGCCACGCCTCGCGGGCAATGAGCAGCGACTGCGCGTTGCGCTTCACGCTGCCCGGCAGCACCACGGTGAGCACCACCAGTGCCTTTCCCGGATACTCCGCCAGCAGTTCGAGTTGCCGGCTGCGGCGTGCATCGCGTGCGGCGAGGATTTCTGCGAGAGAGGACATACGGGGCTACGGCTTGATTTCCTTGATGACATCCAGCACCGAACCGTCGCGTGCCAGCACCACGCCCACCGTCTTCGGGCCGAAAGGCAGCGGATCCGGTTGGCCGATGATAGAGAGCGCCTTGTCGCGCAGCCAGTGGATATCCACCACGTTCAGCTTCGCCTCCTTGAGTCGCTCCGCCAGTTCCGGTCGCAGCGGGTTCACCGCAATGCCGTATTCCGTCACGATGACATCCACCGAGCGTCCCGGCGTGATGAGCGTCGTCACCTCGTCGACCACGCAGGGGATGCGTCCGCGCAGCAAGGGGCAGACAATGATGGAGAGCGCCGAGTCCGCCGCCGTGTCGGGGTGGCCTCCCACCGCTCCGCGTATGATGCCGTCGGAACCGACGAGCACATTCACGTTGAAGTTCACGTCCGCTTCGAGTGCAGAGAGGATAACAATGTCCAAGTAGTGCGTGGCCGAGCCCGGCTCGTTCGGTCCGGCATATTCGCAGGCCGACACCTCCTTGTGCATGGCGTCCGTCTTGAGCGACTCTGCCGCCACTTTGTCGAACGACTGCACGTCGACGAGCCGTTCGATGAGCCCCTCTTCGTGGAGCTTCACCATGTGGGCCGTGATGCCGCCCAAAGCGAACGAAGCCTTCACGCCGGCCTCCAGCATGGAGGAACGTAGGTATTTCACGGCGGCCAATGAGGCACCGCCGCTGCCCGTCTGGATGGAGAAGCCGTTTTTGAAATATCCGCTGGCGACGATAACCTTGGCCGCCTGCTTGGCCAGCAGGATATCGCGCGGGTTCTTCGTGTCGCGGATGGCTCCGGAGGAAATTTTCGACGAGTCGCCCACGGAGTCCACCTCCACGACGAAGTCCACGTTGTGTTCCGAAATGGCGTTGGGCGTATTGGGGTAGGGCACGAGGTCGTCGGTGAGGATAACCACCTTGTCGGCATATTGCGCGTCGGGCAGGGCGTAGCCCAGCGAGCCGCAGATACTCTTGGCGTTGGGCGAGCGCGAATAGCCGCAGGCGTTGCCCAGAGGGTCGGCGGAAGAAGCGCCGAGAAACGCCACATCGATGTGCAGCTCGCCCCGTGCGATGGCATCGCCCCGCGCCCCGTGGCTGCGGAATACGACCGGTTCCTCCATGATCCCCATGGAGATGGCGCGGGCCAGTTCGCCGCGCAGGCCCGAGGTGGAGATGCGGCTGATAACCCCTTGACGGATATGTCCGATGAGCGGTTCGTGCACATCGCTCAAGCTCGAAGCCGCCAGGTGAAGGTTCTTGAAACCCATCTCGGCCAGCTTGTCCACCACGAGGTTCACCACCTTGTCGCCACCGCGAAAGTGGTGGTGGAAGGAGATGGTCATGCCGTCGCGGAGTCCGGATTGGCGTATGGCATCCTCCAGAGAAGTGAGTTTGCTGCTTTGCGCCTGCAGCTCGGCGCGCGGTGTCGTGTTCTTTTCCGGCAGGTTCTCCGGCCGGCACACCGTTTTATGTAGTTGTTGGGCCACTTGTTCCAAGTCGGTAGCCCTTTCTTGTCGTGTGTTCATCTTGTTCCGGTTTACGTAAGCACAATCTTTCGTCAGATATCCGTTTCGTCGATGATGCCCGAGGCGATGGCCAGGTCGATGGTGCGCTGAGCCCTGATGACCACAGGCTTGTCCACCATTTTCCCGTTCACCGACACCACGCCCGAGCCTCTTGCCTCCGCTTCCTTGATGGCCGCGAGGATGGTGCGAGCCTTGGCGATGTCCTTCTCCTTGGGCGCGAACACCTCGTTGACCACTTCAATCTGCCGGGGGTTGATGATAGACTTGCCGTCGAAGCCGAGCGATTTGATATACTCCACTTCGGCGCGGAAAGTGTCCATATCGTTGAGGTTGGAGTAGACTGTGTCGAGCGCGTCGATGCCCGCTGCGCGTGCTGCCACCACGATGGTCTGTCGTGCCAGCTGCAGTTCGTTGCCCGAGGGCGTTCGTTGCGTTTTGAGGTTGGCGCAGTAATCCTCCGCGCCGAGTGCGATGCCCATCATGCGGGTAGAGGCAGTGGCGATGTCGTAGGCGTTGACCACCCCGAGCGCGCTTTCGATGGCCGCCATAATCTGGGTGCGTCCCACGCAGCCCAGTCTTTGCTCCACGCGGAGAATTTCGGCCTCCACCTCGCGCACCTCATCGGCCGTTTCGGTTTTGGGCATACGGATGACGTGAACCCCGGCGCGTACCACGGCTTCGATGTCCTTTCGTCCGAAGGGCGTGTTGAGGGGGTTGATGCGCACCACCATCTCGGTGTTGCCATAGTCCACGCTTTGCAGCGCATGGTACACGAGCAGGCGGGCAGCGTCTTTTTCGGCCAGCGTCACGGAGTCCTCCAGGTCGAGCATGATGGAGTCGGGTCCGTAGATGTGCGCATCGGCCATCATGCCGGGATTGTTGCCCGGCACGAACATCATGGTTCTTCTGAGTCGCTGCATTTTTCAGGTAGGTTTAAGGTAGGTGCAGAAATGAAGAAAAAGGATTTCTTTTGTTTGTCTTCGGCCTTAGCCTTCAAAGAGGCTGTGCCCTGTGGCGCGTTCGATGGCGGCGGCGGTGCGGGCCCGTACGGTGCAGTCGAGTGCGCCTTTGTCAATGGCCTCGATGCGGGCGTCGTTAAGGCCGAGGCTGTGAGCCGTTTCGGCGATGACACGTTTGATTTGTTCGCCAAACTGGTAGGCCACGGTGCTATCGAGCGTGATGTCGATGCCTTCCGTTTCGGCAGGGAAGATTTGGATGAAGATGTCGCCGGATTCCAAGGTGCCGGCTTGTGCTTGCTTCACGGTCATGCTGTGAATAGTTTTCAGGTAGAGGATGTAAGGTTTACTTTGGTTGAGGCGCGGCGCAGCGTGTGTGCTTTGCTTCGACACCGTGGCAAAACTATGCCTTTTTTTGCACACACCAAATTAAAGTGTGCTTTTTTTTAATTCTCCTTTCAACAAAGGTTTTTAGGGATGTTTTCTGCCTCTTCGGCGAGGTGGTTTTCGGGGTCGTGGATTTGTAAATATAAGACGACAACTAGAACAACATGTGACAACTCTTTTGCGGATAGCAAGTTGTTATTTGTTGTCTGCTGTTGTCGTAGGAAATAAAAGACGACAACTTAGACAACATGTGACCACTCTTTTGTGGATGGAAAGTTGTTATTTGTTGTCTGCTGTTGTCGTAGGAAAGCAAAGACGACAACTTAGACAACATGTGACCACTCTTTTGTGGATGGAAAGTTGTTATTTGTTGTCTGCTGTTGTCGTAGGAAATAAAAGACGACAACTTAGACAACATGTGACAACTTTTTTGTGGATGGAAAGTTGTTATTTGTTGTCCCTTGTTGTCGTTCTCTCAGTTCACAGCTTGGTTTTTCGCATCGGGAGGGGTAAAATGGCATTTGGGTCAAGCTATTCCTGTTGCGCTTCCCGGCGTAGCCCGGTCAGGATGCGGCAAAATTCCTGTTCGGTGAGGATGGTCTCAAAAGAGTTGCGCGATGCCCGCGAGCAATAGAGTCTTTTCTTGCCTGTGGCCATGAGTGCATTCCGGAAGGGCTCGCTCTGTTTGAACATGGCTTCGTAGGCGTGTCGCACCAAGTGGATGTAGTCCGAGCATTGGCGGTCAACCACTCGTCCTTTCCACCACACAATCTGACTTTTGCGCCATCGGTGTGAGGCCATGCTTCTGGCCTCTCTGCCTTTCAGGCTGCAAAGGTGACGTTGCTTCTCCTTGTCCTGTTGTTTGAGCGATTGCAGAAAACCCTCCATACTGGCACATTCCACCCCGTCGAAGCAGAAACAGTTGTTGCTGAGGTTGCTCAAAAGAGCCGACGACCCGGAGCTGTTGACAGAGATGTCAATAGCTATGCCCAGCCATACCTGGCATTGAATCCATATAGTTCTTAGAATGCTCATAAAGATAATGTGTAAAAGCCGTTTTCACCGTTTTCTTAAAGCTCGTTCTGCTTTTTTTAAAAGACTTTGCGCCTGATTGCGTGCTGTCCTTGCTTTTCGGTCATAGTATTCTGATCTTTCTGTGGCTCGTTTGGCTTTTTGTTGTTCGTATTTAGCTTGGTTGAATTTATTCTTTTTGGTGTAGTATGCCGCTTCCCGCAAGTGGTTTTGTGCCTGTCGGTTATAGTAGTCGGCTTCCCGTTCATAGTTCAGTGCCCTGCGTGTGTAGTATTCAGCTTCGCGTTGGTAAGCCTGTGCCTGCTTGATGTCTGCGTCGCGGCTCTGAGCGTGGAGTGGCAGGGTAAACAACATCCAGACACCCAACCATGCCAAACGTTTGACGCATTGCGTCAGCAGTTGTAACATGCGGCTCCGCTTCCGGGCTGTAGAGTTGTCCTGTGTGCTGTCTGTCTGTTTCATTCGGGAAAGTGTAGTTTTATGTTTTACGCTACACATCGGGCAAAAGTAGCTATATTTTTTACAAAAAACTAATTTGTCCAATTTTTTTACTCTTAAAGAAGAAAAGGAGAACAATTCGGGTGATTGGGCACAATCTATTTGAACAAGGAAGCGGCGCTTTGTTGTTCCTATTGCCCGTTTTGGGAAACACCGCCAACAACTTAGGCCGCTGAAAACCGGTAATCATCAAAAGAATGAACGATTTTTTGTCGCAACATAGCGGCTTTTCGATTTTAATACTTATTTTTGCACGTCTTTTGCGTAAGGCGAGTTATGTATCGGGGCGTAGCGCAGTCCGGTTAGCGCACCTGCTTTGGGAGCAGGGGGTCGTGGGTTCGAATCCCGTCGCCCCGACAA
>SFPC01000142.1 GCA_004552195.1 Bacteroidales bacterium | reverse complement strand
GTCTTGTGTATTGAGTAGTATCAAATATGATGTCTTACATATTTGAGATATTTGTCATACTCGCGGATGTAGTCTTCTTCTTCAAACTTGTGGGAGGCAAGTACCAGGCAAAGGGAGCCGGAAGAGAAATCATCCAGTGTCCGCCAGATATTGACATCTACGAACAGGCCTTCCCAAGGATGGTTGAGATGATAGGTCTTCTTTTGCTCTCCGTCATCGAGCGTGACGGAGAAGGAACCGTTGGCTGCAATGATGAATTCCTGACACTCCTTGTGGGCATGGCCTCCACGGCTTTCTCCGCCCGGAACGTCGTAGGTCCAGTAGGCACGGGCAATGGCAAAGGGAATGTTTGTCTCTCCCTCTGCCACTGTCAGGTTGCCTCTTGGGTCGAATATCTTGGGTAATGTGATGATTCTTCCTAATTCTTTCATGTCTTATTTCTTCATGTATGGGTCTGTGCCGAGTACGGTCTTAGCCAGACGTTTGGCCTTGTCGCGCAGGGCATTCAGGTCGTTGCCCTTCTCGCCGTAGCAGAGAACGACTCCCATGCGGCGGCCTACGTGAGCCTCTGGCTTGCCGAAGATGCGGATGCGGGTGTGGTCTTCCTTCAGGGCATCTATGAGGTTGTAGTGCAATGGCTCGGTACTCTCTTCGGGTGAGAGGATGACGGCTGAACAGCCGATGTGCTCGAGATGGATGCCGGCGATAGGCAAGCCCATGACGGCACGGAAGTGAAGCTCGAACTCGCTCAGGTTGGTGGTGTGACCCAGGGTAACCATGCCCGTATCGTGTGGACGTGGACTCAGCTCAGAGAAGATGACTTCGCCCTGCTTGCTCAGGAAGAACTCTACGCCCCAAAGTCCGGCACCGGTAAGGGCCTTGGTGACTTCGGCTGCTATGTGCTGAGCCTTCTTCAGGGCTTCCTCCGGAAGCTGGAAGGGTTGCCAACTCTCACGATAATCGCCGCCTTTCTGTACGTGGCCGATAGGTGGGCAGAAGAGGGTAGGGCCGTCTTTCTGTGTGACGGTGAGGAGCGTGAACTCTGAATCGAAGTCGATGAATTCTTCGATGATCACTTCCTTGACGTCGCCACGGCCTTCCTCCATGGCTTCCTTGTATGCTTCTACCAGTTCGTCGTCGTTGTGAACATAGCTTTGTCCGTGACCGCTGGAACTCATCAGTGGCTTCACTACGCATGGGAAGCCGATCTCGTCGGCTGCGTTCTTAAACTCCTCGAAGGTCTTGGCATAGAAATACTTGGCTGTGCGCAGTCCCAGTTCCTTGGCTGCCAGGTCGCGGATGGCACGGCGGTTCATGGTGTAGTTGACGGCGCGTGCTGAAGGCACAACCTGAATGCCCTCTTTCTCGAAGTCGAAGAGTCGCTCGGTGCGGATGGCTTCAATCTCGGGCACGATGATGTCTGGACGATGTTTCTCTACCATTGCGGTCAATGCGTCGCCATCGAGCATCGAGAACACTTCTCGCTCGTCGGCTACTTGCATGGCTGGTGCATTGTCATACTTGTCGCAAGCGATGACGTATTGTCCTGCGCGCTTTGCGGCGATGGTAAACTCCTTGCCCAGTTCGCCTGAGCCCAAAAGCATAATCTTCTTCATTTATATGATGGTTTTAATGTTTTATGTCCCTAAATTTAATCACTAATTACTAATGATTAATAATTGAAGTTTCGCAAGTTTTGTGCCCCACACGCCCTGAAGGGGCAGAAGCTCTTAGCCCAGGGCATCGCCCTGGGTTATTTTGGGCGCAAACCTGACGCCCTGTAAGGGCAAAAGCTTTAAAACCCCAGGCAATACATAAAGCTTTTGCCCTTACAGGGCGCCTTGCTGATTGCTATTATACCCAAGGCGATGCCCTGGGCTAAGAGCTTCTGCCCTTTCAGGGCGTGCTGCTTATAGGAGCTTTTGGGCCTTCAGCCCGTACTTAAACCACTTGCGAAAGTTCAGTTAATCACTAATGATTAATCACTAACTCCGAACTTTTTTCTGATAAATTCTGCGATAAACTTCTCTGTCTCTTCTATTCCTAAATGGCTGCTGTTGATGCAGAGGTCGTAGCTCTCGCTGTGCCCCCACTTCTTGCCTGTATAGTAATCGTAGTAGGAGGCGCGCTGCTCCTCGTGGCTCTCTATGAACTTGCGGGCGGCGGCTCTGTCGATGTTCTTTCGCTTGCACACGGCCTTGATGCGGGCGTCGATGTTGGCGGTGATGAAGATGTTGATCACGTTCTTGTAATCGCGCAGCACATAGTCGGCAGTACGGCCTACGAAAACGCAGTTGCCCTCGTCGGCAGCCTTCTTGATGGCATCGCTCTGAAACTT
>SFPC01000012.1 GCA_004552195.1 Bacteroidales bacterium | reverse complement strand
AAGGCCGTGAAGTTCCTCGAAGACCACCGCCACCTGTTGGCTGATACGCTCACCACAAAACAGTTCTTGGCACTTAACTATTATCTGCCGCTGCTCGATTTTGATAGTTTCATCCAAGTAGTCGACGATATTCTGCAAGACCCGCAGGTGGCCGACGTTGTGTCGCGCAAGGTGTTCTATCTCTGGCAAAAGGGTATTGCCCTCAACAAGATGGGACGAACGGAGGAGGCTTTGGCCGTGGCAGAAGAAGGGCTGAAACTGGCACCCCACAGCCGACAGCTGACAAATTTGCAGTCGCAGATACTCAATCCGCAGGCTGAAACTCCGTTGCAGGACGATGAAACGCCGGCTGACGAGGGTACTGATGTGGAGAACCCGGCAAATGCTGACGACGCTCTGTTCAATGAGTAAAGTGCTGCACTGAGTGGACGACAACTTAGACAATCCAAACCACTCATGCCTTGTGTGTGTTGTCTGTGTTTGGTTTAAGCATCATCGGTCGAAAATGTTGCCTTCTGTTGTTTGGGTTGTCGTCAACAGAATAATTTGGCTGCGCTGAGGTGGAAATACCCCATGGCGCAGCCAATTATACTTTATACACTATACATTATTCATTAAGATTATTCCTTCTTCTTTATGAAATTCCCAATTGACGAAATACTCAGCCGCTTAGGTCTGGAGTCGCTCACCGATATGCAACAACAGATGTATCAGGTGGGCAGGCAACGCGGCGGAGTCGTATTGCTCTCACCCACAGGTTCTGGCAAGACCCTCGCTTTTCTGTTGCCCTTGCTCGAACGCTTGGATGAAAACGCCGATTCGCTGCAAGCCGTGGTGGTGGTGCCCACCCGGGAGCTGGCCTTACAGCATGAGGACGTGCTGAAACGGATGAAAACACCTTTGCGGCATCTCTGTCTTTATGGCGGGCGGCCCACCATGGAAGAACATCGGTCGCTACGACGGGTGAACCCCCATTTGGTCGTGGCTACCCCCGGCCGATTGTGCGACCATTTGGCCAAACAAAACCTTCAGCCCGACGGTGTGCGTGTGTTGGTGTTCGATGAGTTCGACAAATGCCTTGAACTCGGTTTCCGCACGCAGATGGAACAGATTGTCGGCGATGTGCGGGCAGGCAGTGTGTGGCTGTTGTCCGCCACGCGGGCAGAAGTTATTCCCTCGTTCATGCTACGGGCAACAGCCGGAAGTCCCATTACGCTGGACTTTCTTCAGGAAGCCGCACCGCAAACTGACGGACGTATCCGGACATTCAGGGTAAGTTCGCCGCAACCCGACAAACTGGAAACAGCCGGCCGCCTGCTGGCTTGCCTGAAAGGAGAGCCGGCCATTGTCTTTGTGGCGCATCGAGAGAGCGTGGAAAGGGTAGGGCAGTATTTGCGGGAGAAAGGTTTCGAGGCAGCACTTTACCATGGTGGCATGGAACAGATGTGGCGTGAGCGCGCACTCTACCGCTTCCGCTGCGGTGCGGCCAACGTGTTGGTGAGTACCGACTTGGCGGCGCGCGGCCTCGACATTCCCGAAGTGCGTGCCGTGGTGCATTATCACCTCCCCCTGCGCAAGGAAGACTATACCCACCGCAACGGACGAACGGCGCGTTGGCAGGCGGATGGCAACGCCTATCTGCTGACCGGCCCGACCGAAACGTTGCCGGAGTTTGCAGGGAATGCAGAGGATTATGTCTGGCCCGAAGGGGCGGAAACGCAAATGCCTACACCGGCACGTTACGGCGTGTTGTACATTGGCAGGGGTAAACAGGACAAACTCTGCAAGGCGGACGTGCTGGGCTTCCTCTGTAAAAAAGGGGGCTTGAAGGCGGCGCAGATAGGTCGCATCGACGTGGGGCCTCACTACGCCTACGCCGCCGTGCTCCGCTCGCAGCTCAAACAACTCCTGCGGCGCATTGCCGGAGAGAAAATCAAAGGCATGAAAACCCTGGTGGAGGAAATGAGAAAATAGACAGACAACGGAATAAACAAGGGCGTAGCCGGAAGAGTGGTTTTTTACCTGCCTCTCCCGGCTACGCCTTTATTATGGAAGTTGGATAATTTTAAGTTTTTCAGGTGATGAGGTTTTGGTCGCTTCGCTCCCGTGCTTATGAGGTTACAAAAATACAGTTTGACGCAGTCAAAGTAGCTCACCGAGTAACTTTATAACCTCCTAACCCCATAACCTGCTAACCTTCCACTTTCGACATTTCTGAAAGTTGAATACTCATCCCTTCTTGTGCTTAGGATATAGCCGCGCAATGAGGTCTGGGCGCCCCATGCGTCGCAGTGCCTGCACAATCCGGTTGCGCTCTTCGGGCTTGTACCAGAAGAAAAACATGCGCTGGCGGAGTTTGTCCTGCGGCGTGCGGGCCGAGCGAACGGGTTGGAGCGTGTAAGGATGGAACCCCGAGTACCATGCGACGGTGGACACCGTCATGGGCGTAGGGGTGAAGTCCTGAACTTGTTCCAGGCGGAAGTCCATCTCGCGCGTTTCAGCCGCCAGCTCCGCCATGTCCTCCTCCGTGCAGCCCGGGTGCGACGAGATGAAATAGGGGATAATCTGTTGGTTTAACCCCTCTTCGCGGTTAATTTTGTTGAAGAGGTTACGGAACGTGTGGAACAGCCGGAAAGAAGGCTTACGCATCAGTTGCAGCACACCGTCGGCGGTGTGCTCCGGCGCCACTTTCAGCCGGCCCGACACATGGTGCACAATCAGTTCGCGCGTATAGTCATGCGCCGCACGGCACAGTTGCTGGTCTTTATAGGGGTGCAGCAACAAGTCATAGCGCACCCCGCTGCCGATGAAGCTCTTTTTAATTTTTGGCAGGGCGTCAACAGCCCGGTACACGTCGAGCAGCGGACGGTGGTCGGCATTCAGGTTGGGGCAGACGGCGGGATGGATACACGAGGGCCGCTTGCATCGCTCGCACAGGCTGCGGTCGCGTCCGCCCATGCGGTACATATTGGCTGAAGGGCCGCCGAGGTCGGACAGATACCCCTTAAAATCCGGCATCCGCGTGATTTGACGGACCTCTTCCAAGATGCTTTCCTTGGAACGGCTCATGATAAACTTGCCCTGATGCGCCGAAATGGTGCAGAAGGCACAGCCTCCGAAACAGCCTCGATGGATGTTGACGGAGAACTTGATCATTTCGTAGGCCGGGATGCGCTTGTTCTTATATTTGGGGTGGGGCAGCCGTGTATAGGGAAAACTGAACGAGCGGTCAATCTGCTCGGTCGTCATGGGCGGGTAGGGCGGATGAACCACGACGAAGGCATTGCCCAATGGCTGGATGAGGCGTTGCGGGTGGAGCCGGTTGCTCTCCTCCTCGATGTGCTTGAAGTTTTCGGCGTATGCCTTGCGGTCGGCCAGGCATTGCTCATGGCTGTGCAACACGATATCTTCGGGCCGTATGCCCTGCGGAATATCTTCGCGCCGCTCTAACGTCACGGTCTGGCGGACGGGATATTGGCGCATCGCCCGGCGGAAGTCGTGGGCGGTACATACCGCCTCCTCCCTTTCGTGCAGCAGCCGCTGTTCCAGGGTGCGGCATAAATCAGCCAGGGGCAGTTCGCCCATGCCGTAGATAATCAGGTCGGCCCCACTGTCCTGCAAAATGGAGGGGCGGAGCCGGTCCTGCCAGTAGTCGTAGTGTGTTACGCGACGGAGGGATGCTTCAATGCCGCCCAAAACTACGGGTACATCGGGGAAGAGCTGTTTAAGGATGTGGGTATAGACAATGGTGGGATATTCCGGGCGCAGGTCGTGGCGACCATCGGGGCTGTAAGCATCTTCGGAGCGCAGACGACGGTTGGCCGTGTATTTATTGACCATGGAGTCCATGCAGCCCGGAGCGATGGCAAAAAACAGGCGCGGCCGCCCCAGCTTTTTGAAATCGCGGAAGTCGCCGTGCCAGTCAGGTTGCGGTACGATGCAAACCCGATAGCCTTCGGCTTCGAGCAAGCGGCCGATGACAGCCGCGCCGAAGGCCGGATGGTCCACGTAGGCATCGCCGGAAAAAATAATGATGTCGGCTGTGTCCCATCCGCGCAAATCCATCTCTTTGCGGGTGGTGGGCAGCCAGTCGGTGAGTTGCGGCATGCGGTTGGAGAATAAGGGAAGGTCAAGCTTCGGGTGATGATTGGGCATACTCCTCATAAACGGCCATGAGGTTCTTCAGTCCGTAAGCCTTCATCTTGTCGTGGTAGATGACATCGATGCAGAGGTCGAGCAAGTCCTTCGTGTTATCCCGGCTGGAGGCAATGAGTGCGCGGATGTTGAGCTTCAACTTGTCCAGTTCGTTTTCGGTGATGTAACCCGTGGAGTTGGTCAATCCTTGGAAGAGGTTGTATTTGCGGATGGTTTCCAAATTTTCGCGGGTGATGCTCATGTGGCGTGTGCCGCTTTCGTTCAGTTGAATATCGTACATGGATAGAAGTTTTATGGGCTGATGGTCTGCTTCAGAATTGAAACAGACTCAATAGTTCTTATTTGATTTGCGACTTTGCCGCCTCGTAGGCTTTCTGCCAGTTTGTGTTGATGCAAAAAGGCGTAATCTCTCCGCCGTTGGTGATGAACGACATGGTGGTTTCCTCGTCCGGGTCGTTGTAGAGCGGATTGGAGAGCGAAGCCTCCATGAAGAACATGATGCGTTCCTTGCGCTTGGCTTCGTCCAGGCGCTTGATTTTCAAGATTTCGTTGAAAAACAAGGTTACAAACTCCGACAGATAATAGGCCTGCGTGTCGAGGAAACTTGCCGGCACTTCCTTGACTTGCTCAAACGCTTTACGTTTGAGATAAATGAGGGCGGTGCGCTTGAATTGGGCAATTTGTGTCTGTGCATATGAACTCGTGGGTGAGTTGACGGCTCGGGTGGCATTAGCCAATACCAAGTCGTACACCTCTTGAGAATAGGCGGCTTGCAAATTGCAGAGAAGAAAAACGAAGAAGACAAAAAACTGCTTCATAACGGTTTGTAGAATATTGGATCGAAAGAGAAGAAGAAACTATTGGAGAAATTAGAGAGAATCAATGTATCCTGTCTGCGTTTTGCTTGGCGAATGCGGCCCAGGTACGCGGTGTGCCGGAGGTGAGTTCGGGGCGTTGGCTTTGCAGGAAGTGGCAATAGGCTGCTGCCAGGGCATCTGTTGCGTCCATATAGGGCAACATGGTGTTGTCTGTGATATGCAGAATCTTTTGCAGCATGGCTGCCACTTGCTCCTTGCTGGCCGCACCGTTTCCGGTGATGGCTTGTTTGATTTTGAGGGGGGCATACTCATGGATAGGTACCTCGCGGCTTATCGCAGCGGCGATGGCAACGCCTTGTGCCCGGCCCAATTTGAGCATGCTCTGCACATTTTTTCCAAAGAAAGGGGCTTCAATAGCCAATTCATCGGGATAGAAGGCATCAATGACGCCTATCACTCTCTCATATATACGTCCGAGTTTGAGATATGTGTTACGGCATTTGCGCAAGTCGATGATACCCATCGCCTCCATTTCAGCCTTTTGTCCTTTCACGCTTATTACGCCATATCCCAACATGTTGGTACCGGGATCTATGCCAAGAATGATTTTTTCTGTGGAAGTCATAGTGCAAAAGTAGGCATTCACTTCAGAATTCGGCATTTATATCTGCAAAATTTTCTTATTTACAGATTAACTTGTACTTTTGCTCCGTTTAATAAACCGCCCGAGGCTTCGGTTAAGAGGAAGCCTGTGAGCAGTTTTTCGTGTGTAATGATAATGTTAAATGTCATGACGATGAAACGTGTATACTCACTGCTGGCTTTAGCTTTTGTGTGTAGCGCAGCTTTTGCGCAAGCTGTCATCAAGTTTGAAAAATCTTCTTTTGATTTTGGCAAATTCATAGAAAAGGATGTTCAATCCTGCGAGTTTGTCTTTACCAATACGGGCAATGAACCGCTGGTTATCCAGCAGGCTTATGGTTCGTGCGGTTGCACGGTGGCAACGCCGCCCAAAGAACCTGTGGCTCCCGGACAGAAAGGGGTCATTAAGGTAACCTATAATGGTAAAGGGAAATTTGTGGGCTTCTTCAAGAAACCCATTACCGTTCGTTCCAATGCGACCAACGCCATCACCCGCGTATATATCCAAGGCACGATGGTAGCCGACAAATAATAGAGATGCTATGAACAACAATTATCTCGTTATCTTGGCTGGCGGTGCAGGTAGCCGCTTTTGGCCTGTGAGCAGTGAGTGCAAACCCAAGCAGTTCCTCGACATCTTAGGATGTGGACGCACCCTCATTCAGCTTACTGTAGACCGATTTAAGGGGTTGGTGCCCAATGAAAACATTTGGGTCGTGACGTCTTCTGATTATGAGTATTTAGTGAAAGAGCAACTTCCCGAAGTGCCTCATGAGAATATTCTTTGCGAACCCTGCCGTCGCAACACAGCTCCCTGCATCTGCTATGTCAGTTGGAAAATCAAGAAACGCAATCCTAAGGCCAATGTGGTCATTTCTCCTTCGGATCATGTGGTACCTGACACGGCGAAGTTTCAGGAGGTGGTGGAAGGCGCACTGAATTTTGCAGCTGAAACCGATGCAATGGTTACCCTTGGAATCAAACCGACTCGTCCCGAAACCGGTTATGGGTATATCAAAGCAGACTTGACTTATTCTTCCTCCAGAACGCATCATATTTATCGTGTGGACGAGTTTAAGGAAAAACCTTCCTTGGATTTGGCACAGGAATATGTGAAGCAACCCAATTATCTTTGGAATGCCGGCATTTTTATCTGGAGTGTGAGCACCATCATCAATGCTTTCCGCGTTTATGAGCCGGCTATCTCGTCCATCTTCGAGGAACTTTTGCCCTATTACGACACACCGCAGGAGCAGGAGCATATCAACGAGGAGTTTCCCAAGTGTGAGAATATCTCCATTGACTATGCCATCATGGAAAAGGCGGAGGAGATTTTCGTTTACCCGGCTTCTTTCCCCTGGAGCGACCTCGGCACGTGGAACTCTTTGCGCGAACATTTGGGAAAAGACCAGTATGGTAATGTGAGCGTGGGCGACAATATCAATCTCTTCGATACGTACAATACCATCGTGCATGCTTGCGGTAAGAAGCGCGTAGTGGTGCAGGGACTGGATGGTTACGTGGTGGCAGAGAAGGATGATGAACTGCTCATTTGCAAATTGTCAGAAGAACAGCGTATCAAGCTGTTCCATTAACGTGAGTTCTTGGGGGATTAAGCAGACGTGAGGACAGGATGGTATTTCCTTATCTTACAAAGCGTCAGCTTAATCCCCGGTTAATTTCAATCATATTCCTGAGAGCAGATGACCTTTACAGAGACCATTCTGCATTGGTATGCGGCGCACCGGCGCGAGTTGCCTTGGCGGAATATCTCCGATCCCTACCGCATTTGGGTGTCGGAGATTATTTTGCAGCAGACACGGGTGGCGCAAGGCTACGATTACTATCTGCGCTTTGTGAATGCTTTCCCCTCAGTGGAGGCCCTGGCCCTGGCTTCGGAAGACGAAGTGCTCCGGCTGTGGCAAGGGCTGGGCTATTATAGCCGCGCACGCAACCTTCATGCAGCGGCACGTCAGGTTGTCGCGCAGGGGCATTTCCCCACCGATTATGCAGGCGTGAGAGCGTTGAAAGGAGTGGGGGACTATACCGCCGCTGCCATTTGCTCGTTTGCCTACGGGTTGCCCTTGGCAGTGGTGGACGGCAATGTCTACCGCGTACTCAGCCGCTATTTCGGCGTGGACGAACCGATTGATACGGGAAAAGGCAAGAAGCAATTTGCCGCATTGGCCCAAAGTCTGTTGCCCGCTCATAATGTGGCGGATTACAACCAGGGGCTGATGGATTTCGGAGCATTACAGTGTGTGCCTGCTTCGCCCGATTGTGCGGCTTGTCCCTTGGCCGACAGCTGTCGTGCCAACGAACTGAAGTGCGTGGCCGATTGGCCGGTCAAGTCGCATCGTACCAAAGTGGCCGAGCGTTACTATATATATATAGGAGTAAGTACTTCGGAGGGTATTTGGCTGCACAGGCGCGGAGCCGGTGATATTTGGCAAGGACTGTATGAATGGCCTTTGTTGGAATTCGACCATGCCGCCACATGGCAGGAAGTGCAGTCGCATCCCTTCATTCTAAACCATTTGCCGGAGGGTGGCACTTGGAAACAGTTGGCCCGGCAGTGTAAGCACGTGTTGACCCATCGAGTCATTTGGGCAGATTGTTATTGGGTTACTTATTCCCATCCCCTGCCTCTCCCTCCCGGTTTTATCGTTGTGCAGCCAGAAGAGTTGGAGCGTTATGCCATGCCCCGCCTGCTGCTGCGCTTTCTCAAATCCCAAAACATATCAGAATAATCGAAACATATGGCTCGTAAGAAAAAGCCTCTCCCCCTTTTAGAGAATATCACCATCACCGGTGTGGCCGCCGAAGGTAAAGCTATCGCCAAGGTCGACAACCTCGTCGTGTTTGTGCCTTATGCTGTGCCCGGCGACGTGGTGGACCTGCAAGTTCGGCGCAAGAAGCACAGCTATGCTGAGGCGGAAGTCGTCAAGTTTCATCACTATTCCGAGCAGCGCGCCACGCCGTTCTGCCAACACTTCGGCGTGTGTGGCGGTTGCAAATGGCAATGCCTGCCTTATGAAGAACAACTCCGCTACAAGCAGCAGCAAGTGGTGGACAACCTGACGCGCATCGGCAAGATAGAACTGCCAGAGGTCAGTCTCATCCTCGGCAGCCGCCACACCCAATGTTACCGCAACAAGTTGGAGTTCGGCTTCTCCAATAAGAAATGGCTCACTTTTGAAGAAGTGGCCTCAGGCACCAAGTTTGAGGTGATGGACGCGGTGGGCTTCCACATTCCCGGTGCTTTCGACAAAATACTCGACATTGACACCTGCTACTTGATGGACGACATCAACAACCGTTTGCGCAACGGCATACGCAGTTATGCTTTGTCCCATCAGTTAACCTTTTTCGACCTCCGTGCCCAGACCGGTCTGCTCCGCAACATGATGGTGCGCACTTCGGCCACGGGTGAGGTGATGTTGCTGCTGCAGTTCTGCATCCGTTCGGCGGAGGAAGAGAAACAAGCCCGGGATTTGTTGGCTCATATCCATGAAACTTTTCCCGAAGTTACCTCTCTGTTGTGGGTGAATAACCTCAAATGCAACGACACGATAGGCGATTTGGAAGTACACACCTATGCCGGCACCGACTTTATCTATGAAATCATGGAGAACCTCCGATTTAAGGTAGGCCCCAAGAGTTTCTATCAGACCAACACCGAGCAAGCCTATGAACTCTATAAAGTGGCCCGCCACTTTGCCGGACTTACCGGCAGCGAATTGGTCTATGACCTTTACACCGGCACCGGCACTATCGCCAACTTCGTGGCGCATCAGGCAAAGCAGGTTATAGGTATAGAATACGTGCCCGAAGCCATTGAGGATGCCAAGGAAAATGCACGCATCAACGGCTTGGACAACACCCTATTTTATGCCGGAGATATGAAAGACATTCTCAATCGCGACTTCATTGACCATCACGGCCGGCCCGATGTGATTATCACCGACCCTCCCCGTGCCGGAATGCACACCGACGTGGTCAACACCATTCTCTTTGCTTCGCCCCGCCGCATCGTTTATGTCAGTTGCAATCCCGCCACACAGGCTCGCGACCTCGCCTTGCTCGACACCCAGTATCGGGTTGTGGCCGTGCAACCCGTGGATATGTTCCCCCAAACCCACCATGTGGAGAACGTGGTGCTTTTGGAAAAGCGCGAAGCCTGAGGCCCTTGTCCTTTTCTAATTAGGTAATCCATTTTTCCCATGCCTCTTCACCGCCATAACCCCGCTTTGAGCCAGAAACTGCTGCCTTACATCGTGGCCGACGACCCTTCCGGACTATTTGTCCGGTTGCAGTCGCTCACGGTGGCGGAGTTCCGCACGGCCGGCTACTTGTTGGCCGAGGATTTGCTGGTGCGGTGTTCTTCATCCGTGTTCTGGCATTTTTTTGGGGAAATTGTGCCGCGCCATTCCAAAGCCTATTTAGGCACCTTCCTGAAAGCCGCCGGCCACCTTTTCCGTTCCGGTCGGTTAGTGTTGGACGAAGAAGTGTTGGGGCAGTTTGCCAAGGAAGCCACCGCCATTGACATCCGCAAGACACTGGATGCTTTTCTCGCCATGCCGGTGGATGCCGCACAGGCGGAGCTGTTGGTGCGCCTCTTGGCCGACAACCGCTTAGAACTCGCCGCTCCCCAATTACTGAAAGCCGGCACGCCGGTGGCCTATTATGTGCTCTTCGGTCTGCTCCGCACCGCTGAGGCCGACCACGCCCTGTTGCGCCACTACGCCGTGATGCTCATCCGCAAAGGCGACCCACTTTCCTTTAAGATGGCCAGTGTCCTGCGGCTGTATTTCGACTTGAAGGACCTGCCCGGCCATTTTTCCCTTCAGCTCGCCCCTTATGAGCTGAGCCGTCTGGAGCAAGGCTATGCCTCCTTTATGGCAACCATCTCATGAAAACCGACTCATTTTCCTTGTCAACTATGAACAAACTACTTTCCCTCATCCTCTTATTGCCTTTCCTTGTGGCACTTCCGTCCGAAGCACGCAAGAAGAAAAACACTAACACGCCGCCACCGGCGGAGAAGTCCACTACCCAGAACGGACTGTTCAAGGTGGTGAAAAGCGGTTCCGGCAATGAAACCAAATGGTATTTCATTGTGCCCGACAGTTTGTTGGAGCGCGAAATGCTTGTTACAGTTCGTTACACCTCCACTCCGGCCAATACCGGCAAGTACGGTGGTGAATTGGCCAACCAGCAGACCGTTTACTTCCAGAAGTCGCCCGATGGCCGTCTTCTGCTCCGTTCGCGTCTTTTGGTCAATACAGCCGACACAGCTGATGCCATCAACCGTGCCATCGTCATCAGCAACGAAGACCCCATCATCGGTTCCTTTGTTCCTGAGGGAAAGATGAAAAACGCCAGTAAAATTTCCGTAGGTCCTTTCTTTATGGATGACAATCCTGCTTTGGGCTTAAACAATTATACAAAGCAAAGTTTCGGCTTGACTTCCATGCTTGGCAACCTTTCTTATATCGAAAGCATCAAGACTTTCCCGCTCAACACAGAGGTTCGTACTGTCAAGACTTGGATGTCAAATAGCCGCAACAATTACGCCTCTGCCCTCACGGGGCGGGTTACGTTGGGCCTGAACATCTCCTTCGTCCTTTTGCCCAAGGTGCCCATGATGCGCCGCCTGTTCGACCCCCGCGTGGGCTACTTCACGGACGACTTCACCCTCTTCTCCGACTTTCAGCAGCGCGTCGAGCCCAAGCGTTTCATCACCCGTTGGCGTTTGGAGCCGAAAGACAGTGCCGATATGGAAAAGATGCGGCGCGGCGAGCTGGTAGAACCGAAGAAGCCCATTGTTTATTACATTGATCCAGCCACCCCTAAACAGTGGCGCCCCTATCTCATCCAGGGAGTCAACGATTGGCAACAAGCTTTCGAGAAAGCCGGTTTCAAGAATGCCATCATGGGTAAGGAATGGCCGGAGAACGACAGCACCATGTCGATGGAAGATGCACGCTACTCCTGCATCCGCTACTTGGCCTCGCCCATTGAAAATGCCTACGGCCCCCAGGTACACGACCCCCGCACCGGCGAAATCATTGAAAGCCATATTTGCTGGTATCATAACGTGATGAAACTCGTTCACGACTGGTACATGATACAAGCCGGCAACATTGATGAGGCCGCCCAGAAGATGAATTATGACACCGAACTGATGGGCGAACTCATCCGCTTCGTCTCATCCCATGAAGTGGGTCACACTCTCGGCCTGCGTCACAACTTCGGCGCGTCCAGCACCGTGCCCGTCGACAGCCTCCGTTCCCGCACGTTTGTCGAGAAATACGGCCACACCCCCAGCATCATGGACTATGCGCGCTTCAACTATGTGGCACAGCCGGAAGACAGCATAGGCCGTGCCGGCATCTTCCCCCGCATCAACGACTACGACGAGTGGGCCATCGAGTGGGGCTACCGTCCCATGCTCGATGCCTACGACGACGTCAGCGACCATTGGGAACTGGAAAAGCTCACCACGGCGCGTTTGGAGGGAAATCCCCGGTTGTGGTTCGGCGATGGCGAAACCAACCGTACGAATGATGCCCGTTGCCAGACGGAGGACTTGGGCGATGATGCAGTCAAAGCCGGAGAGTACGGCATCAAGAACCTGCAACGTATGTTGAAGCGTTTACCCGAGTGGACCTATGAGAGCAATGACATCTATCATCGCAACCTCTCCACCATGTACAATCAGGTGCTCAACCAGTTCCGCCGCTATGTCTATCATGTTATCGGCAACCTGGGCGGTGTCTATTGCGACTATAAAACTGTGGACCAGCCCGGCGAAGTCTATTACGATGAGCCCCGCGAAAAGCAGCTCGATGCCTTCCGGTTCGTCTGCCGCCACGTGGTGGAAGAGCCTCGTTGGTTGGTCGATCAGCCCTATCTCAACCGCCTCACGCCCAATGTGCAGTCCATCATCAATCCCTTGGGAGTGGGTTTTATCTCCACGCTGACCTCTCCCATGTTGCTCAACCGCCTCACCCCCACTTATCCGGTTACAGAATACCTCCCCGCATTCTTGGATGAGCTCTTCGATTTCCGTTCCGATCTCACCTCCTATCGTCAGGCATTGCAGCGCAAGGTGGTTCGCAACCTGCTCGACTATTATCAGACAGAGCAAGACCGTGAGCCTTGGCCCATTGTTTATCAACAACTCCGTCGGTTGGAAGGAAAGTGCAAGGCATCCTCCAATCCTCATTACGCGGCTTTGGCACGGCTCATCAGTCAGGAGCTGGATAAAAAGTAACCCGCAATCCTCTTTCTGTTTCAAAACATTCGGTTGATATGAAACATTCTCTTATCGCATTTCTTGCCCTTGTCTTCCTCTCCTCCCTCACGCTTCAGGCACAGGAGAGTGCGCTTGACAGGGCCACCGACAATATGCTCTATAAGGTCGAAGGGCAGGTCAGCACCGCTGATGGACAGACCCCGCTTTGGCTCACCGCCAACCGTTACGGCCTCTCGTCCATCGATGCCCAAAACGGTTATCTCCGCGCCAGCCTGTTCAGTTCTCCCGGTTGGTCACCGGTAGAGCCAAAATGGAAAATCGGCTATGGCCTTGATGTGGTCATTCCTTATAACTATACCAGTAAGGCCGTGGTGCAGCAGTGTTATGCCGATGTTGACTATAGGTTGCTGCGCCTCACCGTCGGAGCCAAGGAGCATCCTATGGCTTTCCGCAACAACTCCCTGAGCAGTGGCTCGCAGACACTCGGCATCAATGCCCGTCCCGTGCCCGAAGTGCGCATCGGCTTGCCCGAATATTGGAACATTACCGGTAAGGGGAATTGGGCCGCCATTCGCGGACACATCAGTTACGGTATGCTGACCGATGGCCGTTTCCAGCGTGACTACGTGGCTCCCGGCGAAAGGTATGCCCGCAAGGCACTCTATCATTCCAAGGCCGGTTATCTGCGATTGGGCAATGCGGAAAAATTCCCCCTCACCTTCGAGGGTGGCCTGGAAATGGCCTGTATGTTCGGCGGCACCATTTACAATGCCCTGACTTGGGACGGCGTTTCTTCAGAACCCATCCACATGGGCACCGGTCTCAAGGACTTTGTGGATGCCACCTTTGGCGTGGGAGGCGACAGCACCGACAGCGAAGGCTATGCCAACGCCACGGGCAACACCCTTGGCAGCTGGCTCTTCCGCTTGAATTATCATGGCAAAGGTTGGGGCGTGGGCGTGTACTACGACCACTTCTTTGAGGACCATTCCCAGATGTTCTTTGAATACGGCTGGCTCGACGGCTTATGGGGCTTTGACCTCAGCCTTCCCAGCAACCGGTGGGTGTCTGAAGTCACTTACGAATACCTCACCACCACCTACCAGAGCGGTCCGGTGTACCATGACCAAACGGCTGCCGTCCCCGACCAAATCAGTGGTGTTGACAACTACTATAACCACAACCTCTATGCCGGTTGGCAGCACTGGGGGCAGGCCATGGGCAACGCCTTGTATGTTTCACCCCTGTACAACCGCAACGGTTCGTTCAATTTCACTGGCAACCGTTTCCGCGCCCACCACATTGGCGTGAGCGGCAATCCGCTGATGTCCTTAGGCTACCGTTTGCTTTACAGCCACGAGCGCAATTTGGGTACATACGCTGCTCCTTTCGATAAGGCGCGCACCTCTGACAGCTTCATGGCCGAGCTTCATTTTGCCCCCAGGAGCATCGGCAAGTGGGTTACCGCAGGATGGCAGGCCAAGGTGGCTTTTGCCATTGACCGGGGTAACCTTTTGGGCAACAATACCGGATTCCAATTCACCATTTCCAAAACCGGTTTCCTCCCGCTCCGCTCCCGTGCTCGTGCGGAGGATTTCGACGAAGCGGAGTGAGCATACTGAACATACTGCATCTCTAAGTACCCTTAAACCCCTTGAAATCATGAAACGCTTGTTTCTTTTCCTCTCTATAATCAGTGTGTTGCTGGCCTCTTGCGACAAAACGCCTGCCAACGGCGATTTGGACGGCAAATGGCTGTTGAAGCAAAGGTTCGTCAAGGAAGCGGCCACGGACGGGACATACTCCCGTTTGGCAGAAGGGTCGGCTGACATCAAAATCTATTGGAGCTTCCAACTTCAGCTGCTCAGCATCACGTCCGGCTCATTGGCTCACAACGGACAAACCGGGGAAACCGTGGCCCGTTTCGTACACGATGGCGACCGCCTGTCCGTTACGCAGACTTATGTACACTTCCGTGACCGCGACGAGTTGATTACCGACCCTTCTACCACTTTGTTGGAAGTGGTGGGCATACGCGGCAGCGCTTCCGACTTCCGCATCGCTTTGCTCAACTCCTCGCGCTTGACCCTTTGTTCCCAACTTGACAGCCTGGTGTTCGTCAAGTTGCATTGAATAAGGTTATCTTCATAGGTTATGAGGGATTAGGTTATAAGGTTATAAAGTAACTGTCTGAAGGGCAGGAATACGCCAGAGTAACATTATAACCTCATAACCTTATAACCTTATATGACTATTCCCGTTCAGTTAACCTTGATTTCGCCCTGTGCGTGAAACCCTCTTAGGAAGTCCTTAATCTCCATCCGTTTCTTTCCGGCCAGCTGTATTGTTTCCAAGCGGAGATAGCCATCGCTCATGGCCACCTTCATAAATGACTTGCCGTCCGTCAGCACCGTGCCCGTCGGTTCGGATGCTTGGGCAAACTCCTTCGTTGTTTTGTACACTTTCAGCACGGAAGTTTTGCCGCCCACCGTCAGTTCCGTCCAGGCGGCAGGGTAGGGCGATAATCCCCGGACGAAGTCGTAAGTGCGTTTCACACCGAGTGTCCAGTCAATGCGGCACGTTTCCTTGAATATTTTCGGAGCGGGTCGCAGCGGCTCGTCCGTCATCAGTTCCGACTGCGGAATAGGATGTACTTCGCCGGCCAGGATATTGTCCACCGTTTCAATCACCAGGTCGCTCCCCAGATACATCAGTTTGTCGTGAACGTCCTCCACGTTGTCCGTGTCGAGAATGGGCACCGGCACCCGTTGTATCACCTGTCCCGTGTCGATTTCGTGGTCCAGGAAAAAGGTAGTGATGCCCGTTTCGGTGTCGCCGTTGATGATGGCCCAGTTGATGGGCGCTGCGCCTCGGTACTGCGGTAGCAAGGCGGCGTGCAGGTTGAATGTGCCCAATCGCGGCATGGCCCACACCACTTCGGGCAACATACGGAAGGCCACCACAATCTGCAGGTCCGCTTCGAGGCTGCGCAGTTCCTCTATAAAGTCAGGATCTTTCAGCTTGGCTGGTTGCAACACGCGCAATCCCTGCTGCACGGCATATTGTTTCACGGGCGAGGCCGAGAGCTCCGTTTGGTGCCGGCCAATCGGTTTGTCGGGTATGGTGATGACCCCCACCACGTTGTAGCCGCCTTCCACCAGTTTGCGGAGCGGTTCAACGGCAAAGTCGGGCGTTCCCATGTAAACTATTTTCAGTTCGTTTTTAGTCATAAAATTGATGTCAGTTAAAGTGTTTATTCATGAGATTATTTCTCCGCCAGATACAGCGTGCTCAGTCCGAAAGTGAAGCGTTTGAACTCCACATTCCGGAACCCGGCCTTCTGTAGGATGCCCTGCATCACCTCGCCTTGCGGAAAGGCTTCCATGGTGGCTGGCAAGTAAGCATAGGCTTGTTTGTCGCGCGAAATGATTTTGCCGATGGTAGGCATCAGCACGTGCGAATAGAGCCAGAACAGTTGCTTCATGGGAAATCTGACGGGCGCGGTCAGTTCGATGATTACCAGCCGGCCCCCCGGACGCATCACGCGCAGCATCTCTTTCAGCCCCTTGTCCAGATCCTCAAAGTTCCGGATGCCGTAGGCCACCATGACCGCATCGAACGAGTCGGACGGTAGCGACAGATGCAGGCAGTCCTCCTTTTGGAAATGCACGATGGAGTCCAATCCGGCGGCTTTCACCTTTTTCCGTCCCACGTCCATCATCCCTTCCGACAGGTCCACACCGAGCAGAGCCTGCGGTTGGAGTTCTTTGGCCGCCAGGATGGCAAAGTCGCCTGTTCCTGTGGCCACGTCCAAAATCTGCTGAGGTTGATGCGGTCGCAACGCATCGATTGCCGCCTTGCGCCAATGTTTGTCAATGCCTAACGAGAGCGTATGGTTCAGCAAGTCGTAGGAGTGTGCGATGCTGTCAAACATCTTTTCCACCTGTTCGCCCTTGCTTCCTTCTTCGCTGTACGGCTTTATGGTTTCTTGTTTGTAAGTCATATAGGGTGCAAAGATAGTGCAAGGCGAGAGAAGAATAAAAGCAAAACGACAGTTTTGATTTTTTCTTCCGAGCCGCAACATATCTTCGCGAAGCAGAGTAGTGCAAGGCGAGAGAAGAATAAAAGCAAAACGACAGTTTTGATTTTTCTGCCGAGCCGCCGCCTATCTTCGCGAAGCAGAGTAGTGCAAGGCGAGTTCTTCAAAAATGCAATAGCCGCAGGATTTTCCTTTTTCTCTGTTGAGCCGCCGCTTATCTTTATGCGAAAATAGTGGATCTTAAGTTGAAAGTGAAGGAGTTATAAGTTTATGATTTAAGTTTCGGAATTTAATAAACGCGTGAACTTATAGGTAAAAAAGGCATTGGTTTCTGCTGGGAAGCAAGAAAAACATTCCGCAGTTGCTCTGTATAGCTGGCAGTTGGTCGTTGCCGCAGGAAAGGCAGCGTGTCCATGCGGTATATCCCCTTTTGGGCGACTGGGCTGTGAATTTTGATAATAAGGAGTTCTGGAACTGGTATGCACAACCCCATCAGGAAAAGGTGGTAAAACCAAAGGGCAAAAAGCATTGATTGCCACTGTGGCCGATGAGGCCATGAGCTAGTTGAACTCTCTAACAACATAGTTTTCGGTTTATCCCGATATTTACAAGCAGGTAAGAGCCGGCATATTCATGTCGCTTTTGCCTGCTTTTTTTTGACAAGAGTGTGTGTGCCGAAACACTGTGAAATCCGGCGGGTTGTGAAAAATTGTTGGATTGTTGTCTTTTGAACTAAAGATAAATGTATATCTTCGCCGCTTCTGAAAACAATGACCGAGAGCTATGAAACAGCAAAAGTGTAAGGACGGAGGGGATTTGAGCGAATACCGCGATGACATCCGCCAGGCGGTGGAGGTGCTGAACCGGGGCGGCATCATACTCTATCCCACCGACACCATTTGGGGTATAGGGTGCGACGCCACCAATGCGGAAGCCGTGAAGCGCGTGTTTGAAATCAAGCAACGCGAAGATGCCAAGGCACTGATTACGCTGGTGGATTCGGAGGCGAAGGTTCAGGCTTACGTGAGGGAGATGCCCGACGTGGCGTGGGACTTGATGGAGGTGGCGGACAGCCCTTTGACCATTATCTACGACGGCGCACGCAACCTGGCTCCCAACCTGCTGGCTGAGGACGGGAGCGTGGGCATCCGTGTGACGCACGAAACCTTCAGCAACTACCTGTGCTTGCGTTTCAAGCGTCCCATCGTTTCCACCTCGGCCAACCTCAGCGGCCAGCCTTCGCCTCGATGCTTTGCAGACATTGCACCGGAAATCGTGGCAGCCGTGGATTACGTTTGCACCTCGCGCCGGCAGGAAACAGTCTGTCCCTCTCCTTCGCACATCATCAAACTGGGCGTAGGCGGTGAAGTAAAGGTCATACGATAGGTGTTTTTGAATTTATAATTTACAATTTATAATGGGTTTCGCCGGTATGGGCGACTTATAAATTCTAACTTATCTCTCGATGAGTGATAACAACCGACATACAAGTTTGCAGGACCGCATTGTCCTCAGCATTTCCGTTTGGACGCGAAAGCATCTCAGCGCCAAGCAATTCCTGCTTATTCTGGCATTGCTCGTGGGCATAGGTTCAGCTCTGGCCGCACAGGTACTGAAGCTCCTTATCCACGAGATTGAACATTTGCTCACATCGCAGTTTGATGTGACCCGTGCCAACTGGCTCTTTCTGGTCTATCCAGTTGTTGGCATCTTCCTAACGGCACTGTTCATCAAGTACGTCGTGCGCGATGACATTGGGCATGGTGTAACGAAGATACTCTACGCCCTTTCGCGCAAGCAGGGCAACATTCGGAGCCACAATCGTTGGTCCAGCGTCATAGCCTCCGCCCTCACCATCGGTTTCGGCGGTTCTGTGGGAGCCGAGTCACCCATTGTGCTCACGGGGTCAGCCATTGGCAGCCATTTAGGGCAGATGTTCAAGCTGGACCATAAAACGATGATTCTGCTCATTGGGTGCGGCGCGTCAGGTGCTGTGGCCGGTATTTTCAAAGCCCCGATTGCCGGACTGATGTTTACGCTCGAAGTGCTGATGGTCGATTTGACCATGGCTTCCCTGCTCCCCCTGTTGGTAAGTTGCCTGACCGCCACCTGCATCACCTACGCCTGGACAGGCACGCAACCCATGTTCAACTTTGTGCTCAACGACCCCTTCACCGTGGAGCGTGTCCCCACAGCTGTACTGCTGGGCATCTTTTGCGGTTTCATTTCCCTCTATTTCACCCGGGTGATGAACTCCTTTGAACAGGTGTTCGGCAAATTGGGCAATATGTATGCCAAGTTGGCCTTGGGCGGAGCCGTGCTGGCCGTGCTGATTTATTGTTTTCCGCCGCTTTACGGCGAAGGTTACAACACCATCTCCATGCTCCTTTCCGGTGGTGGCGGTGCCGAGGCCGTGCTGAATAACTCGCTCTTCTACGGTCATGCCGATTGGTTGATAGTCTATCTCTGTCTGATTATCCTCTTCAAGGTGTTTGCCACCACGGCCACCAATGGCGGTGGCGGTTGTGGCGGAACGTTCGCGCCCAGTCTGTTCCTCGGGTGCATCGGCGGCTTTGTCTTCTCGCGTTTGTGGAACGCCTACGGTGTGTTTGATGTGGCTGTTCCGGAAACGAACTACGCCCTGTTGGGTATGGCAGGCGTGATGAGCGGCGTGTTCCATGCTCCGCTCACCGGCGTGTTCCTCATTGCCGAACTGACGGGCGGCTACGACCTTTTCCTCCCCCTTATGATAGTTTCCGTGGCTTCGTACCTCACCATCCATGCCTTTGAACGCCACAGCATCTACGCCATGCGTTTGGCTCGCAAGGGTGAGTTACTCACCCACCACAAGGACCAGTCCGTGCTCACCTTGATGTCGCTCGATGCCATCATCGACAAGGAACGCCCCAAACTGCGGCCCGATATGTACCTTGGCCAGATTGTGCAGGCCATCAGTACGAGCAAATCGCTCCACTTTGCCGTGGTCGGTCTGGAAGGCAGTCTGTTGGGGGTAATCAATGTGAACAGCATCCGAAAAATCATCTTCCGTAGCGAACTGTACCGGATGTACCGTGCCGAGCAGCTGATGCAGCAGCCGCAGGTGACGCTCCGCACCGACGACAGTATGCAGACCATTATGGAGAAGTTTGCCCGTTGCGAAGCCGGCACACTGCCTGTGCTCTCGCCGGATGATAAGTATGTGGGCTTCGTTTCTCGTACCCGCCTCTTGGCCGCATACCGTCAGGTTATCAAGGACTTCTCGGAGGAGTAGGGGAGATAACCGAGTTACAGCAGTTACTGCTGAGGTTATGTGTTTTTAGGTTATGAGGTTATCTTCATAGATTATGAGGGATTAGGTTATGAGGTTATAAAGTTACTGCTGTAACGCTTCAATACTATCCTCTTAAATAGTAATCTTATAACCTCATAACCTTATAACTTGATAACCGGGTTGCGCAGTAACCTTATAACCTCGTAACCTGGGAGCGAAGCGACCATAACCTCATAATCTTTTATATAAATAAATTGTTCAAGTCATGCAGACATACGGACTTTTGGGTTACCCGCTGGGACACAGTTTTTCGGCAGGATATTTCGCGGAAAAATTCGAGAAACAGGGTGTTGATGCCGAATATGTGAATTTTGAGTTTCTCGATGTAGCATCGGCTGTCAGCCATTTGCGTAGCGTGGACAATCTCTGTGGGTTTAACGTCACCATTCCCTATAAGCAGCAGATAATCCCCTATTTGGACACGTTGAGTCCCGAGGCTCGTGAAATGGGAGCCGTCAATGTGGTGTGCGTGCGTCGAGATGCTACGGGAAACGTGCGTTGGCACGGCGACAATTCCGATTGGATAGGTTTCAGCCGTTCGCTCCAGCCGCTGCTGGACAGCAACCTGCACCGCCGGGCTTTGGTGCTGGGAACGGGAGGTGCCTCGAAGGCGGTGGTCTACGCCCTTCATCGCTTGGGGTTGCCAACGCTGTATGTGAGCCGTACGTCAGCTCCCGAACGTATCACCTATAATGATTTGACACCCGATTGTTTGGCGGAACACCTCGTGTTAGTTAACTGTTCGCCTGTGGGCATGTTTCCGCACGTGGACAAATGTCCCGACGTGCCCTACCATCTGCTCACTTCTCGCCATCTGCTCTACGACTTGGTGTACAATCCCCTTGAAACGCTTTTCATGAAACGTGGGGCAGCGCAGGGCGCAACGGTGAAGAACGGTCTGGAAATGCTCCACCTTCAGGCAGAAGCGGCATGGGAAATGTGGCACGACAGGCAGTTGCCGGAGGAATAATAACTGGTTATATGCAATAAGGTGATGAGGTTATAAAGTAACTGTTAGAACGGCTCCAAAAATCTTCCGCTCTATGAGTTACTTTATAACCTCATCACCTTGTTGCTTATAACCTGATAATCTTTTTATCAGATAAGATATTGTGAGGAAATGCTTTCGTTGTCCATCACACGGCGGATGGTTTCGGCCAGCATACCGCTTACGCTCAATTCCTTCACCTTGTCGCAGTGGCCGCGATAGGGGATGCTGTCGGTAAACACCATCTCTTGCAGTGCCGATTTCTCCACACGTTCATCGGCTGGGCCTGACATGATACAGTGGCTGGCGATGGCGCGCACGCTGTGTGCACCGTTGCTCATGATGAGGTCGGCAGCCTTGGTGATGGTTCCGGCGGTGTCAACGATATCGTCCACCAAAACCACGTCCATACCCTTCACGTCGCCGATAATCTGCATATCAGCCACCTCGTTGGCTTTCTTGCGGCTCTTGTTGCAGAGCACCATGGGGCAGTCTAAGTATTTGGCATAGGAAGCCGCACGCTTCGAGCCGCCCACGTCGGGAGTGGCTATGCAGAGGTTGGGCAGGTTCAGGCTCTTGATGTAAGGCAGCATGACGGTAGAAGCGTACAAGTGGTCAACGGGTACATCGAAGAAGCCTTGTTCCTGATCGGCGTGCAGGTCCATTGTCATCAAACGGTCGATGCCTGCCACACTCAGCAAGTCGGCCACGAGCTTCGCGCCGATGCTTACGCGCGGCTTGCTCTTACGGTCCTGACGAGCCCAGCCGAAGTAAGGCACAACGGCACAGATGCTGCGGGCGGAGGCACGTTTGGCAGCGTCAATCATCAGAAGGAGTTCCATGAGGTTGTCAGAGTTAGGGAAGGTGCTCTGAACGAGGAACACATCGCGGCCACGGATGCTCTCTTCGTAGCATACCTCAAACTCGCCATCGGCGAAGCGGGTTACGGTCAGATTGCCGAGGGGGCAACCCAGTTCCTGACAAATCTTTTCGGCAAGGTAGCGGGAGGACGTGCCGGAAAAAATCATGAAGTTCTTGTTGTTCATTGTTTTGGCTGTGTATGGGTTTGTTTGTGTGAGAGTGTCAATGCGGCTTTACTTATGCGTGGCGCGGTTTATTCCGTAGCTCGGCGCAAGCGTCTAAAGTGTTGAATAAGATCTTTGAAATCCTCTGTGGAGTGAATGCTGAACCGGTTCCATATATCCCCCAAGATAACTGCCCCTCCGAAGCCCAGCTCCTTGATGCGAGGCAGATTGTCCAGCGTCACCCCGCCCAGAGCCATCACCTTCTTGTCAATCACCTTTGTAGAAGCCAATTCGCGCAGTGCCGTCTGAGTGAAATGAGCCGGATAGTCCGTCTTGGAAATGCTGTTGAAGATAGGAGAAAGGAATAGATAGTCGCAAGCCTTTTTATGCGACTTCACTTCGTCCGCCGTATGGCAAGAGCAGGAAATGTGTCCCTTATATTTCGGTGGCAGTTCCGGGTTGCGGTGGTTCAGATGGATACCCTTGAGGCCATATTCTGATTTAAGATAAAAATGGTCATGGACGACAATCCGCTTACGGTATGCTTCCGGTATCAGCGTAAGCAAACGCTCTGAAAAGACAGGTTCGGTTTCGGGCTTTCGCAAGTGCAGTATTTCAAGACCTTCATCGAAGAGGGCATTTAATATCTGGTGTTCCTCCACAAAGAAGTACGGAGTTGTCATTAAAATCAGTTTCATTATGCTCGAATCCTTTTGTGAGTGCAAATGTAGGACTTTATCAGTGAATAAGAAACCGGAAGGTTAATAATTCTTTCTTTGTGGGATTTTCTTCCGCACTTTGCCAACTCCATTTGATAATATTCGTAAAAATTTCTGGGGTTGAGGATTGAATTACCGCCGTTTCGTTTGCCTTGTATTGCTCAGAGGCTGCACGACTCATCAGTATTTCCTTGGTAATGCAATTTCCTTGGATATTGGCGGACATGAAAGAAGGGCGCAACCCACAGATTGTTTGCAGCTTGCGCCCTTTTGAGGGAATGAATGAACTGTTCAGAAGGTCCGGGAGGGTCTGGAAACGGTACTGCCGGAGCGTGAACCGGAACGGGAGGGCTGGACTTTTTGTCCGGAACGCGATGTTCCGCTGCGACCCTGTGATACGCTGCCCGACGACATATACCTGTCTGACCGTCCCGTGCGTCCGGGAGAGGCTGTACCGCCTTTGTTTGGCTTGTTGTTTTCGGGCCGGGTGCTGCCGGAACTTTGGCCGCCGCCGGGGCGGTTGTTTCCGGGTTTGTTCACATTTCCGCCCGTTCCCGGTCTGCCATTGCCGGGTCGGTTCACGCTGCCGCCGTTACCGGGGCGGTTGCCATCGGGCTTGTTCACGCCTCCGCCCGTTCCCGGTCTGCCATTGCCGGGTCGGTTCACGCTGCCCTCGTTACCGGGGCGGTTGTTTCCGGGCTTGTTCACGCCTCCGCCCGTTCCCGGTCTGCCATTGCCGGGTCGGTTCACGTTGCCGTCGTTACCGGGGCGGTTGCCATCGGGCTTGTTCACGCCTCCGCCCGGCTGGTGGTGGTTGCCGTCCGGTTTGTGGTGGTCACCTCCAGGTCTGCCCGGTCTTCCGTGCTGCCCCTGCCAAGGCGGTTGGAAACTGCCCGGCCTCGTATTGTGGTGGTAATGGTCGCGCATTCCGCCTGTCCGGGCAAAGTGCATACCGTGATAGGGACTCGGGTCGTTATGGCAGCGCCGGCGCCACCCACGGCCACCGTAGCTCACGTAGATGGCAGGACGGTCGAAGTAATAATAGCCGTAGCGATAGTGGTCGCAGACGGGGTAGTACCACCCGGCGCGCACCCAACGGATGGGGCGGAGAAAATAGTCGATGGTGCGGAAAAGGTTGTACTGCCAGTCGAACAGGATGCAACGCAGGTCTGCATTTCGGTATTCCCAATAGTATCCCGAGCAGTCGGAAGCCGTGCGGATGCTCATGAGGTAGTCCAGGTTGATTTCATAAGCTCTGTCGTACTGTTCCGGCGTGAGGTTCAGTTCGTATGCCATTTTGTCTGTCAGGAACCATGCCCTTTGGCGTGCTTCCTCGTAGTCCATGGCCATCATTTTCAACAGTGATGTGCTCAATAGAAGTAATAGTAAGATAGACCTTTTCATAATTGCAGTCTGTTAATAGGTGAACCAATGAAGCTGTGAAGTCGAAGAGTTGAAAGTTTATCTTATGTGCTGGGCAAGCCGTTCGAGCAACAACCATTCAACTTCTAAACCTTTTAGCTTTTAAACTATCTGTGGCAAAGATGCACCATAGGTTCAGAATGAAAAAGCTTTTTACTTCTTTTTCTCCTTTAAATCAACATTTTGCTCCATTTTTTTAGATTTTATTTAATAAATCGGCAAGTATATGCTGCGTTCCCTGTTGTGTTACTTTACATTTCGAGTGCCAAATCAGCATTCCATCTAAATCAAAACTGTCGTTTTGCTTTTATTCTTCTCTCGCCTTGCACTATCTTTGCATCTCGTTTCATGCATTCAAACAGACACAACACTATGGTTTCAGTAGACGGTCTTGCCGTAGAATTTGGCGGCACCACCCTGTTCAGTGACATTTCCTTTGTAATCAACGATAAAGACCGCATTGCCCTGATGGGCAAGAACGGTGCGGGCAAAAGCACATTGCTGAAAATCCTGGCCGGCGTTCGAAGTGCCACCCGAGGCACGGTGTCGGCACCCAAGGACACTGTGATAGCCTATTTGCCGCAACATCTGATGACGGAAGACGGGCGCACAGTGTTTGAAGAAGCAAGCCAGGCATTTGCCCACCTGCATGAAATGGAGGCTCACATTGAGGAACTGAACCGTCAGTTGGCCGATCGCACCGACTATGAGAGCGAGGAATATATGGCACTGATTGAGGAGGTGGCTACGCTGAGCGAGAAGTTTTATGCCATTGACATGACCCACTTCGAAGAAGATGTGGAGAAAACCTTGCTGGGTCTGGGCTTTGAGCGTAGTGACTTCGGTCGTCAGACCAGTGAATTCTCTGGAGGCTGGCGCATGCGCGTTGAGCTGGCCAAGATGTTACTCACCAATCCCGACGTGTTGCTGCTCGACGAACCTACCAACCACCTCGACATAGAGTCGATAGGCTGGCTCGAAGACTTTCTTATCAATAACGGAAAGGCGGTGGTAGTCATCAGTCACGACCGCAAGTTTGTCGACAACATCACCACTCGCACCATTGAGGTGACCATGGGCCGTATCTACGACTATAAGGTGAACTATTCGCAGTATCTGCAGCTGCGTGCCGAGCGGCGCGAACAGCAGCAGAAGCAGTATGAGGAACAGCAGAAGATGATTCAAGAGACCAAGGACTTTATCGAACGCTTCAAGGGCACTTATTCTAAGACGTTCCAGGTGCAGAGTCGTGTGAAGATGCTCGAAAAGCTCGAACTGGTTGAAGTCGACGAGGAGGACACTTCCTCCCTTCGCCTCAAGTTTCCGCCTTCACCTCGCAGCGGACAGTATCCGGTCGTGCTCGAAGATGTGGGTAAGGCTTTCGGTTCCAAACGTGTCTTCAGTCATGCCTCATTGACCATAGAAAGGGGTAATAAGGTGGCCTTTGTGGGCCGTAATGGCGAAGGCAAGTCGACGCTGGTCAAGTGTATCATGGGTGAGTTGGAACATGAGGGCACACTAACCTTGGGCCATAACGTACAGATAGGCTATTTTGCCCAAAATCAGGCTTCGCTGTTAGACGGTGAACTGACGGTGTTCCAAACCATCGATGATGTGGCCAAGGGGGACATGCGCACCAAGATACGCGACCTGCTCGGTGCGTTCATGTTTGGCGGTGAAGCCAGTACGAAGAAGGTAAAGGTGTTGTCGGGTGGCGAACGCACCCGTCTGGCCCTGTTGAAGCTGTTGCTCGAACCGGTGAACCTGCTGATTCTTGACGAACCCACCAACCACTTGGACCTGCGCACCAAGGACGTGCTGAAGCAGGCGCTGATGAACTTCGACGGTACGCTGATATGCGTGAGCCATGACCGTGACTTCTTGGACGGTCTGGTCACGAAGGTCTATGAGTTCGGCCACGGTCGTGTTCGCGAGCACCTATGCGGCATCTACGAATTTCTGGAAAGCAAGAAGCGCGAGGAACTGCTGCAAATGGGTATTCGGTAATTGGTACGCCTATTCTGTCGCCGCCTACGGTCTGTTTCGGGTAAAACAGCATTACCGTCGGCATCGACTGTTTCATAGTTGAAGTCATAACGCCAGAATCCTCCGCAATCAGTACGCTTGACGATTCCGATTTCCGGCTCAGTGGTATCGGCAACCATAACGGTTGATGCCAGCCATGCCACCAAGGCAAGCAACGTTGTTTCAAATACTGTGTTCATAAGATGAGTATTAGCAGACTTTTTATCTATGGAACTTCAGACTACAAATATAGGTGGAAATCTTAATTTAGCATTATATTTAAATCAATTTACAATTTATAGTCTGTCATGCTGAGGTGGTGAAGGACAGGCATATTACCCCGGTTTCATTTTCCGTGTACGCGTAGGTAAATGCGACTGTCCTTTTGGTAAAACATGGTAACTGTCTGGCATCATCATCATCCCCCCGTGTGTACGCATAATATATACGTAATTTATTTCCCTGAAAAATGGTTCACTCTTTCACAACATGTGCTAAAACGGATGATAATCAGCGGAGAATGGTGTGAACATTTGGAGTTTCAAACCTTCACATCATCATCCCATCACCCCATAGGGGCAAGCCTCTGGTAAGTTCTTACCCCACGTCCCTACAGTTTGCAATCTCTATGTCTGACAGATGGTAAACAATGTTAATTTGCAAGCTCTTTGCCAAAAATCCCGTGTGAATGCTTGGGAGACGGTGTGAAGGCTTGAAAGCCCCAACCCTTCACACTGAAAACCGTTGGATTTCAGGTGATTTGACGCATCATGTGAAGGGGTGAACACTTTTTTGGGGGATTTAAATACGTATATAGTAGCGCGTGTACGATGGTGAATGCATCAGAGGAAGGAAAGGAAGAATAGGGGTGTTTGGATACTTTTGCATTTCATCGCTCTGCTGCCTCCATCCGTTTGTTCTCCTTGACTCATCGCCGAATCGTTCTCACGAGAGCCGGACTTGTTTTTACAAGTCCTAGAGTAGTTTTTTCTACTCAAGGAGTTGTTTCGACAAGTCCGGCACTTGTGCGTCCTGTTTGGGCGGTATCTTGTTTTCAGTACTTTTTCTTGGGTTGTTTGTTCAGTTTGAAAATGGCGCGTAGCATGGCGTAGCGAGGGATGACGTTCCGCCAAGTTTCCGTTACGCCTTGTGCGTTGACGGTATAGCTGAGGTTCGAGATGTCGCCCAGGATGTCGTAACCGACAAGGGCCAGGACGAGGCGGCCTTTGAGCACGCTCTTGGAGAGCTGCGCGTTCCACACGAAATGGTCCGTGTTCATCACGGCATGGGCAAAGCCATGGTGCGCGTAGTAATTGAAGTCAGTGGCCAGTTGCCAATTCCATGGCAGACGTACATTGCCGTAAATGCCCGCATCGAGGTTCACGCCGCTCACGTTCTGGAAATGCTCGCGGCGGCTTCGGGCACTGTGCCACGCCATGCGGAATTTGGTGCCCATCTTCACTTTTTTGTAGCTGTACTCCAAGCTCAGTGGCAGGGAAAGGTAGTTGGTGCGTACCGTGCTGCGCTGCGGGACAGGTGCGTCCGTGGCTTGCAAGTCCGTGTTGCGGTAAAAATTGTTTTCCAATCCGAGGTTGAGCGTAAAATGCCGTCGGGCATCGATGGGCGTGGTGAAATTACCGCTGAAGTTGAGGCTGTAATTGCCGTTCACGTTCTGGGGGCGGTAAGTGCGCACGCCTGTCACTGCATCGTACAGCTGGGCCGTGGCGATAGCGTTGCGGTAGAATGTGGCGTTGAGTTTTCCGGAAAGCCGCTGCTGCCGTTCCTGTCCCCATCGGTCTGAGGAATAATAAAGTTCTGCGTCGTAAACCGCAGTCCGGCGCAGGCGGGTGTTGCCTACGCTAATGTGGAGCGGGTCGTTGTCGAAACGCAGCCCGAGGAGGGAGAAGAGGGGAGGCTGTTGCTGCCTGTAGCTGCCCTCTAACCAGATTTGGTGCATCATGCCTTGCGTGTTGCGTTCCAACCGCAGCATCATGGTCGGAAGCAGCTGCGAACGGGTAGGGCAGGCGCGTTGCTGTCCGTTGAAATCCAGCTCTTCCGCTTTCCACTCCACGCCGGGCGTGAAATTCAACCGCCAGAGTGCGGTGCGCACCTCGTTGTTGTCGCGCCGTTCGCGCTGGTCGTAGCTGTAAGAGAAGGATGCCGTGGCACTGGCGGTGTGGCTGCTGTGCGTGCTGAGATAACTGTTCGGGCGGTCGAGCGAGGAAAGCAATGCTTCGCGTGTGGAGGGCAGTGCGCCGAAGTCGGCATGGGCCATTTCTTCCAGCCAGTCCAACCGATAGAGATTGTTATCCTTTTGGGTATGTGCATAGCCGTAGCCGATGGAGGGTCTCAAGGTGATGGCGTGGAAGCCTTTGCGAAAAAGCAGATAGCCCCATGACATACCGATGCTGGCCTCTACGTTGTCCGACGGGTTGTCATAGTAGCGGTTGCGTCGGTCTTCGTTACCCGTGGCGGCATAGGTCAGGGAGTAGAGGTCAAGGCTGTGTGCCCTTTGCCTGCCGGCGCGAATTTTGGTGGTGAGTTCCATGCGCCGGCCCGTGAAGGGCATATGGAAAAAAAGCTGTGAGCTGAATCCTCCGCTCAGGTTTTCTGAATGGCTGCGCCCACGGGAGCGTACCTTGTTTATCACTATGCCCGTCAGTGCGCTGCCAGCACTGGGGCCGTTGAAGAGGTTTTTCAGGTCGCCTTGCCCGATAGGATTGGCGGAAAATTCAGCCGACAGCCTGTCCGCATCATTCTTGGACTTTTGGTAGGAAAATTCCGGCTTCAGATAGAGTTGCGTGGCATATTTGTCATTCTCGGGGCCTAACATCAGACGGATGTTGTGGTTGGTGGTGACCGACGTGCTTTGTGCCCCGGAGGTCTGGCGCGATTGGCTGAATACGGAGCCGCCGCTTTGGAAGGTTTCGCGGTGCTGCTTCGTCACGGCATCGTTGTCCGTGTGGATTACATTCAGGTTACCCTCCATCTCGTAACGGTGGTTTTTGTCGTTCACCAAGTAGTCAAATCCCCCGGTCTCCGTGGTGCTGGTGCCGTTACCGATGGTGCTGGGCGACCATTCGCCGTTTCTGCCGGGCTTCCGGCTTTCGTGCGTGTTGTTGGCGTTGGCGTAAAAAGTCAGCCGCGACTGCGGCGTGAACCGTAGGGCGAAGAGGCGGCCGAGCAGGCGGTCGTGCGTGCCTGCGCCGACTTCGGCGTTGCCCAACCAGCCGATTTGGTATTCGCGCTTCAGGTTCACGTCCATCACAAAGCGGCTGTCGTTCAGATCCATTCCCAGTGCCTCGCTGCGTTCGCCGGTTTTGTCGTAGAACTTGATGTGCTTCACGGTATAGGCCGGGAGGTTGTCCAGCAGTACCGTGTTGTCACCTTTGAAGAAGTCCTTCCCGTTGAGCAGCACGCTCTCCACCAGTTTGCCGTTCATCAGGATGCGCCCGTCGCGTTTCAGTTCCACGCCGGGTAGCTGTTCCACAAGCGCATCGAGCATGGAGCCTTCGGCCAGGTTGAAGGCATCGGCGTTGTAGACGAGGGTGTCGCCCTTGGTATAGAACTTGATTTTGGTGGCCGTCACGGTGGCTTCGCCCAGTTGCTTCGTCCGGCTGACGGTTTTGCGGCGCATTTTGATTTCGCCGATGCTGTAACTCGTTTCGTTCTTCCTGACTTTCAGCTTGAACTGCTTGGTTGTTGTCTGGTACAGTGGATGGGTGAGCCGCACGATGTATTCGCCCGAGCGGAAGCCGATGGGGATGATGAAGTGGGAATTGGGCCGGTAGTTGTCCCAGAAGGGTCGGGTGGTGGCGATGACCGTGCTGTCCAAGGTGAGCAGTTCCACCCGTGTGCTGTCGATGACGGGCTGCATGGTGAAGGCGTCGCGGGGCCATCCCCACAGTGCCACGCTGTCCTCGCTTTGTTTTTCCTCAGATGAAAGGCGTAAGTGTCCGCCCGGCTTCTCTGCCATCGTTGTGGGACAGACGAGGAGCAGAAGGAGGAGTAACTTCGCGAGGCTGGGGGCAACGGGGCGCAGGCTGCCGCGCTGTTCCGTGGCGCGGGAATGACGGAGAGGGTTCCTGTGGTTCATGCTGTGGTGTTTGGGATGTGTATTGTTGATAGTTTATAGTTGAAGAGTTGATAAGTTCACTTTAAACGGGGAGCGAAGCGACCATGAACTTTTAACCTTCAATCTTAATACACGTTGGTATGATAAATGTTACAGTGGAGGAAACTAAAGGGGGATATTTTTATTAGGCCGAGCCGGATGTTGGTTGTTAGAACACCCCTATACAACCTTTTTTTATTGTCTGCTGTGGAATCAAGATAAAAGTTGTCTGTTGTTGTCAATGTTGTCGTCATATAGCAATTGTTCTGTTATTGTGGGCTTTATTCTTTGACATGGCCTAATACTTTTTATAAAATAGGCTTTGCACTACTTTGCTTCGCGAAGATAGGCTGCGGCTCGGAAGAAAAAATCAAAACTGTCGTTTTGCTTTTATTCTTCTCTCGCCTTGCACTATCTTTGCATTTGGAAATTCTGTTATCCAAACTCAACGACATACACTTTCTGTACATCACGATAAACATGGAAAAGAAAAAAATAATACCGGCATCTCGGATTAACATCAAGAACAAACGGGCTGAACACGATTTCTTCATTGTGGACCAATACACGGCAGGCATTGTGCTGTCGGGTACGGAAATCAAAAGTATCCGTGCAGGCAAAGCCAGTTTGGTAGATACCTTTTGCTTTGTGCAAGACGGAGAAATGTGGATGAAAAATTCGTATGTGGCGCCCTATGAGTTGGGCTCTTACAACAACCATGCTGCCAGACGCGATCGCAAATTGCTCTTAAACCGGAAGGAAATCAGGGCTTTGCAGCAGGAAACCCGTACGCCGGGCTATTCAATAGTTCCACTAAAGCTGTTCATCACTCCCGAAGGATATGCCAAGGTGGTGATTGCGCTTTGCAGAGGTAAGAAGGATTATGACAAACGCGCCACGCTCAAAGAAAAACAGGATAAAAGGGAAATGGACCGGGTGCGCAAAGTGACTTTTTAAACGTTTATGACAAGGATGGTTAAAAGGTTTAGATGGTGGCTGATGGCATGCTGCCTTTGTTGTGTGGCAATGGGCCATGCTACTGATTTTGTGCGGGTTCGCGGTACGCATTTTCTGAAAGGAAAAAGTGCTCAATCCTACTATTTTATAGGCACCAACTTGTGGTATGCTCCCATATTGGGAAGTGAGGGACAAGGCGGTAATCGCGAACGGTTGTGTGCCGAGTTGGATTCATTACGTGCTTTGGGAGTGGACAACTTGCGTATTTTGGTGGGAGCTGATGGCGGCAGCTGTCATGCACGTACCGTTGAGCCGTGTCTTCAGCCGGTGCCCGGAGTGCTGAACGACACATTGATGGCCGGATTGGACTATCTCTTGGTGCAGATGAAACAACGCGGTATGGTGGCTGTGATTTATCTCACCAATTCGTGGGATTGGAGCGGAGGATTTGGTTTTTACCTTCGCGCTACGGGACATGGCGATTCGCCCAATGCTGCGGGCGAAGGTTATCAGCGTTATGTGGATTATGCAGCCGACTTCTTTCGAGATGCAGCAGCAAGGAAACTTTATGCGGAGTTTGTGAAACAAGTGGTAGGACGCAGCAACTCGCTCACGGGCATACCCTACCGCGATGACCCTGCCATCATGGCGTGGCAACTATGTAATGAGCCTCGGCCGTTTGCTAAGGATAATGCCGACAGCTTTGTGGCATGGGTGAGAGAAACGGCGGCCATGATTAAGCAGCTTGACCCCAATCATTTGGTTTCGGTGGGCAGTGAAGGAACAGTGGGGTGCTTGATGGATGAAAACCTATGTCGACAGATACATGCCTGCCCTTCAGTGGATTATCTGACGGTGCATGTGTGGCCCGTCAACTGGGGATGGGTGGCAAGGAGTGCATTGTTTGACGGACTGGCGCGGGTTTATTCTGAAACAGAAGCTTATTTGGAACAACACGACCGTATGGCTTATCGACTGGATAAGCCGTGGGTTATTGAGGAGTTTGGTTATCCGCGCGATGCCAATTTCTTGCAGCCGGGAAGCAATACGCAGGCTCGCGATGCGTTTTATGATTTCGTGTTCAGCCGGGTGGTGCAAAGCTGTCGGACCGGTGGTGCGCTGGCCGGTTGTAATTTTTGGGGATGGGGCGGTAAGGGCCGACCTATCGCAGAAGAGTGGCAACCGGGCGCCGAGTATGTGTGCGATCCGCCGCATGAGCCACAAGGCTGGTATTCTGTGTTTGACAATGACCTCTCCACGCTCCGGCTGATTAGGAAGAATGCGTTGGAGATGGGTGATGAACTGGGCCACTGAGCCGCCTCAGAACATATAGGTCGAGACTGCGCTCTTCAGCGGGGAGAGTTCTTAGAGCTTGGTGGCAAAAAGATAAATGGGTCGTGGAAGATTCTTTATCTTGTTGTATGTGTGCAAACTCACGGCAAAGCAACCGTTGCTCGAATTGGAGAGTTTGAAGTTTCTGCCTTTCATTTCCCAAGGAAGCAACGAAACTCTGATGCTGGGATGAATGAGTATGCCCCGTATGCGAGCATTGCTGTTGGTGGAGTCCAAGCCGTCCATGTGCAGACAGGGGTAACCAATGCGCATCCTGCCGGGTTCTGCGACTTTGTACATGCCCACACTTGAACAGTTACTACCTATCTCATTGCTAAATTCAGGCACTTGGTCCGTGCTGTTACGTCCATTGCCATGCAACACGGCACCGCTGTATTCCACTTGCATAGTTTCGGCTGCATAGATGTAGAGCCTGTTTTCACAACTGTGCTTACTGAAATCCACTAAGATGATGTGTCCGGAAGTAATGTGGTATTGCTTTTTCAAATTTTGCAGCAGCGGTAAGGCAATGGCTTCGTCGGGCTTCGTGACGGGGGCATGGTAGCTCTGCCATATACAAAGGATGGCAATAAGGAGGAGAATGAACGGCAAAATCCATTTCAGACAGAGCGAAAGGATGGAAACGCGACGGCGAATAGGGGAGTTGGATGGCATGAGGGATGGGGCGTTTTTATATCATCTCCCAATAGAACGTATACGAACAACGTGGTTATGAAAAGGTGGGGAGAGCGAAATTTTCCGGATGCTTTCCTTTAAAATTCTTGAAGTAGTCGGCAATGATGCGCATATCGGTTTCAACGTCGCCGGAGGGTATGAGCGTGCGTTTGCAGACAATGGTCTTTGTGGCAAAGTCTATACCGTAGAGAAGAATGGGAAGTTTGGCTTTGAGGGCGATATAGTAGAAACCACGTTTCCATTCAGTGTTTCGTGAACGTGTCCCTTCGGGAGTAACGGCTAAAGAGAAATGTGTGGACTCCAAGGCGAGTTTAGCCAGCTGGTCGGTGAGGCTCGTGTGGCGACTCCGCTCCACAGGAATGCCGCCCATGCGACGAAACATAGGGCCTAATGGCCAAAAGAACCATTCCTTCTTCATGAGGAAGTTGGAGGTACGGCCCAGCGCCGTGTAGTAGGTCTTACCGATAAAGAAGTCCCAGTTGCTGGTGTGTGGGGCGATGCAAATGATGCACTTATCGGGTGTGGGTTGGTCAACATCTTCTTTCCAACCCATGAGGTCAAAAAGAATTTTTCGGCAGATTTTTTGGAACATGTGGGGGATTTAAAGTTGAGGGTGAAAGAGGAGAGTTGAAAGCAGAGAGTTGGACAGTTTAAAGTGGAAGAGTTTATGGTTTATAGTCTATAAGGTCGCAATGAAGCGCAGTAATCGCCCACTCAGTGAGCATTATTGTGAACGTTTTCGTTAAGCCAAAAGACCCAAGAAAGCTTGCTCACTTGGGCTTGGCGAGAAAACGTCTGTTGAAAACGAACGTTTTCGTTAAGCCAAAAGACCCAAGAAAGCTTGCTCACTTGGGCTTGGCGAGAAAACGTCTGTTGAAAAC
>SFPC01000063.1 GCA_004552195.1 Bacteroidales bacterium | reverse complement strand
ATGTATTTTTGCACCGTCATCCCGCACGGCTCGCGGCGGACCGTCAGGAACGCGGCGGCGTGGGATGACGGTGATACGCCACTTGAGGAGAAACAACAACCCAAATAGCTATGAAATATATCCAGCAAATCCAGTCGCCGGACGACGTGAAACGCCTCAGTCTGGAGGAAAAGAAAGAACTGGCCGTGGAAATCCGCACCCTGCTCATCGAAAAGCTGAGCCTGCACGGCGGCCACTGCGGCCCTAACCTGGGCATGGTCGAAGCCACCATCGCCCTGCACAGCGTGTTCCGCTCGCCGGAGGACAAAATCGTGTTCGACGTGTCGCACCAGAGCTATGTGCACAAAATGCTCACGGGTCGCGCTGAGGCCTTCCTGCGTGCCGAACATTACGACGATGTTTCGGGCTACACGGAGCCGAAGGAGAGCGAACACGACCATTTTGTCATAGGCCACACCTCCACCTCCGTCAGCCTGGCCGGCGGACTGGCCAAGGGGCGCGACCTGCGCGGCGAGCGGGGCAACGTCATCGCCGTGATAGGCGACGGTTCGCTGAGCGGCGGCGAGGCGCTCGAAGGGCTCGACTGGGCTGCCGAGCTGGGCAGCAACTTCATCATCGTAGTCAACGACAACGAAATGTCGATTGCCGAGAACCACGGCGGCCTGTACCGTAACCTGGAGGAGCTGCGCCGTACGGACGGACGAGCGGCGAATAACCTGTTCCGCGCCATGGGACTGGACTATCTCTACGTGGCGGAGGGCAACGACATCGCCGCCCTCATCGAGGCTTTTGAGCGTGTGAAGGACACGGACCATCCCGTGGTGGTTCACATTCATACGCTCAAGGGCAAGGGTTACGAACGCGCCGAGAACGACAAGGAACGGTGGCACTGGACAGCTCCCTTCCACATCGCCACGGGAGAACTGAGATGTCCGCCGACGGGAGAATCCTACGAAGAAATGACAGCCAAGAAACTGCTGGAATGGATGAAGGAGGAAAGGGACCTGTGCGCCATCACCGCCGGCACGCCGGGTGTGTGGGCGTGGACCCCGGAACGCCGCGCCGAAGCGGGCAGCCAGTTCATCGACGTGGGCATTGCCGAGGAACATGCCGTGGCCCTGGCCTCAGGCATTGCCCGGGCAGGGGGCAAACCCGTGTTCGGCGTGTGCAGCTCGTTTATCCAGCGGGCCTACGACCAGCTGTCGCAGGACTTGTGCATCAACAACAGTCCCGCCACGCTGCTGGTGGTGTGGGGTTCCCTCAGCTCGATGACCGACGTGACCCACCTGTGCCACTTCGACATTCCTTTGTTGAGCCACATCCCCAACCTGGTGTATCTGGCTCCCGCGAGCGGTGAGGAGTACGTAGCCATGTTGCGCTGGAGTATCGACTACCGCGAGCACCCCGTGGCCATCCGTGTGCCGGTGGGGCCGGTGATGGCGGCGGACTATCCCGTGGCCGCCGACTACGGCAAGCTGAACGAGTACCAGGTGCTGCACCGTGGCAGCAGCGTGGCGGTGGTGGCGGTGGGCAACTTCCTGCCGATGGGACGCGGCGTGTGTCGCCTGCTCGCCGAGCATGGGGTGGACGCCACGCTCATCCATCCGCGCTACCTGAGCGGCATCGACACGGAGCTGATGGACGGTCTCGCCGCCGACCACAGTCTGGTGGTGACATTGGAGGACGGTGCGCTGGAAGGAGGCTTCGGCGAGAAGATAGCCCGCCACTTGGGCCCGACGGGGCTGCGCGTGATGTGCTACGGCGCACGGAAGGGTTTCCCCGACCGTTACCGGGCAGACGAGTTCCTGGCCGCCAATCGGCTGCGCGAGGATTTGATTGCTGAGGACGTGCTGCGCCGATCAATCAATTTATAATGTACAATTTTTAATTTATAATGAGGTCTACGACCATGAGGCAGGCGGTTCTGCATCGCCGTTCTGTAATGTTGGTCGTAGACCTCATTATGCATTGTACATTATAAATTATAATTTTTTTAGTCCGTGTATGGTGTTTTCGGCGACAAATTTGTTTACCTTAGCCTCGCAAACCGGGGCTTGGCCGGATGTGGTTCGAAAGGGCACAGGGCCTGCGCTCCGATAGTCCTATCTGACGTACTACCTTATCCTAAAACAAATGGAAGTTCAAAACAAAAATTATTGCATCATCCTGGCGGGTGGCGTGGGACGCAGGTTATGGCCCGTTAGCCGTAAGGAGTTGCCCAAACAGTTTATAGATTTCTTTGGAGCGGGGCGAACGCTGTTGCAACAAACGTTCGACCGCTTTGCACGTTTTATTCCTCTCGATCATATTTTCGTTTCGACCTTTGCCGACTATGTGGAGCTCGTGAAGGAGCAGCTTCCGGAACTGCCGCAAGGGAATATCCTGCCGGAACCGGTGCAGTTGAATACGGCGCCGGCGGCGATATGGGGCACGTGGCATACGGTGCTGGCCGACGCGGAGGCCAGCGTGGTGGTGAGCCCGGCCGACCAGCTGATACAAAACGTTGACTTGTTTGAAAAGCAAGTGCTTGCCGGTTTGGACTATGTGGCTGGTCACGAAGTGTTCCTCGCCATGGGTGTGAAGCCCACGGTGCCGAACACGGCGTACGGATATATCCAAATGGGCGAAGAGATGGGAGTGGAGGGCGTCTATCGCGTGCAGTCGTTCAGCGAGAAGCCCGAAGGCAACTACGCCCGGATGTTCTTGGCAAGCGGAGAGTTTTTGTGGAACACGGGTATATTCTTTTGGAAAGGAGCCACGATGGGCCGGCAGCTGTCGAAGGTGGCGCGCCGCCAGGATCTGCCGGTGGAAGCCGTAGCTCGGCAAATGGTAACCATCGCTGAAGAGGTGGACTATGTGCGGTCGAGCTTCACGGACAATGTGCCGCATCAGCTGGACCTCTTTATCTTGGAACGCTGCGACCAAGTGGCAGTAATGGAGTGTGGTTTTGGTTGGGCAGACGTGGGTTGCTGGCCTGAACTCTACGAAACGCTGCCGAAGGACGTGGATGGCAATGCTGTGAGCGGCGATAATAAGGTGCTGTTCTCGGGCTCGCAACGCTGTATGGTGCGGCTGCCGGAAGGGATGAAGGCGGTGGTGGCCGGATTGGACAATTTCCTCGTGGCACTGGAGAACGGCGTGCTGATGATTTGCCCGAACGACAGACCGGACGCGGTGAGGAGACTCATCAACGAGGCGCAGATGAACCTGACTAATTAATGTATAATGAAGGTTATAAGGTTATGGTCGCTTCGCTCCCAGGTTATAAGGTTATAAAGTTACTGTTGTAACTCGGTTATCAGGTTATGAGGTTACAAGGTTATAAAGTTACTGCTGTAACGCCTGAATACCATCCACTCAAATAGTAATCTTATAACCTCATAACCTAAAAACTTATAACCTTAGCAATAACCTCATTATACATTGTACATTATACATTGAATGATGGAATTGACAATCGTAAAGGTGGGCGGGAAGATAGTGGAAACGCCCGAAACGTTGCAGGCGCTGCTCCGGCAGTTTTCGGCCTTGAAGGGGCTGAAAATACTGGTACACGGTGGTGGTCGAACGGCAACGGATGTGGCGGCGCAGCTGAACATCCCTACGCAGATGGTGGACGGTCGGCGCATCACCGACGCGGAGATGCTCCGGGTGGTGACGATGGTCTACGGCGGATTGGTGAACAAACAGGTGGTGGCGCAGTTGCAAGCCTGCGGCGTGAATGCGCTCGGCCTGACAGGTGCCGACATGGACGTTATCCGCTCGCACCGCCGGCAGCCCGTGGGCGGGGTGGACTTCGGTTTCGTGGGCGATGTGGACCGCGTGGATGCCGACCGCCTGTCGCAGCTGCTCGATAGCGGCATCACACCCGTGGTGGCTCCGCTCACCCACAACGGACAGGGCAGCCTGCTGAACACGAACGCCGACGAAGACAGTGTTATTCCCCGTATCACGCGCGCCGATTTTGAACGGCTCAAGGCCGAGGGCGTGGTGTCCGGCGGCATGTTGCCCAAACTCGAAAACTGTCTTGCAGCGGTCGACGCCGGGGTGAAGCGCGTGGTGATAACTCGCGCCGATGCTTTGGAAGAGGGGCGGGGAACCAGCATTGTATGATTATTTCATAAGGTTATAAGGTTATGGTCGCTTCGCTCCCAGGTTATGAGGTTATAAAGTTACTGTTGTAACGCTTGAACATCGCCCGCTCAAATAGTAACATTATAACCTTATAACCTAAAAACAAAGCTAATTGTGACATGAATTCCTACGAGATAATGGCCCCGGTGGGCTCCCGCGAAGCGTTGGCCGCAGCCTTGAAGGCCGGGGCCGACTCAGTTTACTTCGGCATCGAAGCCCTGAATATGCGGGCGCACAGTGCCAGTCGGTTTACCATAGACGACCTGCGCGACATTGCCCGACAGTGTGAAGTGCAGGGCGTGAAGAGCTACCTGACGGTGAACACCATCATTTACGACGAGGACATCGAACTCATGCAGCGCATTTGCAACGCTGCCCACGAGGCCGGTATCTCCGCCGTCATTGCCGGCGACGTGGCCGTGATGAGCTATTGTCGCAGCATCGGGCAGGAAGTGCACCTTTCCACCCAACTCAATATCTCCAACTGCGAGGCGCTACGCTTTTACGCCGCCTTTGCCGACGTGGTGGTGTTGGCGCGCGAGTTGAACCTGGAACAGGTGGCCAAAATCCACGATTTCATCGAGAAAGAGCACATCTGCGGGCCTTCGGGCCAGCTGCTGCGCATCGAAATGTTCTGCCACGGTGCGCTGTGTATGGCCGTGAGTGGCAAATGCTACCTCTCGCTCGACAACCTCGGCCGGTCGGCCAACCGGGGAGAGTGTATGCAGGTGTGCCGCCGCAGCTATACGGTGCGTGACCGCGAAACGGGAGTAGAGCTCGACGTGGACAACAAATACATCATGAGTCCCAAAGACCTGAAAACGATAGGGTTCATCGACCAAATGATGGCGGCCGGCGTGAGAGTGTTCAAAATCGAAGGACGGGCACGCAGCGCAGAATACGTCTTCACCGTGGTGAGTTGCTACAAGGAGGCCGTGGAGGCCGTGCAGCAGGGCACGTTCACTGCCGAGAAGGTGGAGACGTGGAACCGGCGGTTGGCCACCGTGTTCAACCGGGGGTTCTGGGACGGCTACTATCTGGGACAACGGCTCGGCGAGTGGAGCAACGTGTACGGCTCGAACGCCACGGAGAAGAAACAGTATGTGGGCAAGGGCTTGAAGTATTTTTCGCGCCTTGGCGTGGGTGAGTTCCTCATCGAGGCCGGCGAGTTCGGCGTGGGCGACAAGCTGCTCATCATCGGTCCCACCACGGGCGCGCTCTACGTGGAGGCCACCGACATCCATGGCGACAACGGCCCGGTGGACAGGGCGCGGAAAGGGATGCGCGTGGCCATTCCCGTGCCCGAGAAGGTGCGGCCTTCAGACAAGCTCTACCTCGTTGTGAAATCCTGACTTCGGTCAGGTGATGGTCGCTTCGCGCAGGTTAAGAGGTGGTGCTCGCTATGCTCGTAGGTTATAAGGTTATAAAGTCACTCACTCAACCTTCGACCCCTTAGACAGTAATATTATAACCTCATAACCTCGTAACCTCATAAACTTTATCATTCCTTTTCTTCCTATGAAATTACTCTTTGACTTCGGCGGTGTGCTGGTGGACCTCGACAAGGCGAGGTGCATCGACAGCTTCGACCGTCTGGGTTTCGACATACGTCCCTATCTCGGCACTTATCGTCAGGGTGGCCCCTTTTCCCTGTTGGAACGCGGCGACATCGGTGTGCCGGAGTTCTGCAACGAGTTGCGCAGGTTAGGCGTGCGCCCCGAAACGGACGATGCCGCCATCATCCGTGCCTGGGAAGACTATCTCACCGAAGTGCCCGAAGAAAGGCTCGATATGTTGCTCAAGATCAAACGGCACTATTCCGTCAGCTGTCTGAGCAATACCAACGAGATTCACTGGCGGCAGGCCGAAACCGACTTCTTCAACTACCAAGGGCACACCGTGGCCGACTTTTTCGACCATGTGTTCCTCTCCTGCCGGCTGCGGATGGAAAAGCCCGCGCCCGAGCTGTATGCACGAGTGGCCCAAGAGATGGGAGTGCCGCCCGGGGAAATCCTTTTCTTTGACGACAGCGAAGTAAACTGCCAGGCAGCGCGCGACTGTGGCCTGCAAGCCCTGCTCGCCCCGGCCGGCAGCCGATGGTTTAACTATTTTGATGAAAATGGCAAACTTCTCCTTCCATAGTTTCCAGCCCTCTTCGCAGCAATCCGGCGGCGAAGCCGGCTATTGCGCGGCAGTGGGCTTCTTTGACGGCGTGCATCGCGGCCACTGTTACCTCATTGACCAAATCAAGGCCGAGGCGGAACGCCGGGGGTTGCTGCCCATGGTGGTAACCTTCGAGGAGCATCCGCGCCTCGCCCTGTCGCACACCCGCTATTGGCCCGAACTGCTCACCACCAACGAGCAGAAACTGCAACTCCTGGAACAGGCCGGTCTGGCCGCCGTGGCCATGCTACATTTTGACCACGCCATGTCCATGCTCACCTCGCGCGAGTTCATGGAGCAGATATTGCACCAAGAGCTGGGCGTGCGTTGCCTCATAGTGGGCTATGACCATCATTTCGGTTCCGACCTCTCGTCCGGTTTCAAGGACTACGTGCGCCAAGGGCGCGAGTTGGGCATCGAAGTGCTGCGCGAGCGTCCCTTCGAGGTGGATGAGCTGCGCGTCAGCTCCTCCGCCACCCGCCGTTTCCTGACCGGCGGCAACGTGGAGATGGCCCGCGCCTGTCTGGGTCGCCCCTATCTGCTCGAAGGCACCGTGGTCGAGGGGCACCATGCCGGCACGCTCATGGGTTATCCCACGGCCAACCTGCAGCCCGACTGTGCGGAACAGATGGTTCCGGGACGCGGCGTGTATGCCGCCCTGGCCGAGATAGGGGGCTTTACCTATATGGCCATGGTCAACATAGGCTGGCGGCCCACCTTAGACAACGGCACAGACCAAAGCATCGAAGCGCATCTGCTCGACTATTCCGGCGGACCGCTCTACGGCCGGCATCTCCAACTCCGCTTCTACCGCCGTGTGCGCGACGAGCAGCGGTTTGCCGGTATTGAAGCCTTGCAGGCGCAACTGGCTGTGGATGCCGATAACGTACGAGCCATGCTCAGCGAAGTATGAAAGCATTGGTAACTTTTCTCCTTTTCGTCGTCGTACAGGTGGCAGCTGCGTTGACAGCCCTGCTTTGCACGCCCGGAATGGCAGCATCCGGCTTGGCGTTGGCCGAACCTGCGCAGCCCGACCCCGTGGTGCTCGGCATCACGCTGTTGCTGTATGAAATACCGCTGTGCATCGGCTTGTGGTGGTGGAACCGTCACGATGCACCTTGGCCGCGTCCGCTCCGTCCCTCGCCTTACCCCCGTTTAGAACTGCCCTTGGCCGTCGCCGCCGTGCTGCTGCTCAGCTGGGGCGTGTCGGCGGCCCTCGAACCCTTCGGACTGAGCGACGACGGCACTACCGCCATCTTCTTGGCCCAGCGCAAGAACGTCTGGTGCGTGTTGTTGCTCTGCGGGGTGGGGCCTTTGTGCGAAGAACTCGTGTTCCGTGTGGGCATTGTGCGGCAGCTCTTCCTGAAAGGCTGCCCCGGCCTGTTGGCAGCTGCGCTGGGCGCGTTGTCGTTCGCCGTGGTCCACGGCAACTGGGTGCAGGGCATTCCCGCCTTCGTCGTGGGCACGCTGTTAGGGTTGCTGTATCTCCGCACGGGTAACCTCCGCCTTTGTCTGCCCGCCCATGTGGCCAACAATGTCCTGGCCCTGCTGTTGCTGTAATTGACTAATCTTAGGTTATGAGGGATTAGGTTATGAGGGATTAGGTTATGAGGGATTAGGTTATGAGGTTATAAAGTTACTGCTGTAACGCCTGAATACCATCCACTCAAATAGTAATCTTATAACCTTATAACCTCATAACCTCATAATCTTATAACCTTATAACCTTATAACCTCATAATCTCATAACCTCATAACCTTATAACCCCATCTCCTTACCCATTCTATATGAAAATAGGAACACTCGACTTAGGTCCGCGCCCGGTGCTGTTAGCCCCCATGGAGGACGTTACCGACATCGGTTTCCGCCTGCTTTGTCGGCGCCTCGGCGCCTCCATGGTCTACTCAGAGTTCGTGGCCGCCGACGCCTTGGTGCGCATGGTCAACAAGAGCTTGGAAAAACTCACCGTGAGTGACGCCGAACGGCCCGTAGCCATCCAGATTTACGGCAAAGACCCCGTAGCCATGCGCGATGCCGCCCAAATTGTGGTGGAACGTGCGCGCCCCGATGTGCTGGACATCAACTTCGGTTGTCCCGTGAAGCGCGTGGCGGGCAAAGGAGCCGGAGCCGGATTGTTGCAGGACGTGCCGCGTATGTTGGAGATAGCTCGTGCCGTGGTCGATGCCGTGCAGGTGCCCGTAACGGCCAAGACCCGTTTGGGGTGGGACATGGAGCACCGCATCATTGTGCCGTTAGCCGAACAACTCCAGGACTGCGGCATACAGGCCCTGACCATTCACGGCCGGACCCGGGCGCAGATGTACACCGGCGAGGCCGACTGGACGCTCATCGGCGAGGTGAAACGCAATCCCCGGATGCGCATTCCCATCATCGGCAACGGCGACATCACCACCGCTGAGGGGGCGCGCCAGGCGTTTGAACTTTACGGCGTGGATGCCGTGATGATAGGTCGCGCCACCTTTGGCCGCCCTTGGATTTTCAAGGAAGTACACGACGAGCTCCACGGCCATTCGCACGATGTCGACAGCGTGGTGCCGAGTGCCTTTCCGTCCATGTCGCCCGGCTGGAAGCTCGACGTGCTCAAGGAGCAGGTGAGGCAGAGCGTGGAGCGCATCGACGAATACCGGGGCATCCTCCACATACGCCGCCATCTCGCCGCCAGTCCGCTCTTCAAGGGCATCCCCAACTTCCGCTCCACCCGCATCGCCATGCTCCGGGCCGAAACGGTCGACGAGCTCTTCCGCATCATGGAGGAAGTCAGACCGCTGATAGCAGAGTAAAGTTTTTTTATTTCCCTTTTATCATAAACTAAACACTTTACAACATGAAACACTATTTTATCGAATCAGCCATTGTGGCGGTAGGTATCGCGCTGCTTGGACTATTTGTCTATCTGGGTTTCTCATCCTTTGCCGCCAAGGACCGTATGGTTTCAGTTCGCGGACTTGCCGAGCGCGAAGTGCCGGCAGACCACGTTATCTGGCCCATCATGTACAAAACCACGGGAAACGATTTGCAAGCACTCTACGCCGACATTAACCGTTCGAGCACTCAGATTCGCGAGTTCCTGACCCGCAACGGTCTGCCCGCCGAAGACATCAGTGCCGGCGTGCCCCAGATTGTCGACCTTTGGGCCGATCGTTACGCCTCGTCGGATGTTACCTCGCGAGCCCGTTACAACATCACCCTCACCCTGACCGTTTCCTCGGCCAAGGTAGACCTGGTGCGCAGCCTCATGTCGCGCATGAGCGAGTTGCTGAAACAGGGCATCGCCATCTCTGCAGGCGACTACGGCTCGCAAGTGGAGTACGAATTTACCAGCCTGAACAAAATCAAGCCCCAGATGATTGAAGAGGCCACGAAGAACGCTCGCGAAGCAGCCACCAAGTTTGCTGCCGACTCCGACAGCCGGCTCGGCAAAATCAAGAGTGCGGAGCAGGGCTATTTCAGTATTGAGAACCGCGACCAGTACACGCCGCACATCAAGAAGGTGCGCGTGGTCACTTCCGTCAACTATTTCCTCGAAAACTGATTTTTTCTTTCCATTCGTCCATGTTTTTCTTAAACGAGGCGGATTTCTTTGACTTTGCCGGTAGCGAAAAGGCACATTTGTTGTATAGTATAATATAGAAGTGCGCTTTCTCAACTTGCAAAAGTGGAAGTAACTAACAAGTGGCGAAGTCGGCTTCACAAGTGGCGAACGATTTCGTTAAGCCAAATGAGCAAAGCCAAACTTGTTTGAGCTTTGCCATGGCGAGAAATTGCACTTTTAAGAACTATTTTCCACAACTCGCCGAGTAGGAAAAAATACTTCGCCACTTGTGCCACCGTTCTCCCCAACAAAACGCAAGCAAGCTTCGCTGTGTACGATTGGCAAGAACGGAATCCTTGGCCACGGGTGAGTCGCATCACGGCCGTGGCCAAGAAGGGACAGTACGAGGAGTTAAAAACAGAGAAATGTGAAATTATATAAATGTTTCATGGTTCTCTTTATCCCTCATGCAAGGTGCAATACACTCTCGCGCGCGTGTATACGCAATTTAATCCCCGAAAAAAGCCTTCAACCCTTCACCGAATGCTTTAAATGGCTGAAAATCAGTGCTTTCAGTGTGAAGGGTTGCTTGTTTCAATCCTTCACACCTTTCACAAAGCCTTCACAATCGGCAGCTTCCGTGAGAGGAAGTGATATTAACATTATTTTATCATTCGGCTTGATATTTTCCTTCCCAGAGGCTCCATCTCGCGGAAAGACAGTTTGCTATGGTACGTGCGTTCCCTTCCCGGTAGGGGAGCTCTCCGGCTTGAAGAGGCGAGCATCCCGGATGTGAAGGCTTGGTGAAGGCTTGAAATCAAAGCCTTCACACCGAAAGGCTTGAAAATCAGGCAGAAACGACACGATGTGAAGGGTTGAAGGCTTTTTTCGGGGATTAAATTGCGTATACATGCGCGCGTGGGAGAAGTACAAAACCGCTCGTTACTGAGCGGCGAAGCCTGCTACTTTGCCGGTAGTTGTTGTATCACCTCAATACCCGGAAGTGAAGCAATCATCACCTTATGATTTTTCACTTTCCCAATAAGACTGATTGCGGCTCGTCAAGAAAATTCAAATCCGTTGGCTTTAAATTTTGCTTTGCACTCGCCTTGCACTATCTTTGCCCGAGATTATGGCTAAAAGCTGAAAAGTGGAGAAGTTGAATGGTCGCTGTTTGGACAGCGTTCACCGCTATAGGATGAACTTTTAACTTTCAACTTTTCAACTTAAGGATCGTGCAAGGTGATTGCAGAGCAAAAAGCAAAGCCGCAGGATTTACTTTTTCTATGCCGAACCGCCGCCTATCTTCTCTAAAGATGCCCCATCTTTGAACTCCGGACAATAATAATTTTTCAATAAAAAACCTTTATCTAACTATGAGCAAGAAATCGTTGACCCTCTTGGCCGGTCTGCTTGCCCTCCCCTCATTTGCCCAGATCCAGCCCCTCGGAGGCTTTTACTATGGACAAATGCCCGAACCTACCGGGTGGGAATGGCAAAGTCCCGACTCTTTGGCCTACAACAAGCAACAACCACACGCATGGTTCTTCTCGTTTGAAAGCGTAGACAAAGCCCGTAAGGTGCTGCCCGAAAACAGCGCGCTGTGGCAGTCGCTCGACGGACAATGGCAGTTTCACTGGGCTTCCAACCCCGACCAGCGTCCCAAGGACTTCTACCGCACCGACTTCGACGCTTCGGCGTGGGACAAGGTGGAAGTACCGATGAACTGGAACCTGGCCGGTATGCAGAAGGATGGCAAGTTTAAGTATGGCCGTCCCATCTATGTGAACCAGAAAGTCATCTTCCAGCATCAGGTGGCCGTCGGCGACTGGAAAGGCGGCGTGATGCGCACCCCGCCCCAGAACTGGCTCACCTACAAAGACCGCAACGAAGTAGGCTCCTACCGCCGCACCTTCAGCATCCCTGCCGACTGGGATGGAAAAGAAGTGTACATCAACTTCGACGGCGTGGACTCCTTTTTCTATCTCTATGTCAACGGACGCTATGTCGGTTTTTCGAAAAACTCCCGCAACCTGGCACAGTTTGATATTACTCCTTATTTGAATAAAAAAGGAGAAAACCTCGTGGCAGTGGAAGTTTACCGTAACAGCGATGGCTCCTTCCTCGAAGCTCAGGACATGTTCCGCCTGCCGGGCATCTTCCGCAGCGTTTCCCTTACTGCCAAACCCAAGGTGCAGGTGCGCGACATCAAAGCCATCCCCGACTACGACGACACCTTCACCCAGGCTTCGCTCCACATCACGGCTCAGGTAAGCAACCTCACCACAAAGTCTGCCAAAGGCTACAGCATTGTTTATTCGCTCTACGAAAACAAACTCTATTCTGACGAGAACACCCTCGTGGCCGGTGTAACCGCCGTGGCACCTGTCAGTGAAATCGGCAAGGGTGGTGAGATGGAAGCGAACGTAGTGCTTTCTGCCGGTAATAAAGTGAAACCCTGGAGTGCTGAAGCTCCCCACCGTTATACCTTGGTGGGCGAACTGAAGGACAAGAAGGGCAACACCGTTGAGACCTTCTCCACCTATATCGGCTTCCGCGAAATAGAAATCCGCGACACGCCCGCTAATAAGGACGAGTTCGGACTGGCAGGCCGCTACTACTACCTCAATGGCAAGCCCATCAAGATGAAGGGCGTGAACCGCCACGAAAACAATCCCACCACGGGACACCACGTAACCCGCCAGCAGATGGAGCACGAAGTGTTCCTCATGAAGCAGGGCAACATCAACCACGTGCGCAACTGCCATTATCCCGATGCACCCTACTGGTACTATCTCTGCGACAAATACGGCATCTATCTCGAAGATGAGGCCAACATTGAGAGCCACGAATACTATTATGGCGATGCCAGTCTTTCCCACGTGCCCGAGTTCAAGAACGCCCACATCGCCCGCAACATGGAGATGGTACACGCCACGGTGAACAACCCCTCTGTGGCCATCTGGAGTTTGGGCAACGAGGCCGGACCCGGCAACAACTTCGTGGAGGCTTACAAAGCCATCAAGGCTTACGACACTTCTCGCCCCGTGCAGTACGAGCGCAACAACGACATCGTCGACATGGGTTCCAACCAATATCCCTCCATCGCCTGGGTACAAGAAGCCGTGAAGGGAAAATACGACATGGTCTATCCCTTCCACATCTCCGAGTATGCCCATTCCATGGGTAACGCCGTGGGCGGACTGGTGGACTACTGGAACGCCATAGAGAGCACCAACTTCTTCGTGGGCGGTGCCATCTGGGACTGGGTGGACCAGGCCATTCACAACGTCAACGACAAAGGCCAGCTCTATTGGGGCTACGGCGGTGACTTCGGCATGGACAACAAGCCCAACGACGGCATGTTCTGTATGAACGGTATCATGCGCCCCGACCTCTCGCCCAAGGCACAGTACTTCGAGGTGAAGAAAGTTTACCAGAACGTGGGCGTGAAAGCGGTCGACATGAAGCAGGGCAAGGTTGAAATCTTCAACAAGAACTACTTCGAGCCGCTCAACGACTACACCGTGGTATGGTCGCTCTGGAAAGATGGTAACATCGTGGGTCAAGCCAAGGAAGTGCCCGGCTCACCCTCCGGCCTGAAGGCACGCCAGCGCATGGAAGTGACGCTGCCCTACAATTATGCCGCGCTCGATGCCGACGGCGAATACTTCGTCAAGGTGCAGTTCCTCCTCAACAAAGATATGCCCTGGGCCAAGAAAGGCTACGTCCAGATGGAAGAACAGCTGCCTGTCAAGGCTGCCGATGCCAAAGCTCCTGCCTTGGCCGACGCTTCTGCCGGAAAACAGGCCGTGAAACTGACACAAAACGCCGGCAACATCACCCTTGAGGGCGACGGCTTCAGCGTCGTGTTCGACAAGGCCTCCGGTGCCATCGCCGACCTGAAATATGGCGGCCAGGCCATCCTCAAAGAAGGCTGCGGACCCAAGCTCGATGCCTTCCGCGCTCCGACCGACAACGACGACGGTGCCGGCTTCGTGGGCGACTGGTTCCGTTACGGACTCTACAACCTGGGCCACAAAGCGTTGAGTCAGGAAGTGAAGCAACTGAAGAACGGTGCCGTGCAGCTCATGTTCACCGTGGAGAGCCAGGGTAAGGAAGGCAGCCGAAAAGCCTATGGCAACGGCAACCGCGACCCCGAAAGTGCCTACACCTTCGACGTGGACGTGAAGCCCCTCGGCCCCGACGACTTCAAGTTCCTCACCACGCAGGTTTATACCGTCTTCCCCGACGGCTCCATCGAACTTCATAGCGCCATCTCGTCCAACCGTTCCGGTGTAGTCCTCCCCCGTCTGGGCTATGTCATGGAACTCCCCGCCGAGTACAGCACCTTCGACTACTACGGTCGCGGCCCGGTGAACAACTATGCCGACCGCAAGACCGGCCAGTTCATCGAGCACCATCGCGGCAAGGTAGGCGAGCAGGACATCATGCTGCCGAAGCCCCAGGCCATGGGCAACCGCGAAGAAGTGCGCTGGTGCGCCCTCACCAATCCCGCAGGCCGTGGCGCCCTCTTCATTGCCGATGGAGAAATGTCCGCTTCCGCCCTGCCCTGGACACAGCAGCAACTCACACAGGCAGCCCATCCGCACAACCTGCCCCAGAGCAACGCCACCGTGCTCCATCTTGACGCGAAGGTAACCGGTCTCGGCGGTGCCAGCTGCGGACAAGGCGGTCCGGTACGTGCCGACCGCGTCACGAGCGACAGCCGCAGCTTCGGCTTCATCATTCGTCCGCTCAACATTGGCCGTGCCATGCCCTCCGTCATCGCCGAACGCGCCAAGGTCAGCCCCTCCGGCGAAAAGCCCATCGACTTCTCCCGGAATGCCACGGGTAAGGTAACCCTCACGTCGCCCGATGCCGGCCGCGAAATC
>SFPC01000141.1 GCA_004552195.1 Bacteroidales bacterium | reverse complement strand
GTGCTTTCCTTGTCAAACTCGCAATGCCCCACTTCATCAATAATCAGGCAGGAAGGCCGAACGAGAGCTGCGAGGAGCGTACTTTCACGGCCAGCACGTCGGGCATCCGTCATTCGGTCACGCAGCTCGGTCATCTTAATGAAGTATGCTTTCATGCCGTGCTCGCAACAGGCGCGGCCAAAAGCCTGCGCCAAATGAGTTTTTCCGGTTCCTGGTTTCCCAATGAAGGCGAGGTTTTTGTGGGCGTAGAGGGCGGACAGCGTAGAGAGGTTACGCAACTTGTCAATGTTCTTCCCAGTGATGCGGCTGAAATCGAAGTTTTCAAAGGTTTTCGGAACCTTCAGCGGCAGTCGGCTCGTACGCAGTAAGAAGTCAACAGTGGAGCTGTCTTTCTTTGCTTTTAGATGTTCAAAGACCTTAGCCACTGCAAGGACTTCTGCGTCAGTCATGTTGTTCTCCTGTACCAGAGTAGCAAACTCTTCCACCGAGAACCCAAACTTCATCAGATCCTTGCTGCACGCAGCCACAGTGTCTAACAGCGTATTATTCATCCCAACCATCCTCCTTGCTGAAGTTGAACTTCTCAAAGGAGAGGTCACGGACCGGCTCTGGAAGCTGTTTAATCACCGTCTTTACCGGCATGGTAGGGAACTCTTCCGGCTGCTCAGGCAGAGCATACTGGTTCTCACAAAAGCTGTCCCGGCGCACCCAGGTCACATTGTGCGTGGTCAGGAGAAAAGCCATATCGGATGAATAGATGTACAGCGTATCACCGTCGCGCAGCACACGGGCAGTCTTGCCATGGTAGGTATAGGGGACCCCAAAACGACGTCCCTCATAGCTTACAAACCCGTCAAAAGAAATCCGGCGCTCCGGGCAGAGATAAAACAGCAGTTCATAGCTGTCATCCAGAATGGATACCACTTTGAGACAGCGCTCTGAATGGATATCCATGGGGACTCCAATCCCCCTGTGGTAAGCAGCGTTCTGTTCATTGCACCAATCCAAAGCTGCATAATTCAAATCGGTCACATTCCAGAACACGCGCCCAACGAGGAAGTTTTCCTTTACGAACCGCACGAGACGTTCCACCTTGCCCTTCGTAAAGGGATGCCGGGGCTTGCAGAGCTTCGTCTGGAATCCAACGGTCTTCATGAACTGCTCATAGTCCTTCTGCCAGATTGGATTGCCATCCAGGTCACGCCGAATGACTACGCTCTTCATGTTATCCGTCAGGACGTATTGAGGAACGCCCATGTAGCGGAAAGCGTGGATCATCCCAATGAACAGATTTTCCTGCTTTGCATTGGGGAAGAACTCCACATACCGTTGCCCGCAGTGGTGACAAATCATAGCGAAGCAGGCGGCGTTGTATTCACTTCCATCGTATGCCTGTACCTTCGTAAAGCCCCAGTCCATCTGAAACGCCTCTCCGGGACCGGTAGAGTACCGTCGCCCACGGTTTCCCTGCGGTTCAACTGCATGACGAGGGGCGGGAACAAGATAATGGTGGGCAGAGATGTAGTCCTTGACGATGGTTTTACCACCAGTGAATCCACTCTTGCGAAGTTTATCAAGGCACACAACAGAGTTTACAATGCCTGCTTTGAGTAGGCCGTCCAAAATGCCGGTGTAGCCACTCAGGAGAGTGGTTGTGGCCTTGCGGCCCTTCAATGCGTGTTGGACATCCTCAAAGTCATGTTCTTTCATGCGGCGCAGTTTGGCGCGGGAAATGCCTGTACGACGTCCAAGGTCTGCGAGGTTGATTTCTTCCAGAGAGAACTTGTCTCCCTGTTCAGCCATTATCTGCTGTATAGCTTCTGCTACTACTGGATTCATGGCTGCAAAGTTAGGTTTCTTCATGATTCCTCCTTTCACCGAGGGCTGGCTACCCTCTAAGTGTAAAGGATTTCATGAAATCATGATTGGCTATTTTCATCCGGCCATAATTGGCGATTTCCGCCCGGCCCGGAATGGCTAATTCCGCCCGGCGCTAACAACATCGTGGGCAGCCCCTACGAGTTCGACTGCAACAACTATAAGGCGAAGGATTTTCCGCTTTTCAGCCGCCGTTCCGACTTCACCGACGACACGGTGATGACGCTGGCGGTGGCAAAGGCGCTGCTCAGCACCCGTGGGCAAGACGATGCCGCCATCAAAGCAGCACTGGTGCGGGAGATGCAGCAACTGGGCCGTGCCTATCCCGACCGGGGCTATGGCACCCATTTTGGCGGCTGGCTCTATGAGGACGACCCGCAGCCCTACCAGAGCTACGGCAACGGCAGCGCCATGCGGGTGTCGTCTGCCGCATGGCTGGCGAAGGACATGGCAGAATCGCTGCATCTGGCGCGGCTCACCGCCGAGGTGACCCACGACCATCCGGAGG
>SFPC01000011.1 GCA_004552195.1 Bacteroidales bacterium | reverse complement strand
ACTCCCCCGTTATCGGGGGAGAGCAATCTCAAAAAAAGAAACTAACTGCATCCCAATAGAGCACACATGATATAAACTAATTTTCAACACCTACTTACCGTTTGGGCTTATCATTCTGCCAACAGAGCTTCGTTTTCAAGGCTTTACTACAGTGCTCCCAGCGCATCGTAGGCCGTTTGCAGGAACGCTTTGGCCGCGTTGGTCCGTTGCTGCGACGGTTGCGGAGCTTCGCGGAACGTGCCCACCGGTTGCGTGAGCAGGTTCAGCACCGTGATGCCTGTTTTGTCCTTATAGTAGATGCCTTCGCTCCAGGCGTGGAGCGCCGACGGATGCGTATAGTTACGGCTCAGCACATCGCGGCTGAAGCGGAAATCGTCGTGCGGCAGCCCTAACTGTCCCAACAGTGTGGCGGGCAAGTCCGTCTGGTTGCACAACACCTCCACGCGGCGAGGTTCGCGCACCGCCCCTCCGGTCCATATCATGGGGATGTGCGACTTGCGTTCGTCTGTTTCCGTCAGTCCTTCGGGGTAGGGGATGCCGTGGTCGGGCAGGAAAATCACCAGCGTGTTGTCCCACTGCGGCGATTGGCGGAGGCGATCCGTGAAACGGCCGATGCAGTCGTCGAGATACGCCATTGCATTGGCCTTCTCGTCGTTCGCTATGCGGTGGTAGGGCACCTGCCACGGCTCGTGGCTGGCCAGCGTGAGGAACCCTAAGTGCCAGGGGCGATTCGTGGGGTAGCGGTTGATGCGGACCAGGAGACTGTCGAAGGCAATGGCGTCCGTCACGCCCCAGTCGTGCGTGCGGCGCACCGAAGCCGGGAATGACGTTTCGCCAAAGGTACGTTCGTAGCCCGTGGCTAAAAGATAACCATTCGTGTTCGTGAAATTGATGTCGCCGCCGTAGAGAAATTCCGTGGAGTAGCCCGCGCGGCGTAGCGAGGCCGCGATGGAAGGCAGCCGGCCGCATTTCCCAGGCAATTTCATCACGCTCACGTCGGGGAAAGCCGGAAATCCGCTCAGCGCACACACCGTTCCACGGTCCGTGCGGAAGGAATTGGCGTAACATTCGGTGAATACCACGCCCTCTGCCGCCAACCGGTTCAGGTTTGGCGTGATGTTGGGGTCGCTCTTGTCGTCCACGGCATGCACAAACGTGCCTCCGCAGCCTTCCATCAGCACCAACAACACGTTGGGCCGCCGGGTGCGGAGCAACGTGTCGGGTTCTACGCTCTCAGTGGAGAAGCGGAGCATGGAAAACAGGCGGGCGCGTTCCGCCTCGTCGAAAAAGTTGTATTCCTCCTCAAAGTTCCGCGACTTTTGCAGCGATGCCAAAATGCTGAAGGCCGGGTTTACCGACGCATGGTTGAGAAAAGGGCGGTCTGTCCAGTACGCCATCCCCACGTTCGCCGTGCTTTTCCCCACACCGCCGCGTATGCCTAAGAAAAGCAGGCCCCCCATTACCGCCCACAACCCCGTGGCCCACAGCCGGTGGGGGCAGGGTGGCAGTTGGCGGGGTACGATGCAGCGCAGCACGTAGTAGACGGCCACGCCCGCCACCACCGTTGTCAGCGTAACGGTCAGTGCGTAGGACATGGACACACTGGCCAGCGCGCCGCCGGGTTGCGACAGGTAGTTCCACACCGTGCCGTCTAGCTTGATGCCCCAGAAACCGTAGAGGCACGTGTCGGCCACGGCGATGACGGCTAACAGGGCCGCCAGCAGGGCGGCATACATGCTGTACACCCTTTGCAGGCCGCGAATGTGCATCCATACGCTCAGCCCTAAGAGCAGCCACAGCGGAGCGGCGGCATAGCCCGCCGTGGCCAGGTCGAGCGGCAAACCGTGCCACACGATTTGTGCCAGTTCCGCCGCAGACACCTCGCCGCGCACCGCCGCCGGTTGCGCCACGACGAAACACAGTTTCGCCACGGCGAAGAGTAGCACCATGGTGGCGTAGAAGCCGAGCAGAGCGAGAAGGCGTAAAGGCTTTTTCATGGAAAAGAGAATTGGGCAGCTCGTATCAGAGCTGCTGCATATCGTTCAAGCGTTTGTAATATCCCCCCTGTTTGAGTAGTTCCTCGTGTGTGCCCCGTTCCACGATGCGTCCTTCGTAGAGCACGCAGATTTCGTCGGCGTTCTTGATGGTTGAGAGCCGGTGCGCAATGGCTATGGTGGTGCGGGTCTTCATCAGGTGTTCCAATGCCTCCTGTACCAAGCGTTCGCTCTCCGTGTCGAGAGCCGAAGTCGCCTCGTCGAGAATGAGTATGGCCGGGTTTTTCAGGATGGCGCGGGCTATGGAGATGCGCTGGCGTTGTCCGCCCGACAAGCGGCAGCCCCGGTCGCCCACCTTCGTGTCGTAGCCCTGTTCGCTCTCCATGATGAAATCGTGGGCGTTGGCAATTTTCGCCGCTTCGATAACCTCCTCCATCGTGGCCTGTTCCACGCCGAAGGTGATGTTGTTGTAGAAAGAATCGTTGAAGAGTATCGCCTCCTGGTTCACGTTTCCGATGAGTGCGCGCAAGTCCGAGAGCGCCAGTGTCTTTACGTTTTTCCCGTCGATGAGGATTTCACCCCCGCTCACGTCGTGGTAGCGCGGCAGGAGGTCCACCAGTGTCGACTTGCCCGAGCCGCTTTGTCCCACCAGGGCAATGGTCTGTCCCCGGCACACCGTCAGGTTCACGTCTGTCAGCACCGGTGTCGTGCCGTTGTACGAGAAGCTCACGTTGCGGAACTCAATGCAGTCGTGCAAGCCGTCCATGCGCACCGGGTTCGCTGCTTCCGTAATGGGGTTCTCCGCGTTGAGGATTTTGTTGATGCGTTCCACCGAGGCCATGCCTTTCGGGATGTTGTACGATGCTTTCGAGAAATCCTTCAGCGGCTGGATGATGCTGTAAAGGATGACCATGTAGAAGATGAAGGTAGGTGCATCAATGGGTGAGTGGTCCGAGAAAATCAGTGTACCGCCGTACCACAGCACCAACACGATGAGTGCCGTGCCGAGGAACTCGCTGACGGGGTGGGCCGAAGCCTGTCTCACCGCCACGCGGCTCGAAGCCTTCCGGAAGTCGTTGGTGCAGCGGTCAAAGCGTTTCGTCATTTTGTGTTCCGCCGTAAACGCCTTGATGATGCGCATTCCGCCGAGCGTCTCCTCCAGTTGTGCCATTGTGTCGCTCCACTTATTCTGCGCGTCTAAGCTCTGGTGTTTCAGCTTGCGGCCAATGCGTCCCATGAGCCAGCCCATGAGCGGCAACACCACGAGGGTGAACACCGTGAGCTGCCACGACACGTAAATCAGCACGCCGAAGTAGCACACTAACAGGATGGGGTTCTTGATAATCATCTCTAAGGAGCCCGTGATGGAGTTTTCTATCTCGTTCACGTCGCCGCTCATGCGCGCAATGATGTCTCCTTTCCTTTCGTCCGAGAAGAACGAGAGCGGCAGGGAAGTGATTTTATGGTACACACGTGAGCGGATGTCGCGTACGATGCCCGTGCGCAGCGGCACCATGATGCCCACCGAGGCGAAGTAGCAGCTTGTTTTCAGGAGCGTGGCCGTAACGAGGAATAGGCCGATGAAGAGCAGTGCCGTGGCCGCTCCGTATTGGTCCATCAGCTCTGTGGTGTACCAGTACATATTGTTAACGGCGATGTCCTTCATACTCATTCCCGCTGCCGACCATGGTATGAACTCGTAGCGGTTCTGGTCAATGCCGAAGAGCATTTGGAGCATGGGAATGATGGATACGAAGGAGAAGACATTGAGTATAGCCGAGAGCAGGTTAAACACCAATGAGCCAACAAGGTATAATTTGTAGGGCTTGACATATTGTCGCATCACGCGCATGAATTCTTTCATGTCCGGCCTGTTTTTTTCGTAGGGTTAATAAATTTTTGGGCAAAAGTAAGCATTTCTTTGGTTTTTTAGGTAATACACAGGAGTTTATGGCTACCTATGGAGTAATGCGGGCCAGAGTGGTGAGGGTGGAGTGGGAGGGGGAATGGCTGTATCGGTTTTTAGTTAGGCGTGAGTATGTGACAGTTTTGATTATAGAATGAGCAAATTTTTCACATTGGGTGTGAAACTTTTTGCACTGGGTGTGAAACTTTTCACACTGGGCTTAGAAAATCCAGGAGTAGGTCTTGTTGCCGGCTGGGTGGGGGAAAGGGCGGCTTTTCTGGCAGAGGTTATTCCACCTTCTTGTACGTGGCCACGGCCCAAGCGTTGAACACGGCGGCAAAGGAGAGGAGGGCGAGGACTTGGCGGCTGAGGTCGGCCAGCGTGCTGCCTTTGAGGAAGATGGCGCGCATGGCTTCCACGAAGTAGCGGAGCGGATTGGCTGCCGCGATGTATTGCGCCCACTCCGGCATACTCCGCAACGGTGTGAGCAGGCCGCTCATCAGCAGCAGTATCATCGTGAAGAAATACATCACCAGTACGGCCTGCTGCGTCGTGTGGCTGTAATTGGATATGACCAGTCCCATGCCCGATACCACGAGGATGTACACCGCCGCCAGGGCGTAGATGCTGCCCAACGACCCTTGCGGCACGAGGCCGTAGACCACGGCGGCCAGCACGAGGCACAGCGTCATCACAAACAGCCCCACGGCCCAGAAGGGCAGCAGCTTCGCCATCACGAATTGCAGGCGGCTCACGGGCGACACGTTCATCTGCTCGATGGTGCCTTTCTCCTTCTCGCCCACGATGTTCAGTGCCGGCAGATAGCCCGCCAGCAGCGTGAGGAGCATCACCATCATGGCCGGCACCATGAACACTTTGTAGTCCAAGTGGGGATTGAAACGGAATTGCTGGCTCAGGGGCGAAAGGATGGCTTGGGCCGCTTTCTCGTCGGGCAGCGGTGAGGCCAGGATCTGTGCGAGATACGACGAACCGATGGTCCCCTTCGTGCCGTCCACGGCATTGGTGGCCACGTAGGCCGAGGGCTGTTCGCCGCGTTGGCTGTCTCGTTCAAAGTGGGCAGGAAATTCCAGCACCATGTCGGCCTCGCCGTTCTTCACCCGTTCCAAGGCTTCGTCGTAGGTGGAGGCGCGGCACGCCAAGTGGAAGTAGTCGGTTGCCACGATGCGTTCCGTCAGCCGGTGCGTATAGGCCGACTCGTCGTGGTCCACCACGCAGAGTGCCAGGTGGCGCACTTCCTGGTTGGCGGCCCAGGGCAGCACGAGCATCATCATGAGCGGCATCATCACCACCATGCGCGGCAGGAAACTGTTGCGCAGGAATTGCTTGAATTCCTTTTCTATGAGAAAATACAGCATCATTGTTGTGTCTTAGAGGATATTTGAATGGCTTTTCCCCGCTTACAGTCTTACGCGGAACGTCAGGATGCTTGTTGTCAGCAGTGCCACCGTCATGCCGGCCAGCACGCAGATTTCTTTTATCACGTGGAGCGTTTCCACCCCCTCGATCATCACCTTGCGCACCGCGCTGATAAACCAGCGGGCTGGCACGATGCCCGAGATGTATTGCAGTATTTCCGGCATACTGTCGATGGGGAACATCAGGCCCGAGAGAATCACCGTAGGCATAATCAGTCCCATGCCCGAAACCAGCACCGCCGCCATCTGCGACTGCACTATGTTCGAGATGAACAAGCCCAGCGAGAGCGACAGCAGGATGTAGAGCAACGAGATGCCCAGGAGCAACGCCAAGCTGCCCTGCACCGGCACGCCAAGCACGAACTTCGACAGCAGCAGGATGGTGGCCAGGTTCACACCCGACAATACGAAGTAGGGCACCGTCTTGGCCAGCACGATGCCCAGCGGCGGCATCGGTGAAGCCAGCAACACCTCCATGCTGCCCGTCTCCTTCTCGCGCACAATCGACACGGAGGTCATCATGGCGCAGATGAGCAGCAAAATCATCCCCATCACGCCCGGCACAAAGTTGAACGCGCTCTTCGACTGCGGGTTGAACAGGTAGCGGATGCACGTCTTCACCCCGCCGCCTCTGCCAACCGCCGCGCCGCTTGCGCTGTCCACCGAGCTGTTTCCGCCGTTGACTGCGCCGCTGCCGCTCCGGGTCAGTGCGCTTTGCACCACCTGCGAGGCATAGCCCGCCACCATTTGCGCCTGGTTAGGCTCCGTGCCGTCCGCAATCAGTTGCAGGCGGGCTTGTCCCGTGTGTTGCAGTTTCGAGTCGAAGTTCGGGCTGAACACCACCGCCAGCGCAATGTCGCCCCGGCGGAACAGGCGGTCTACCTCCTCGATGCGGTCCACGCGGTGCGCCACCTCAAAGTACTGGCTGGCATCCAGCTGCTCCACAATGCGGCGCGTCGTCGCATCGCCCGAAGGGTCCAGCACCGCCACCCGGCTGTTCTTCACTTCCGTGGAGATGGCAAAGCCGAAGAGCAGGATTTGCGCGATGGGCATGCCCAGCAAAATCAGCATCGTGCGCTTGTCGCGCAGGATATGGCGGAACTCCTTTTGTATAAAACTGATAAAAGTCTTCATGCTTGCACCAAACAATCGTTATTCGTCCGTTGCGTCCGCCGCTGCGCCGGCACCGCGGTCCGTCCGCTCCGTCCGCACCAGGCGTTGGAACACCTCGTCCATCCCCTCTGCCCCGAATGCTTCGCGCAGTCGGCGCGGCGTGTCGAGGGCACGTATCTCCCCGTCCACCATGATGCTGACACGGTCGCAGTACTCCGCCTCGTCCATGTAGTGCGTGGTTACGAACACCGTGATGCCCCGTTCCGCCGCCGCGTAAATCATCTCCCAGAAACGGCGGCGCGTCAGCGGGTCCACCCCGCCCGTCGGCTCGTCGAGAAACACAATCTGCGGCTCATGGAAGATGGCCACGGAAAACGCCAGCTTCTGCTTCCAGCCCAACGGCAGCGAAGCCACCAACTTGTCCGCCTCGCGCTCCAGCTGCAACTCCTTGAGCACGCGCTCCGTCTTCTCGCGGATAGCCTCGCGTCGCATACCGTAGATGCCGCCGTAGAGCTTCAGGTTTTCGCGCACTGTGAGGTCTTCGTAGAGCGAGAAGCGTTGGCTCATGTAGCCGATGCGCCGCTTCACCTCCTCCGGGTTGCGCGCCACGTCGCAGCCCGCCACCCACGCCCGTCCTGCCGAGGGACGGCTCAGGCCGCACAGCATCCGCATGGCCGTCGTCTTGCCCGCACCGTTCGCCCCAAGGAAGCCGAAAATCTCCCCGCGCCGCACCGAAAAACTGATGCCCTTCACCGCCACGAACGTGCCGAAGCGTTTCGTCAGCCCCTCCGTCCGTATCACCGCCTCATCCTTCATCATTGTCCTTGTTGCCTAAATGAATAAACACGTCCTCCACGCCCGGCGGCGTGGCCTGTATTTCCACTCCCGTATGTTCGCACTGCGCCAGATGCTTTTCGAGCAATGCCACCCCGGCTGCCGAGCGGAACGTCACGTGCAGGCTGTCGCCGAACGAGTAGGCCGACAGCACCTCGTCGAGGCAGCGCACGTCAGGCAGCAGCCGGTGCATGTTGTCAGCGCGCACCGCCCACAGCGGGGTGAGGAAGGAGTGCGCCACCCCCTGCGGCGTGTCTGTCAGCAGGAAACGTCCGTCCTGCATCAGCGCAATGCGGCGGCAGCGCGCCGCCTCGTCCATGTAAGGCGTGGAGGCCACCACCGTGATGCCCTGCGCCGTGATGCGGTCCAGCATCTGCCAGAATTCGCGGCGCGACACCGCGTCGACCCCCGTGGTAGGCTCGTCGAGCAGCAGCACCTTGGGCGGTGTACCAGCGAGCAGCAGAGCGCGAGCTTCTGCTTCATGCCGCCCGACAGTTTGCCGGCGCGCCGGTCCTTGAAGGGTGCCAGCTGTCCGTAGATGTCGGCAATCAGGTCGTAGTTCGCCTCCACCGAAGTGCCGAACAGGCGGGCAAAGAAACGCAGGTTCTCCTCCACCGTCAGGTCCTGGTAGAGCGAGAAACGCCCCGGCATGTAGCCCAGCCGGCGGCGCACCTCTCGAAACTGGCGCACCACGTCCAGTCCGCACACCTGTGCCGTGCCGCCGTCGGGCACGAGGAGCGAGGCCAGGATGCGCAGCAGCGTCGTCTTGCCCGCCCCGTCCGGCCCGATGATGCCGAACAGCTCGCCCTCGCCGATGCGGAGCGACACGCCGCGCAGCGCGTCCACCCCGCCGTAGCGTTTGCGCAGGTCAGTGAAACACACACGATCCATACATACCCAGCTTGATCAGTCCGTCGTTCTCCACCGCTATCTTCACCGCATAGACCAGGTTAGCCCGCTCGTCGCGCGTCTGGATGGTCTTCGGCGTGAACTCCGCCTCGTCCGCTATCCACGTGAGGCGGCCCCGATACTCCTTGCGTCCCTCCTTCCCCTGGTCGGCGAACACCCTCACCGTCTGTCCCAGCTTCAGTTTCGTCAGCTGCGGCGCGGTCACGTAAGCCCGCAGGTACAGGTGCTGCATGTCCGCCACCTTGAACAGCGGCTTGCCCGCCGTGGCCAGCTCACCCTGTTCCGCATACTTCGCCAGCAGCGTGCCCCGGATGGGCGTGCGCACCGCCGCACGCCCCAGCTGATCGTCCAACTGCTCCAGCTGCGCCTCGATGGAGCGCGCCTCCGCCTGCAAGCCCGCGTTGGAGTTCTCCAGTGTCTCCGTCTGCGCGTCAAGCTGCTTTTCGAGCAAGGCAATTTGCGCGTCGATGTCGTCCACCTGCTTCTGGTTTGCCGCGTGTTCCGCCACGAGGCGTGCATAGCGCGTCCGTTCGTTGCGCTGCGTGGCCAACTGCTGCCGGATGGAAGCCACCTGCCGCGCCACGTTGTAATGGCGGCAGCCCACCGCGTCGAGGTTGGCCAGCAGTTGCCTTCGGCGCAGGCACAGCTGTACCGTGTCCACCTGCGCCACCGTCTCGCCGCTCCGCACCGTGTCGCCCTCCACGCGGTCGAACATCACCAGTTCGCCCTGCGTCTGGGCCGACACCACCACCTCCGTGGCCTCAAACACCCCGTTGGCATCGTATGCTCCTTCGTCCGAGCCGCACGCGCTCAGCAGCGCGCAGGCCATGCAGTGTTTCAGAAAGTGTAGGTTCATGATGGGGTTAGGGCTTGATGCGTCGTAAAATCACTTTGAGGTGTTCTTTCTGTTGCTTTCACAGAGTTGTGGACGCAAATGTATGGTTTTGGTGTGGTGGGGGCAAGCGATAGTACCTGTTTCCTCAGGGATTAGCTTTATTGTCAGAAATGTGATCACACTTGTTTGTTAGCCGCAGATGAAGTTGTGTTCTTTGGAAAACACGCAAGCGGCCTGCTCTCCCACGGTGGGAGATGCAGGCCGCAGCACAGAATGAAATTGTAAGATGAAGCTTGGGATTACTCCTCGGTTTTGCCTTATTATATACGTGTTTTTTACCTTGAAAAAAAGGTTCATTCCTTCACAGACCGCCCTTTTACCTATGAAAATCAGCTATTTCGGTGTGAAGGGTTGGTTTTTCCAATCCTTCACATCTGTCAGGCAGCAGGGGTGCTGCGCGAGGGTGCATGTGAAGGCTTGAAAAACCAACCCTTCACACGCTTTTCTGATGAAAATCAGCGGGAAACGGACGGTCTGTGAAGGGTTGAACCCTTTTTTGAGGAAATAAACTACGTATAGTTGCGCGCGCGAAGAGCGCGCGTGAAGGGGGGAAGGGATAGATAGCTATAGATTGCTATAGAAGGCTATAGATAGCTATAGATAACTATAAAAAAGCTATAGCAATCTATAACAACCTTTAGGAAGCTAACAAGTCCGGGAGTTGTGCGAACAACTCCCGGACTTGTAAAGCGAACTCCCGGACTTGTGAAACGAAGTCCTGGGCTTGTGAAGCATTGGAGCAATTACCCTGGCGGGTTTGCGCCTATTTGAACACTACGCCGAAGGGATGGATGCCAACGTCGTAGCGTTGGAGCAGTTCTCCCCAAGGGGCGAGGCGGTAGACGTAGCCCGATTTGTCGTAGTCCGACGGACCTTTGTCCGAGCTGATGAAAATCTGCCCGGTCACGGGTTCCACGTCGATGGCATTGGGCCAGCCCGGCACGGACTCCGCCGGGAGCGTGATGGGAAGTTCCTCGTCGGTCAGCGTGTTGTACGTGGAGAGGCTCACTTCGCTCGTGTTGTTGGCATAGTCCGCCGTGGCGTTCACCACATACAGGCAGTCGTTCGCGAGCGTGATGAGTGAGCCATCGCAGTAGTCCTTCACGTCTCCGTCCGCCGACACCTTCTGCACCTTGGGCAACACATCGAAGTAGTTGCCGCGCGTCAGGACGAACACCTCGCCGCGCGAGTTGGCACACAGCGCGCCCGGGTTGAGTCCCACGGCGATGTTGCGCTCCACCTGCATGGTGCGTGCATGGACCACGGCGAGCTTCTTGCCGTTTTCGTAGTTGTTGGCATAGTTGTAGCCATCGCTGATGCTGACATATACCAGGCTGTCCACCGCCACGATGCCGGCGGGGTTAGGCCCTACCGCCACGGTGGCTGAGGGCTGGCAGTTGAGCGTGTCGATGCGCGTTACGATACCGTCGTTGCCCGCCACGAAGACATATTCCCCGGCACCGCACACGGCCTCGGGAGCATTGACCGGCACGCTGGCTACAATCCGGAGCGTGGAGGCATTGACCACCCACAGGAGGTTAGAGCCGTAAACAGGCAGGTAGATGCGGTTGCCGTGGCGCACGGCCTGCTGCGGCGAGTCGCCCAGCGCCTGCGCGTTGACGTTGAAAAAGAGGCCGGAGGTCGTGGCGCCCGACTCCAGGTCAATGCAGTCGATGCTGCCGGCCACACCGCCGTACATGTTTCCCTGGTTCACGACATAGGCCGCCGTGGCCGGTGTGGGCACAGGGTCGATGACAGGGTCGGGCGTGTTGTCGTCGTCGGAGCAGGCCGTGAAGACGAAGGGGAGAAGCAGCGCGAGGGCTGCCGATTGGAGAATTTTTGACATAACAATATGATTTTGGAAAAGAATAATTCCGAAGAAGATGCCGGCAGGCCGAGGGGCATCAGAAGCGGAGCGTGGCCGAGAGCGCGTAGGCCCGGCCCGGCATGGGGTAGCGGCGCACCACTTCGTAGCGGCGGTTGAAAGCGTTGAGCAGGTCGGCGCGGAGGTCCAGCTGGCAATGGCTCAGGGCGAACGAACGCGCCATGGTAAAGCCCCATTCGCAGTAGGCCGGCAGAGAAGTGGTGGGCAGATGCTCGTTGGTGCTCCACCGTTCGGAAGCATAGCGGCAATGGGCTGTGAGCGACAGCCAGGGCGTTTCGCATCCCACGGAGGCCGCCCCGCTGTGGCGCGGCGTGTAAGCCAGCTGGTTGCCATAGGTGTCAGCACCCGGCGAGGTGCGGTCCGCCACGCGCTGAAGAGAATAGTTGGCCGTGAGCCGCAACGTCCACTGCGGCGCGGGCTGCCAGTGAGAGGAGAGGGTGGCATCCAGTCCGTGGGCATCGACCCGCCCCATGTTGAGCGTGCGCCATACAAAGAGCGTGTAGGGCACGGAGACGATGCGGTGGCTCACGCGGTTCGTGTAGCCGTCCACCGTCAGCGTGAGCCCGGGCCACCAGGCAGCCGGCTGCGCCGAGAGCGTGAGGCCACCGTTCCACTGATTGGTCCGCTCGGGACGCAGGGCAGCCTGCCCCAGGTGGTCAAAGTAGGCTTCGGAAAACGTGGGCAGGCGGTAACTCTGCTGCCATCCAGCCCGCAGATACATACTCACCGGGGCGTGCCACAGCCGGTAGGAGGCCGAGGCCATGGGTGTGAAGGCGTGGTAATGGCGTGTGCGGCGGCCTGCATCCGCAGCCGAGGCGGCGGTGCGGCTCTCGTCGCGGTACCACAAGTCAGCCCCGCGCACCAGCAGTTTGAAGCGGCCCGCCACGACCTGTGCCGAGAGGCTCTGCAGCCAGCCCGTGCGCAGCGCACGGTTGTCCTGCCGGAGGTTGCTGTGGAGCCAGGCGTGGGAAAGGTCCGAGGCATAGGCCAGACGGAGCCAAGGAGTGAGGCTGCGCGACAGGCCGCCGGTGGCATAGACCTCCTGCTGCACGTAGCGTTGGCGCAACGCGCCGCCGGGGTACTGCGCATCGATGTCGCTGTAGGCCGTGTGCTGCCATTGGTAACGCAGGGCGGCAAAGCACTCGGTGCGCCCGCCGGGGCGGAAAGTGCGCCGCGTCTGGGCAAAGGCGGAGGTTTCCTTCAGTCGTTCGTGGTTCTCGTTGACATACAGTATGACCTGTCCTGGCAGTTGGCGGTTGTTGCGGTAAAATCCCGCCGTGCTCTCCCACAGCCCATTGTCCATTCGCTGCCACCACCTCCCTTCGGCCGAGCCGCCGCGCATCTCGCTGTTGGTGCGCCGCAGACGGGTGGAGGCCACGCCGTTTGCCACGCGGAAAGGGTAGTCGTTTTGGCTCCAGAAGGCATCGCCGCAGAGCGAGGCCGCCGACCGCTGGCCCGTGCGGCCTTCGAGGGAGCCCAGTGCGTGGTAGCTGCCGAAGGCCGACTGCTTGAGCGTGGCGGTGCCGCCGAGGCCGCGCCGCAGCGTGTCGGGGTGGAAGGCGGAGAGGCTGACCACTGCCGCTGCCGAGAGGTTTCGCACGGGGCAGAGCAGGGAGCTTTCGCCCAAGGGGTGCAGTTCGATGCTCCGGAGCAGTTCCGGGTGGTAGCGTTGCAGGTCGATCTCGCCGCGTCGGTGGTCCGAGAGGCAGAGTCCGTCGTAGGCCACGGCGGTGTGTGCCGCTCCGAGGCCGCGCACGCTCACCGTTTTCAGTCCGCCCGCCCCGCCGTAGTCGCGCAGGTTGACGCCGGCCATGCGGAGCAGGGCATCGGCCACGGAGGTGATGCCTTGCCGTCGGAAGTCGGCGGAGTCGAGCCGTTGCACGGGGGTGGGGGAGCTGAGTGCGGCAGGCCGGCGCGGGGCAGTTACCTCCGCCGTGCCGAGGGTGTCGGGCTGGGTGGGGCAGGGCAGGGGGAAGCCGGCCACGGCCATGGCTTGGGCCGGCCACAGGCAGATGCCAACGAGCATACTCCGGCACATGGTGGAGCGCAGGAGAAACTTCATGCCAAAGATGGATGATAAAAAGTGTAAGATGTATTCCCCTTTGGCCCTCCTCGGGGCTTCGGGGCGGCGCAGTCTGCGCCCGGAACTACGGCAGGTTTTCTGGCTTGTTCCTGTCCGGTCCGCCTTCCCGCTCGCCTTGGAGTCAGGCGGGCAGTGGCCAATGTGAACCGACAAAAATGGAACTTACAGCAGCGGGACTGCACGGGACTTTCACCCGTTTCCCTTATCCGTTTCCGCCGCAAATGTACAACTTTTATCAGAAAATGAAAGTTTGATTTGCAATCATCATTATTTTTTTAAACAAAACTCAACTTTTTTATTTAAAAGGCTTATATTTGCAGCAAATACAGACATTTTTTTCGCAAAATCAAAACAGAATTTTTAAATCCTTTGCTTTTTTAAAATTACATCTTAATATTAACCTAAAACATTACAGGTATGTCAATCCTTTCTTTCAAGCATTTGATTGCCATCGGTACTTTATGTACTGGCACTGCCATGTTGACCACGGGTTGCGTGAGCGACGACTACGACTTGGACAGCGTGGACATGACGATGGGGCTTGGCTCTAACGGGCTGAAGCTGAAAATGGGCAACACGGAGAAGATTCTTCTCGGGGATATCCTGGATTTGGACGAATCCGTGAAGCTTGATGCCAACAATCTCTATTACCTTGTGGAAGACGGCACTACGAGTTTCAACATCCATGTGAATGAAGTGTCGGCTTCGTTTAAGGAATCAAATATTGAAACCCAAGAGCGCGTACTGGACTACAACTCCCTCAAAGCGCAGCTCGGCGACGTAGCCAACCAACTCCCCGAAGGTTTTAATCTGCCGGTTGATGCCAATCTTTCCTTCAGCGGTACGGCAGAAGGTCATGCCGATGTGGATGTGTCGGTAGAAGTTCCGGCAGAAGTGAGCTACATCAGTTCGGCTGATGTGAAAGACATGAAGGTTTCACTGAAAATTCACACCCTCGTGAGCCCCGGCGTGAAGTTTGGTATTGAAAAAATCGAGAACTTCAGCATCACTATTCCGAGCATCTTGCAGGTGCGCGACAATTCCTGGCCCGCAGGCTGGACCATGAAGGATAATGTGCTCACGCACAAGGATGCACTCGTTATTCCCGCCGACGGCATTATCTGCTCCATCGTGGCCGACAAGGTGGACACGAAGGGATACGGCGCACCGAAGGACGGTATGCTGGTGTTCGGTAAGGACGACAAAGGACAGTCGGTGCTCCAAGCCGGCATCAAGGGTACGGTTTACTTCAAGACGACCGGCAGCTTCGAGCTGAGCCAAGACGACTATGCCGACATCTATCTGTCGCTCTCATTAGGCAACAGCACCAAAATTGATATCGAACAGGTAACGGGTAAGTTCAGCCCCGAAATCAACCCCACCGTGGATCCGATTGACATTGCTTCTTCCCTGCCCGACTTCCTCAACGACGATGCTGTGAAGATTGGTGCTGCCAACCCGACGCTGAAGTTTACGGCTGACCTTTCCGACATTCCCGTGGGTCTGAACCTGAGCGGCGAACTGACCTCGGTGAAGAAAGGCGCACAGGGCTTCACGAAGAACGTGAGCCTGCCTGTGACGCAAGTAGAGGACAAGCAGCACAACACGGTGTACTACTACCAAAACGGAAAGCCCTACGATCCGGAATATCCCACGCTCCCCGCGGGCGCAGTAACGGCCAAGGCCGATAAGCTCAGCACCCTCATCGAGAAGCTGCCCGACGAAATCCGCGTGGACCTGACAGGTGGCAAACTGAGCGTGCAGGACAAGGAATATACCATCAAGCTGGGTCACGACTACCATGCTTCTGCCGACTATAAGGTGTATGTGCCTTTCCAATTCGACAAGGGCTTGACCATTGTGTACAAGGATAGCACTGACAGCATGGTGGAGGATTTGGAAGACTACCAGGCTGAGGGTGTGATGGTGAAAGCTAAGGCGCAGAACACCATTCCGCTTGACCTCGAAGCTACTATCACGGCCTACGACGTCAACAATAAGGTTATTCCCGGCATCAAATTCAGCCCCATCAAGGTTCCCGCCGGCGACGGCTCGACGGTGAAGGAAACAGAGGTGGAAATCTCTGCCACGCTCGACGACCCCACGCTGCTCCAGAAGATGGATCGCCTCAAATTCAACGTGCAGGCTGCCAATGACGTCAATGGCAAGGTTCACGAGCTGTGCTCTACGCAGTATCTCCGCTTTGCCGATGTGCGTCTTTACCTCACCGGTAAAGTAATTGCCGACTTTAACTGATGATGCAGACACATTTCTATAACTTCACAGATATTTCACAATGAAAAACAAGATAGCAGCCTTATTGTTGGCTACCGCAACCGCTTTCCCGGCCGCTGCGCAGGAGCTTCGCTCCACTTATTTCATGCAGACGTCGAACTATAAGCACGAAATGAACCCTGCTCTGCTCGACGCGCCGTATATGTCCATGCCCTTGGTGTTCGGTAACTTCAACCTGGGCCTGACGGGTAACTTCGGCTTGGAGAATTTTGTGTATAAAATGGACCCCACGTGGCAAGGCTACGGGATGGAGGGTCGGCAGTACACTACCTTCATGCACCCTAACGTGGACGCCGCAGACTTCCTGGGCGACCTGAAGGACAAGAACAAGCTCTCTGTTCACCTCAAGTATCAGCTCGCCGGTGTGGCCTGGCGCGGCTGGGGAGGTGTCAATGTCATTGAGATGAACCTCCGTTCGAGCACAGGATTGGTGCTCCCGAAGTCGCTCTTTGAGTTTATGAAGGAAACCGGAGCAAAGGAGGACTACAGCATCGACAACCTTGGCATCCGCACGGAAAACTACGTGGAACTGGGCCTGGGCCACTCGCACAAAATCGGCGATAAGCTGACCGTGGGTGGTAAGATGAAGTTCCTCTTCGGCCTTGGTTATGTCGACCTCAACGTGGACAAACTCAACCTGCACATGAGCGATGACCAGTGGAACATTGACGGTAACATCAAGGCTTCTGCCGCGCTCATGAAGAGCACCTTGGAGTATGAAAGCGCCGACAAGAACTATGTGGACGAGAACGGCAACCGCACGGAGCGCCGTCGTATCTCCGGTTTCGACGAGTTTAAGGGCGGCCTCTCCGGCTTCGGTCTGGCCTTCGACCTCGGTGCCACCTACGACCTGACGGAAGACCTCCGACTCAGTGCCGCCATCACCGACCTCGGATTTATCAGCTGGAAGGATGCCTATCAGGCTTCTTCAGCAGGCACCTGGACGTTCGACGGCTTTGAAGAGGATGTTTATGCCGGCGGACTGAAGACGGAAACGAACCAGATTGACGACCAGCTCGAAGCCATCGGCGACGACTTGGAGGAAATTTTCTCCATTTACGAGGATGAACAGGCTCAGAAGACGGACACCCGTGCCCTGGCAGCCACCATCAACGTAGGAGCCGAGTACACCCTGCCCGCTTACCGCAACCTGCGCTTCGGCTTCCTGTACTCCGGTCGCCTGGCCGGCCAATACAGCTGGCACTCGGGTATGTTCTCCGCCACGGTACGTCCGTTGAAGTGGTTGGAATATACGGCCAATCTGTCCTTCACGTCGACCGGTGTAACGGGTGGTATGGTGCTTGACCTGCACGCCAAACACTTCAACTTCTTCATTGGTACTGACCGCTTCTTCGGCAAGCTGAGCAAGCAGTGCATCCCCTTGAAGAGTGCCAACGGCAACATCTCGCTCGGTATGTCCATACCTTTCTAATCAGCATGTAGCGGTTCTCATACCGCCTGCTTCTATTTAAAAAATCTCCCCTGCGATAGTCTTTCGCAGGGGAGATTTTTTTATGTGTATCAATGCGCTTCGAGCCAGTTGCTGCCCGTGCCGCATTCGGCCACCAAGGGAACTTGCATGGTAAAGGCATTTTCCATTTCTTCTACCACGATGTGGCGCACGCGGTCCAGCTCTTCGGGCCACACCGAGAAGTTCAGTTCGTCGTGAACCTGCAATATCATTTTCGAGCGGATGCCTTCGCGTTCAAAGCGTTGGTCAATGCGGATCATGGCCAGCTTGATAATGTCCGCAGCGGTGCCTTGGATGGGCGCGTTCACGGCGTTGCGCTCCGCATAGCCGCGCACCACGGCATTGCGGGAGGAGATGTCAGGCAGGTAGCGGCGACGGCCAAACTCTGTGAGGATATACCCCTGCGAGCGTGCCTTTTCGATGCTCTCTTCAATGAACTGCTGCACGCGAGGGTAGGTGTTGAAATAGTTGGAAATCAACTCTTTCGCCTCAGTGCGGCTCACCTCCATCCGTTCCGCCAACCCGAAGGCCGAGATGCCGTAGATGATGCCGAAGTTTGCCGTTTTCGCTTTGCGCCTTTCATCGCGCGAAATCTCTTCTATAGGTTTGTGGTACACACGTGCTGCGGTGGCCGCGTGGATATCGCGCCCTTCGCGGAAGTCCTGCACGAGGTGTTCGTCGCCGCTGAGGTGTGCCATGATGCGCAGCTCGATTTGCGAGTAGTCAGCCGAGAAGAAGGTGCAGCCCTCTTCGGGTACGAACGCCTTTCTTATCTCCTTGCCGTCGTCGCCGCGCACCGGTATATTCTGCAGGTTGGGGTTCGACGACGACAGGCGGCCTGTGGCCGTTACGGCCTGGTTGAACGAGGTGTGGAGGCGGCCCGTTTGCGGATTGATGAGCTTTGGCAATGCCTCCACGTAGGTGCTGAGCAACTTCTTCAGGCCACGGTGTGCCAATATCTTGCCCACGATGGGATGTTTCGGTTTCAGTGATTCCAGCACCTCCTCGCCGGTGGAGTACTGCCCGCTCTTTGTTTTCTTCGCCTTGTCGTTTAGTTTCAGCTCGTCGAAGAGCACCTCACCCACCTGCCGGGGAGAGGTCAGCAGGAAGGGGTGTCCCGCCAGGTCGAAGATGTCCTTTTCCAACTGCTCCATCCTTTCGGTGAAGTGGCGACCCGTTTCGGCCAGTGCCTCCGTGTCGAGCACCACGCCGTTTTGTTCCATTTTCGCCAACACGGGCATGAGCGGCATCTCTATGTCCTTGAACACCCGCATCAGGCCGTTTTCTTCCAACTCTTTCTTCAGCGGCTTCATGAGGCGGAGCGTGACGTCGGCATCCTCGCAAGCGTAGTCGCAGATCTGCCGGGGCGGCAGGTCCGCCATGTTCCGTTGGTTCTTCCCCTTGGGGCCGATCAACTCCTCGATGTGTATCGTTTGGTAGTCGAGATAGATTTCCGCGAGGTAGTCCATGTTGTGCCGCAGCTCCGGCTGTACGAGGTAGTGCGCCAGCATCGTGTCGAACAAGGGGGGAGCCAGATGCACGTTCTGGTTGGTCAGCACAGTGAGGTCGTATTTCAGATTTTGCCCCACCTTCAAAATTTCTCGGTTTTCAAAGAGTGGGCGAAAAATGTCCACCATCCGTTGCGCCGCCTCCGTTTCACGTGGAACGGACACGTACCAGGCGCGTCCGCCCTCCACGGCAAAGCTCATGCCAACCAATTTTGCGGTGATTGCCTCCACCGATGTCGTTTCTGTGTCAACTGCTACTGTTGAAAAAGTCAATAATTTGTCACAAAGATGCTGCGCTCCCTCTTCATTATCAATGAAAATATATTCGTGATGCACATCTTTTAGCGTTTTGTGGGTGGGTTTATTTATCCCTGTCGGGAGTTCGTCCGGCTCTGCGTCAAAGAGCGCGCCCCAACTGCTAACATTTTTTTGCGATTGTTCCACCTCTTCGTCGAGCTTCTTGATGAAGGAGCGAAATTCCAATTCTTCGTAAATCTTACGCAGCGCTTCGCGGTCAGGTTCCTGAACGCGCAGTGCTTCCGTGTCGAGCTGGATGGGCACGTCCGTTTTGATGGTGACGAGAAATTTGGAAAAACGGATTTGCTCCGCGTTCTCCTCCACTTTTTTTCGCATTGCCCCTTTCAGCTCCTCCGTGCGGCTCAGTAGTTCGTCGATGCCGCCAAACTGGCTGATAAGTTTTACCGCCGTTTTCTCCCCCACGCCGGGACAGCCCGGAATGTTGTCCGCCGTGTCGCCCATCAGTCCGAGCAGGTCGATGATTTGCGCCGTCGACGTGAGTCCATATTTTTCACACACCTCAGCTTCGCCCATCACCTCGGCCGGTTTGCTGCCCGAGCCGGGGCGTACCATCTTGATGCCCGGGGCCACGAGTTGCGCATAGTCCTTGTCGGGTGTCACCATGCGCACCTCCAATCCCTGCTCCGCCCCTTGCCGGGCCAGGGTGCCGATCACATCGTCCGCCTCGTAGCCGGGCACTTCTAAGATGGGGATGCGGAAAGCCCGGATAAGCTCTTTGATGACGGGCACCGCCTGGCGGATGTCCTCCGGCGTTGCCTCGCGCTGTGCTTTGTACTCAGGGTAAGCCTCATGGCGGAAAGTGCCGCCTGCAGGGTCGAAAGCGATGCCGAGATAGTCGGGATGATGCGTGCGCAACACATCGTGCAACGTGTTGACGAAACCGAAAATGGCCGATGTGTTCTGCCCTTTGGAATTGATGCGCGGGCTGCGAATCAGTGCGTAGTAGGCACGGTAAATCAGTGCGTAGGCATCAAGCAAATAGAGGGTTTGCATGGTATGTAGCTGTTTTATTTGTTACCAAAAAGGGGCTTTTGTTGCCCGAACGACACAAAATTACAGAAAAGCCCGCTTAACTAAATGATAAATTCGTACTTTTGTCGGCTCAAACACGCAACACATGGACAAACTCTCCATTATCCGTCGGCCGGTGGCCGACGAATTATTCCGCTATAAGGCTCTTTTTGACAGCGCATTGACCCACGACGATGACTTCCTGGGCCATGCACTCGACTATGTTCGCCGTCGCGAAGGGAAGATGATGCGCCCGATTTTGGTGCTGCTCATGGCGAAAGAGCTGGGCGAGGTGGGGGAGAAGTCGTTGCGTTCGGCTGTTACTTTGGAACTCCTGCACACGGCTTCGTTGGTTCACGACGATGTGGTGGACGAAAGTTCGCAGCGACGCGGACAACGCTCTGTCAATGCCATGTACGACAACAAAGTGGCGGTGCTTTTGGGCGACTATTTGCTCTCCGCGGCCTTGCTCCAGGCGGCCCGGACGAACGACATCCGTGTGGTGGAAATCATTTCGCGGCTGGGTGGCACGCTCTCCGAAGGTGAGATTTATCAGCTCTCCAACATCCGCACGGAGCGTGTTTCGGAAGAGGCGTATTTCAAGATTATCAGTCACAAAACGGCAGCGCTTTTTGCCGCCTGTGCCGAGTTGGGTGCCATCTCGTCGGGTGGTAACGCCGAGTACGTGGCACGTGCCCGTCGTTTCGGGGAATTGATAGGTTTGTGCTTTCAGATTCGCGACGACATCTTTGACTATTTTTCCGATGCGGCGATTGGCAAACCGACGGGTAACGACATGGTGGAAGGTAAGCTGACATTGCCGGCCATCTATGCCTTGCGCGAAACAAACAACCCGGAGGCGCAGGCATGGGCCGCACACATCAAAAACGGGGAGGCCACGCCGGAGGAGATAGCTCGAATGGTGCAATTTACCAAGCAGGCCGGGGGTATTGTCTATGCGGAAGAACGGATGCAACAGCTGCGCGAACAGGCTTTATCGCTGCTTCCTGCATGGCATCATCCGGAAATCCGGCAATCGCTCAACGACTACATTGATTTTGTGGTGGAACGCAAGTGGTAACCCCTGTCTTTTCGACAATAACGATAACAACAAGAAACAACGTTTCTCGCTTTGACGTTGTTTCTTGTTGTTTTTCGTTGTCGTCAATTCTTTTGTGGACGACAACTTAGACAACTTGTGACAACAGATTATGCTTAAAAGTTGTCTTTCGTTGTTTTACGTTGTCGTCAAATATATTCCGGCAGCCTATCCGCAGGCGGAGCATATACATGGCATGGTTGTTTTTATCCCGTCGCTGAGAGGCTTGCAAAAAGTCCTGGACTATTTTTTTCTACTCGCCGACTTGTAAAAAATAGTCCTGGACTTGTGATGCACAAGTGGCGGACTTTTTGCGATGTTTCGTTGAGGTGTAAATTTTCGCTCTAAGCCGTTTTATTTTATTTGTCTGATAACTTATTCGTCCGCGAGAGAAAATTCGCGAAAATCGCCTAAAAATACACAAAAACAGCATCTTGCATGCAGATGACGGCAAGATGCTGTGAAATGTGCGTTTAAAGTGTGTCCGGAAGTAGGCTTTTAGAGGCCGTAAAGAGGGTTTAGAACGGTTTCACGTCCTTTCCGAGAATGTCGCTCACTAAGAGATTGGCAAGGCGGCTCGTGCCGATGCGGAACAAGCCTTGGGCAATAAAATCCTCGCCTAACAGTTCGCGCACTACGGTGTAGAACTGTACGGCTTCGTCCACCGTCTTGATGCCTCCGGCGGCCTTGAAGCCCACGAGGCGGCCCGTTTCGGCTTGGTACTCGTGGATGGTCTGACACATGACGTAGGCGGCTTCCAGCGTGGCGGCAGGTTCGATTTTTCCCGTTGACGTTTTGATGAAATCCGCCCCGGCGTACATGGCCAGGATGGATGCTTTCTTGATGTTCACCGCTGTCTGCAACGCGCCCGTTTCCAGTATCACCTTGAGCGGGCGACCTCCCGCGGCAGCCTTGATTTCGGCAATCTCGTCGGCACACGTTTCGTAGTCGCCGCTGAGGAAAGCTCCCACATTGAGCACACAGTCAATTTCCGTGGCTCCGTCGTGAACGGCCAGTGCGGTTTCGGCTGTTTTTATTTCGAGAAAGGTTTGCGACGAGGGAAATCCGCCCGCCACACAGGCCACTTCCACCTCGTCGGCCTCTAACGATTCGCTCACAATCTTTGCAAAGTTGGGATAAACGCAGATGGTGGCCAAATGGGGGAGGTCCGGGTGTTCGTCGGCGAAGCGGTTGACGCGCTCGGTGAAGGCTAATACGCTCTCCTGCGAGTCTGTTACCTTCAAAGTGGTGAGCTCTACGGTGCCGAGCAGGGTGCGCTTCACCTCGGGCGTGTTGTAGTCGGCCCAGCGGTCGTGTACTAAGCGATGAACGGCTTCGCTGACGTGCTCGTCGTGGAGGTGCAGGTCGTATTTGGCAAAAGCCTGTTCGTAGATGTTGGAGGGAGCTGCCGCATCGTGGTCTTCGTGGTGGCAGTGGCAATGGTTTTCGGTCATGATGGGGATATGTTTTTTATGATTTCAGTTTCGGGTTTTCCAAGTGGCGCGTGGCATCGCGGCGTGTCTTCTTTTCTAAGTTGCGTCGGAAGGCTTCGCTGAGGTCCACGCCCGTTTGGTTGGCCAGGCAGAGGAGTACCCAAAGCACGTCGGCCATCTCGTCCGCCGGATCGGTGTTTTCGCCCGCTTTGAACGACTGGTCGCCGTATTTTCGGCTCATCACGCGGGCCAGTTCGCCCACCTCTTCCGTGAGGCAGGCCATGTTGGTCAATTCGCTGAAGTAGCGCACGCCGTAGGTGTGTATCCAGTGGTCCACCATCTGCTGGGCTTCGGCCAAAGTGGGTGATTGGGGCGTAAGGTCCATGGTTCTGAAAGGGAATAAGAGGGGTGTTTTTTATTCTTTGTTTTTCGTGTCCATGCAGATGGTGACCGGGCCGTCGTTGACCAGCTCCACTTGCATGTCGGCCCCGAATTCGCCCGTGCCCACGGGGTGTGGCAGGAGCGTTTCGAGGTTTTTCACAAAATATTCGTAGAGGGGAATGGCGTGGGCGTGGCCCGCTGCGCGGATGTAGGAGGGGCGGTTGCCCTTTTTGTACGATGCCATGAGGGTGAACTGGCTCACGACGAGGGCCTCGCCGTTGGTGTCCAAAATGCTGCGGTTCATCACGCCGTTTTCGTCGTTGAAAACGCGCAGGCCGCTGATTTTTTTGCAAAGCCAGTCGGCATCTTCGCGCGTGTCGGCCTCTTCAATGCCGAGGAGGATGAGAAAGCCCGGCCCGATGGCTGACTTTACGCGGCCTTCGATGCAGACGGAGGCACGACTTACTCGTTGGATTACTGCTCTCATAATGCTGCAAATGTACTAACTTATTCCGCTGCATCGTGCAGGCACGCATGCAATTTTTCCCCACGCACCCGGCCAAGCAAAGCTTGCAGTTCTTCAATCGAAGCCTCCTTGATGCGCTTCACACTCTTGAATTGTTTCAACAAACGGCTCTTGGTGGCCGGTCCAACGCCGGGAAGGGCGTCGAGTTCCGAACTTGTTTGTCGCTTGGAGCGGAGGTCGCGGTGGAAGGTGATGGCAAAGCGGTGCACCTCGTCCTGCATGGCGGTGAGGGTGCGGAACAGTTGGCTCTCGGGCCGCAGTCCGATGGTGGCCGGCGGAAATCCGTAGAGCAACTCGCGTGTGCGGTGGCGGTCGTCCTTGGCCAGTCCGGCGATGGGGATGGAGAGTCCCAGTTCATCCTCCACCACGCTGCGTATCACCTCCATCTGGCCGCGTCCGCCGTCGGCAATGATGAGGTCGGGCAGGGGCAGTCCCTCGGCTTGCAGCCGACTGTAACGGCGGCCCACCACCTCGCGCATGGAAGCGTAGTCGTCAGGGCCCGCCACGGTGCGTATGATGTATTTTCGGTACTCCTTTTTCGCCGGTTTCAGTTTGTCGAATACCACACAGGCCGCCACAGCATCCGTTCCGCTGATGTTAGAGTTGTCAAACAGCTCGATGCGCAACGGCAGGCGGGGCAGTCCCAAATCCTGCTGTATCTCCTTCAGCAGCCGCGTCTGTTTTTGTTCCGGATTGAGCTTTTCGGCCTGTTTCAGGCGGTCAAATTTGTACTGCTTCACGTTCAGGCGGGACAACTCCAGGAGTTTTTTCTTATCGCCCTTCTGTGGCACTGTTTGCTGCACCATGTCGTCGGGCAGGTCGACGAGGAAAGGTACCACAATCTCGCGCGACGCGCTGTGATACCGCTCGCGCATTTCCACGATGCCGAGGCGCAGCAGTTCCTCGTCGGTTTCTTCCAGCTTTTTCTTGTATTCAAAGGTGAAAGCCTGGTTGATGCAGCCGTTTGTGACGTGCAGGTAGTTGATGTACGCCACCTTGTCCTCGCTCTCTATGGAGAAAACGTCGATGTTGTGGAGTACGGCCGACACCACTTCGCTGCGTGCGCGGAAACGTTCAATCAGTTCGTAACGTTCCTTGATTTCCTGCGCCTCTTCAAAACGCAGTTCCGCCGCCAAAGCCACCATTTCATCGCGCATCCGGCGTTGCACCTCCGCCGTGTTGCCCTTCAGGATTTCCTTGCACGCCTCGATGCAGCGGAGGTAGTCCTCGCGGCTCTGGCGACCCACACAGGGGCCTTTACACCGATGAATGTGGTAGTCCAGGCACACCTGGTATTTCCCTTGCTCCACTCCTTCGCGCGTCATGGGCGTGTGGCACGGACGCGGCCGGTACAGGTCGCGACACAGCTCCAACAGGGCATACATGGTCGGCACGTGGCTGTACGGCCCGAAGTACACTGCCCCCCGCTTGCCGCGTTGGCGTGTTTTGAAGATGCGTGGAAGGTACTCTGTCGTAACTGCGATGGATGGGTACGTTTTGTCGTCTTTCAAGAGCACGTTGTAGTGAGGCTTGTACCGCTTGATGAGATTATTTTCTAACAGCAGGGCATCCTCCTCGGTGCGCACCACTACGTAGCGTATGTCGCGGATGTGCGAAACTAGCAGTGTGGTTTTGCGCGTCTGTTGGTCCTTGTTGAAGTACGAGCTTACGCGCCGCTTGAGGTTCTTTGCTTTCCCCACATAGATGATGGTGCCGTTCTCGTCCAGGTACTGGTAACAGCCCGGCGTTTCCGGTAAATTCAGGACGATGCCCTTGAGATATTTTTCCGTTTCTTCTTTGCTGCGCATGGTGGATTAGAAAATAGCGATGCTTTGTTTGGTGCACTGACAATCCCAATGCTTTCATCGAAGCCTGAAGTTGTTTGAAACAAAAATCCCTGCGTGTACGCGCATCGTACAGACGCAGGGACAAATGCGGTTATTCCGTGATGGTGAGCAGGGTTGTGATGTCGAGGTCCTTGCCCAGGAATTTCCGTCCTTCCAAACCTTCCATTTTCAGCTCAATGAGAAAATTGATAAACGTTTGTCGGGGATGGAATTGCTGCACCAAGTTGTAGACAGCCAGCATCGAACCACCTGTGGCGAGGAGATCGTCGTGGATGAGCACGATATCGTCTGAATTGATGGCGTCTGTGTGGATTTCTATCGTGTCATAGCCGTACTCCTTCTGGTACGTTGCTTTGCGTGTTTCGGCCGGAAGTTTTCCGGGCTTGCGTGCCATGACGAAACCCGCCCCCAGTTTTTCGGCCAGCATGGCTCCCATGACGAAGCCCCGGCTCTCGATGCCCACCACCTTCGTTATTCCTTTATTTTGGTAGAGGCGTACCAATTCATCCAGCATTTCCTTGATGCAATCGGGGTTTTTGAATAGCGTGCTGACGTCTTTAAAGTGAATGCCCGGCTTCGGGAAATCCGGCACGTTGCGTAAGTTGTTTAACAACAATTCTTGGTTCATTTTATACTTGATTTTGAATTATAAAGTGTAGCTTTGTTTCACGTGGAACGCTAACAAAAACTCGCGTTCAACGGCTTTTTGAGGCCATGGGCGGGTTTTAATGGCTTTTATCCTTAAAGTTTTACTTCAAGTAAGCATCTCGCTGTGCCCGTTCCTAAAGCGGTGATGTGGGTTGGGAAGAAAATATCTATCTTCCGAGCAAAACCAACAATACACTGATGTCGCTGGGCGACACTCCCGGAATGCGGCCTGCTTGCGCCAAAGTTTCCGGATTGATGGCTTCGAGCTTTTGGCGCGCCTCCGTGCTCAGCTGCGTGATTTCGGCATACTTGAAACGACCTCGTATTTTAATATTTTCCAAACGCTGCATCTTGTCGGCCAAGGCCCGTTCGCGGGCAATGTAGCCATGGTACTTCATTTCGATTTCTGCCGCTTCAATCGTTTCTTCGGCATCTGTTTCGATTGATTGCAGGAACTTGCCGAACGTTTCAATCTCCTTAGCCAGATTGTGCAGCGTGATTTGAGGCCGGTTGATGAGATCGTACAATTTGCAGCCGCCGTGGAGTGGGGTAGCCCCAAGTCTTTCCAAGAAAGGATTGATGCGTGGAGCCTTCACGGGGAAGGTCTTGCAAAAGTCTATGATTTGACCGATGTTTTCGCGCTTTGCCTCAAATCGCTTACGGCGTTCTTCCGAGCACAAGCCGAGTTGCATGGCATAGGGCGTGAGGCGGATGTCCGCATTGTCCTGTCGTAACAAAATACGGTACTCCGCGCGCGAGGTGAACATACGGTAAGGTTCGTCCACCCCTTTCGTAACCAAATCATCGATGAGTACGCCGATGTAAGCCTCGTCCCGGCGCAGCGTGAATTCCTTTCCGCCGCCACACTTCAGCGCGGCGTTGATACCGGCTACCAGTCCTTGTCCCGCTGCTTCTTCATAGCCCGTGGTGCCGTTCACTTGTCCGGCAAAGAACAGACCTCCGATTTTCTTCGTTTCCAACGTGTGATGCAGCTGCGTGGGGTCGAAGAAATCATATTCAATGGCATAGCCCGGACGGTAGATGCGTACATCGCGGAAGCAGGGCATTCGACGCAAGGATTCTATCTGAATATTCATCGGTAAACTCGATGAAAAACCATTCAGGTAAAGTTCGTTCGTGTCCAACCCCTCAGGTTCCAGGAACAGCGGATGACGGTCGCGGTCGGGAAAGGTAACGATTTTCGTTTCGATGCTGGGACAGTAGCGCGGACCAATGCTTTGGATTTGTCCGTTGTAAAGCGGTGAATCCGCCAATCCTGAGCGTAGCACGGCGTGAACTTCCGCATTCGTTTCGCATGTCCAGCACGGAAGCTGCGGTAGTGGCCGCAAAGGACTGATGTATGAAAAACGGTGGTAGTCCGTTTCGCCCGGTTGTTCCGTCATTTCTTCCAAATGCACCGACCGTTTGTCGATGCGAACGGGTGTGCCCGTTTTCATTCGCGCCGAGCGAATGCCCAACGCCTCTATGCTTTGCGTGAGGAAGGCCGCAGCCGGCTCCGCGCAGCGTCCGCCAGCCACTTGGCGACGTCCGATGTGCATCAAGCCACGCAGGAAGGTGCCCGCCGTAATGACCACGGCGCGAGCCAACAGTGTTGCTCCCCAAATGGTACGTACGCCGGTCACTTCACCGTTTTCCGTCAGTACCTCCGTCACTTCGTCCTGCCAAATGTGTAAATGCTCCGTCTGTTCCAGCCGTTGGCGCCATGTGGTGATGAACCGTGTGCGGTCGCACTGCGCCCGGGGACTCCACATGGCCGGTCCTTTTGAGCGGTTCAGCATGCGGAACTGTATGGCCGTGGCATCCGTCACCTCGCCCATGCCTCCGCCGAGCGCGTCCACTTCACGTACAATCTGGCCCTTGGCTATTCCGCCCACGGCCGGGTTGCAGCTCATCTGAGCCACCTTGTTCATGTCCATGGTGACGAGGCAGGTTTCCGCTCCCATGCGGGCAGCGGCCGATGCTGCTTCACAGCCGGCATGGCCGGCACCTACCACCACCACATCGTATTTAAAAATAGTACTCATAACTTGTAGGAAATAGAATCCCGGCGGCAGGGTGGGTAAGTGGGGCTTTTGCCATGCGCCCACGCAGTCCGGCCGGGTTAACCGGGACAAAAGTACGAGTTTTTATCAGAGTTACACCCTCCATCCTTCAAATTGCTGTAACAGAAATCCATCTGCACGTTACGGGTAAACCCTCCGTCCCATCCCTTCGTCCGGCCACCTTCTCGATGTCGCCTCGTCCGAGCCAACGGGGAAGAATAGACAAAGAAAGTGGTGAACCCCTTGGATTTTCTGGGAAGATGCCCTACCTTTGTCCGTTTCACCAATATGGAAGAAAACATGGAATACATGCTCCATTACGTTTGGCAACACCGACTCTACGGTACCGCGTCACTTCGCGGCGACCAAGGGCAACGCATCGAAGTGATAGACCCCGGCGTACACAACCTCGTCAATGCCGGGCCGGACTTTTTCAATGCCAAAGTGAGAATTGACGGTGTGCTGTGGGCCGGCAACGTGGAAGTGCACGAGCTGGCTTCCGACTGGTTCAGACATCGGCATGAGAACGACCCGGCTTACAACAACGTGATACTCCACGTGGTGGGGAAGGTCGATGCGGCGGCCCGAACCGCCGACGGTAAACTGCCGCCCCAACTCGCCCTGCAGGTGCCGCCGCAGCTGATGGCCAACTACCGGGAGTTGCGGGCGGAGGAAACCTATCCGCCCTGTTATCGCGTCATTCCCCAAATAGCACCCCTGACCATCCACAGCTGGATGAGCCGGCTGACGGTGGAAAGGCTCGAAACGAAGATGCAGCGCATTGAGAACTATTTGCAGCGTACCGAGGGCGATTGGGAAAGGGCGTTTTTCATTACGCTGGCCCGCAACTTCGGATTTGGCACCAACGCGGACGCTTTCGAGCAATGGGCCTTTACCATCCAACCCTCGGACATCGGAAAACACCGCGACTCGGAATTTCAGGTGGAGGCTTTCTTTATGGGACAGGCCGGACTGCTGGACGACGAGCGGTTGGAGCCCGCCCAACGCGATGACCATTTCTGCCGTTTGCAGCAGGAGTATCGCTTTCTGCAACACAAGTTCGGATTGCATCCCGTGAGCCGGTCACTGTGGAAGTTCGGCCGGTTGCGCCCGCAGAACTTTCCCTATCTGCGGCTGTCGCAACTGACCCGTCTTTATGTGGAGCGCAAGCTGGACTTTTCGCGATTGTTGGAAACAACGGACCTCAAATCGCTGCATGCCCTGTTCCGCGTGGGAGCAACGCCTTATTGGCGTACGCACTATGCCTTTGGCGCGCCATCGGTGGAGGCCGACAAGGTTTTGCAAACGGCTTCGCTCAATCTGTTGGTAATCAATACCGCTGTACCCCTGCTTTTCGCCTACGGGCGTAGCCGGATGGACGAAACGCTGTGTGAGCGCGCTTTCAACCTGCTGGAGTCCATGCCGCCGGAGCGCAACTACATCACACGGTGCTGGGAACGCGCGGGTGTGGCCGTGGCGCACGCCGCCGATAGTCAGGCCCTCATCCAGCTGCGACAACATTATTGTGACCGCAAAGACTGCCTGCGTTGCCGCTTCGGTATGGAATATCTGCGCAAAGGCCGTTGAATATAACCAGACGACAACTTATACAACAAAAGACAACATGATAGGCGTTGCCAGCAGTTGTCATTGTTGTTCCTGTTGTTGTAGATGAGAAATGACGACAACTTATACAACAAAAGACAACATGATAGGCGTTGCCAGCAGTTGTTATTGTTGTTCCTGTTGTTGTAGATGAGAATAGACGACAACTTATACAACAAAAGACAACATGATAGGCGTTGCCAGCAGTTGTTATTGTTGTCCCTGTTGTTGTAGATGAGAAATGACGACAACTTGAAACAATTTCAGACAATTTCTTACGGTTGCCATGTGCTGTCGTCGTTGTCAGTGGTTGTTGTCATCCCTGAAAACCGAATAGTGAAAATCTTCGGAGCAATGCACGAGCCAAGTAAATGCTTGTTCTTGATCCATATCTTCTATCTCCATGACTCCTTCCTACATTTTCTCGCTTGAAATGCAGGTGCGCGACTATGAGTGCGACTTGCAAGGCATTGTTAACAATGCCAATTACCAACATTACACCGAGCACACGCGTCACGAGTTCCTGCGCTCGCACGGCGTCAGTTTTGCCGAACTGCATGAGCGCGGCATTGATGCCGTGGTGGCCCGGATGCAGTTGCAGTTCAAGACCCCGCTACGCAGCACCGACCGTTTCGTTTCCAAACTGGCTTTGCGCAAAGAAGGCATTAAGTATGTTTTCGTGCAGGACATCTATCGCCTGCCCGACCTCAAGCCCGTGCTCAAATCGACCGTCGAGGCCGTTTGCTTAGTGAACGGCAAACTGTCAGACTGCGAAGAGCTGAACCGCATTGTGAACGAGTAATACCTTCGTCTCTGCCATGGTACGGACCCCATCCCGAAGGCCACGGTCCGACCCATGGAGATGCCGAAAACGCTGACCCGATTTTTCCCTTTTGTCCATGACCACCGATTTTTCATCCAACGAGTTGGCCGAAGAACAAGAAGCCATGCTCACGCTAATCAGCTTGCGCGGGTTGAGCCAGATGCAGGCGCACGCCCTGTTGCGCTATTACGGTTCGGCCCGGGCAACCCTGTCCGACCCACACCCCGCACTGGAACTCTGGGGCAGGATGCTGAGCGACCGGGCTGCCGTGCAGGGAGCACGCGACCGCGCCCGACGCGAATGCGACTTCTGCCGCGAACACCACATCCGCATCTTTCCCTATACTTCCGAGCTGTATCCCCATCTGCTCCGGGCCGAGGACGTGCCTGATGCCCCCTTGGCCTTGTTCTATTGCGGTTCGGGGAATATAGACCGGCGTTACACGCTGAGCGTGGTGGGCACCCGGCATATTACGGAGTATGGCAAACAAATGTGTCGCGACATACTGACCGAGCTGGCACGGCTAAAGCCCGAAGTGTTTGTGGTCAGCGGACTGGCTTACGGAGTAGACATTCATGCTCACCGGGAAGCATTGGCCAACGGACTGGATACGGCGGCCGTCTTAGCACACGGACTGGACCGCATCTACCCTTCGTTGCACCGGAAGACGGCACGGGAAATGGTGGAGCAGGGTGGGCTGATTACTGAGTACTTCACCGGCACCGTGCCCGACAAAGGAAATTTTGTGCGCCGCAACCGCATCGTGGCGGGGATGTCCACAGCCACGCTGGTCATAGAAAGTGCTGACAAAGGCGGCGCGCTCATCACCGCCTCCTTGGCCAACAGTTACAACCGCGAGGTGTTGGCCGTGCCGGGACGCGCTACGGACACTTATTCGGCGGGCTGTAACCGGTTGATCAACGAAAACAAAGCTGTTCTCGTTACTTCGGCCGAACAAATCTTGCAACAGCTCAACTGGATGCCTGAAAAGAAGGAGAAAACGCCTGAACCTCAGCTGTTTCCTGTCTATACTCCTGAACAAAACAAGGTGCTGGATGCCCTGAACGGGGTGGATGAGCTCTCGCTCGACCGTTTGGCACTGGTTACGCAAATTCCCGTGGCCGCCTTGTCCGATTTGTTGTTCGATTTAGAGGATTTGCAGGCTATCAAACGGATGCCCGGTAACCGCTTCCGCCTGACATATGCCTGATAAGAGCGTTTTGGCGATGGAATGGGGATTTTTTGCAAGAAAAATGGTTTTCTTCAATGCCCGGAAAGCGGTCGGGATACCTGCGTTTTTATGTTGTAGGGCATTTTGAGCATGAAAGATTTAACTTGGCAGTCCTTCATGCTCAAAATGCTTGATTTTCAAGTTCAAAAGGTCGGTCTATGAATGTTTGAAGCATTTTTTTCAAAGGTGAAAAAGCGTATATATAGGTGCGCATAAGGAGTTGGTAGCTTGTCGGAAACCGCTGTTGCAACTCATGGCGATAACCTCTTTACAAGTGCCGAACTATTTTTTCCTACTCGCCGAGTATTTTTTTCAACTCCCGGACTTGTGAACCACAACTTGCCCACTTTTTTGATAAATGTTCATTGGTAAGTAGGTGTTGAAAATTAGTTTATATCATGTGTGCTCTATTGGGATGCAGTTAGTTTCTTTTTTTGAGATTGCTCTCCCCCGATAACGGGGGAGT
>SFPC01000010.1 GCA_004552195.1 Bacteroidales bacterium | reverse complement strand
GCATCACCGCCATGCGGATGGGTAAGCTTCTCCGCCGCTTGGGAGCGGAGAAGCAGCATCGCCGCTTGGGCAACCGCTATGCCGTGGTGTATCAGTGAGGGCGGAGGAGTATTCCGGAAAGTCCGGAAAGTCCGGAAAGTCCGGATAATCCGGATATTCCGGATATTCCGGCTTTTCCGGGTTTTCCGGATAATCCGGACTATCCGGGTTCTCCGGGCTCTTCAGCCTCTCCGGCCTTCCCCGCTAACTTCGCCCTCAACGCCTCTATTTCTCGTTGCTGTGAGGCAATCTTCGCTTTGAGCTGGGAGATTTCTTGCTCTTGCTGAGCAATAATCTGTTTTTGCGTGCCGCGCATATCCAAGCGTGCAGCTGTCATGCGCTCCCTAATGCCGCCTTCTTCTACAAATTCGCGGTCGCGCTTGGCCAAGAATGTAGTCAGGGCCTTGTCTACCATGTGACAAAGGCAGATGGCGAGGTTGGCCATTTCCTCATCGCTCCACATAGCAAAGAAGCGGCGGTAGTCGCGTTCGTCACTGTGCGCCCGGCAGAAATCTCTCATTTTGTTATACCTCGTGAGGTTATCCTTGGCCCATTCTGGTATGCCGTGCTGTTTGATATAATCTTGGTAGTCCTCTAACAGTTCTTTGTTGCTGCCTTTGGCAATCCCCAGAAGTTTCATCTCTACTTCAAACGACGTTTGTCCGTCAGTGAACCCTTCTACAATGTTTTGCTTGACGGAGCGTGCCGCCTGTACCATCTGGTCTACGGTGCGGTCGCCGTAGTGTGGCAGGAAGCGTTCGCAGAAGGCTTTTGTCAGCTGCACCAGCACATCGCTCTTGCGGTAGAAGTGAAGTTCCTGGTAGACAGTAGGCTTACGCATCACACTCGGGGTGCCGTCGGAATAGTGTTGCAGCGGAATGTTCTTGCTCCTGTTTTCCATAGGGCGCGTTAATGTTTAATAAGGCGCGAATATATGGATTACTCTGGAAGCAAGCGCATTCCGCTGCGTTTTTTTAGAGGAAAGCGCTGATTTTTTGGGTTTTCCGGAAAGTCCGGATTATCCGAAAATCCAGATAACCCGGAAACTCCGGTTTCCCAGCCTTTCCTGCTCTCTCCGCTACGGCATCACCAGCACCTTGCGGCTGTAGCCTTCCACCTTGACCACATAGTTGCCCGGCAAGAAGGGCGCGGCATAATGGTTGGTGCGGGCGTGGTCGCTGAGCTGGAGGCGACCCGAAGCATCGTAGACGGCAATGTTCTCACCGCCTAATAGTCCTTCTATGTGTATGTAGCCCTGACGGGCAGTGATTTGGTAGAGTGCTTGTTCACCACTGGCACCGGAGTTCGGGGTGACACCGCCAAACTGTACCGTGAAACGAATGTCCGTTGCTTCGCCTGCTTCGAGCGGCACCGTATAAACATCGTGTTTCAAGTCCGTAACCAGCCCCGTCACTTTGTCCGTCAGCCAAACGTGCGTGAAGTCGGCAAAAGCTTCGGGTTCGGGCAAGCCCAACTTACAGAGACCGCCGGCACCGCTATTCAGTCCGAGGGGGATGGCTGTGCCCACAGGAACGGAAGCTGCCCACGCCAACGGTGTACCCTGCGCCGTCGCGGCATAGAGTTGTGGCAGTCCCGGCTGAAGTGGTGACCAGTGCAAGCCGTCCGTGCCGAGGTGGAAAGCCACCGAACCCTCGTTGTCAACATCGGGCTGGAGCGTTACTTCGTCCTTCCGACCCAGGCCATCGGTCAACGACAACACCTTGCCAGGAGCGGCAGCCACCGGTGTGTCGCCGGCATAATGAGGCAGAAGGAAACGGAGCGTTTCGGCAGACTGGAGAGTGGTCGTTTGGGTAAAGAAAGCCGTGGCTGGCGAAAGTCCCTTGCCTTTTTTGGTGGCATTCCACGAAGGATGTGCGGAGAAATTACCCTGAGCGTCTGCCGTATAGAAGAAGCGCGGCAGGCTCATGGGATAAGCTTCGGGGTTAAAATCGGTGGTTTCACCATCGGCCCAGCTAACATAATCGCTGACCAAGTAGGGAGAGCCTACGAGGTTCCACCCCATGTTCTCCTCCACGGTATAATACGGCTTCTCGCCCACCACATCGCGATTGTCATATTGTGTCAGCGTGACCATCTTGGCCGCTTCGGCCGCACCGTCGTAGTAGCCCTCACGATAAACAGGCTGACTACCGTCAGTGGTAGACACGTCGGCTGCGGTAAAGCGGTAAGTGCCTGAAGCGGTGGGATGATACCAAACACCCATGCAGGCGGCACGTTTGCCGGTAGCACATGGTTTCCAGCAAGGCGAGTCAGGTTTTGATTGTGCAATATAATCGTAGGCGGCACGGGCTTCGCCATCGTAATAAAGTACTTCGGTAGCGGCTTCGGGCACAGTCTCCTGCACCTGGCCCGAAGCATCATACGTGATGTAACGTGCTTGGGAGAAATCGAACGCATAAGGCAATGCTACCAAAGCACCGGCATCGGCATCAACCGTGCGTTCCACACCGACATGGCCCAGACTGACCGCCGTGCCTTCGCTGAAGAGCGATGCCCCTTCACACAGCAGTAGGTAGCCCGGGCGGAGCACCTCGTTGCGACCCGCCGCCGTAGTGGAAGCCGGGTTAAAATCATCGGAACTCATCACGAGCGAAGCGTTCTTTTGCACATAGACCACCGAGCCTTCCTGTGGATGACGGCGACCTCCGGCCAAGTGGCCACGCGAGGATTCACCCGTATAGGCATAGGTGGCTTTGGCCGCCTTTCCTTCGGGCACATTCCACGTTTCGTAACAGCCCCGGTCAATCAGCGGGTTATACTGCGGCAGACGCGGATTGCCCAGCAGGTCACGGTCGGTGGCGTATTGTATGACCATGGCACGCTCATCGGCAGTCAGCCCCAGCGCGCTCTGCAAAGAAGTGTACAAAGCATCGGTGATGTCCGTTCCGGCAAAGTCGAGGTTTTTCGACTTCTCTTCCAACTGATACCACAGATCCTGCTTGTCGGTGAAGGCAGCAGGCTTGGCCGGATGGTTGTCGGCAGTGGCCTGGAGGTAACGGGCAAAGGGATAACCCTCGTCCAGGGTATTGCAGTTTTGGTAACCCGCAGACGAGCCCTTGCGTCCCAATCGATCATTCTGAGGAAGCTGTTCGTTCCACGTAATGCAGTGGGTCACCTGATAAGTTTCGTTGTCGGCATTTGACGTTTCCAGTGCGTAGCCTGTTGCGCCTGTGCCGAGGAAGGTACAGTTCACCGCGCGTCCCTTGTTGCCGAGGAAAGTGGCAGCCACGCCGTCGGCCTGTGCGGAGCAGTCGCGCACCAGCACATTGTAGAGCAGTCCTCCGCGCGCCCTCACTGCAGCGGCAGCACCGGAAGCCGTTTCGACAGCCGTGTTGTGGACATCGTGGATCACAGCATTGCGTAACACGACGGGCAGAGGCGTAGTATCATCACCCAAATCCACCACAGGAGTGGTTACGTCCGCAGGCTGGGGCGCGATGTCAAAGCCGTCGAGCAAGGCCATGGCGGCATAGTTGCCAGCGGTCTGCACGCCGGTGATGCCGGTGCGCTGTGCTAAGGGGGAAACCGTGCCCGGGCGGTCGCCCAACACGCGGGTCACATAGTCCTTCAGGTCCTTGTCATAATAGCCGCCGGCATAAGGGTCGGTGCCCTCAGCTGCTTGGTTCATGGCCGTGGCCTCCTGCGTATAGTTCGGTTCGATGCCGGCAAATACGCTCACGCCGGCACGCGGGGTGAGCCGTTCACCCGTCAGCTGTCCGCCCTTGCAGAACACGTAGGCGCGCCGCCCCGTGTTGATGCTGCTGAACACGGCAGCGAGGTCAATGGCCGACTGAAGTTCGCCGTGGCCGTAGGGATTTCCCCAAGAAGTGCCATCGCCCGTCACCATACGGGTGGGGTCGACGTAGATGACGCGCTGCAGGTCGCCTTGGTACTCGTAAGCACCTCTATCAATATGCGTACCGGCAAAACGGGGCATAGAAGCCAAATCCTGTTCAAGAGCCACTTGTTCGCTGCTCAAACCCACTTTCGCTTTGTACAAATCATCTGTTCCCTGATTGATGGTGCGTGCCGAGGGACGGAGGTGGAAGTCGCGCAACTCCCTGTCGCTTTCGGCCACGGCCTCGGTCAGGGGAAGCATGAAGTTGGGGCCGCAGAGCACATCAGCGTTGTCGGCCACCAAGGGCTGGTTGGCATCGTTCTTTCCTCCGCCGGAAAGGGCAATGGAGAGCACGCCGGTGTCGTGGTTGACCACCGTTCCAGTGGGATAAACCGATGCTTTGCCGAAGATGGCGTTGCCGCTCAGGTAATCGGTGGATTCGGAGGGCAGGTCGTACTCCTTGGTATCTTCAGCACCGTTGCGCCAGAGCAGGGAGTTGAGGATAGAGGAATGCCAGGAATGCCATGAGGGCGTAGTGCTGACGGCAGCATCGTTCTGCAACTTCACGTTGTCGCCGTTGAGGGCGAAAGTGCAATTCACCACGTGGGTGTTGTAAGCCCGGAGCGACTGTCCCATATTGCTGTGGAAGAGCGTGTTGTACACCAAGGAGTGGCCTCCACCCTTTCCTATGGTAACAGCCGGCACAGTGGCGGCGTTGCCGTTGAGGCGGAAGATGCTGCGGCCGAGTTTAAGCTTCGGCGCGCCGTCTGCGGAAGCGGCGGCTAACACACCGGAATGTTTGGTCTCATCGCGCTCGGTGGGGTCGGAGAACTGATACTGGTCGCTGTAATAGATGGCGGCTCCTTCGTCAGTCTTGTTGCCATATACGTTTTGGAACGTGATACCGTCTATCGTGATGGGGATGACCCGCTGCGTATTGTCGGTGGCAGAGATGCGCGAAGCATAAGAGCCCACATTGTACCAGTTGTGTGCGTCGACTATGCGAAGCAACGTGGACATTTTATCCATAGCGACACCGGAACGTCCGGCCATTTCCCACGTGGTGGGATAGGTTTCCGCATTGTACAGGTTTTCCACATCCTTGCTCCAGCCGCCGAGTATAGTGAGCGACTTCACGCCCAGGTTGCCGTCGAACTCTCCGCCGGGTCTGTCCTTAACCAAGGGCAATGTGGCAGCAGCGTTGAGTGAGCCGGAGTTGATGGTGAAGGCCATGTAGCCATCGATGGTATAGATGGGCGAGTAGTTACCCTCGATGACATTGATTTGCTTATGGTGGTTATTGCGGCTGGCCAGCAGGGTTTCAATGGCGCGCTGCATATCGCTGGTGGGCTGCCTCCAGGAACTGCCGTCGGCCACGCCGTTTTCGGGTTTTTCCTGTGTGCTCACCCAGAGTACATCGGTCTCGTCGCCCTTCTTCGGGTTGAGCTGAATGTGCTGGTACTCGTACACGCCGAGGTCGATGTAGGTCTGGTTTTGCGAGGGGTTCGGGTCTTTGGAGATGCGGAACATCGGGGAGCCGTCAGTGAACTCCATATACTTTTCGTTGCCGATGGGCATCTTAATATAGTTGTTATCCTTGCGGTTGTTGCGGGTGTCAGCATAGATACCTTGTGCAATGTAGTCGCCGGCATCAGTCACGAAGGAGCAGTCGTAGTTTTGCGTGACATCGTTGAGCTGAATATGCTGCTGTATGCGCGACCACCCGTTGTCCGTCAGGTTGTTCTGACGCGACATCATCCAGTCGGCCGAAGGCAGGTAGTTGTTCACGCCGGGGCCTAAGGAGGGATTGACGAAATTGGGTCCGTTGAGTGCGTTGTTCTCATCGCTCAAGTAGATGTTGTTCGTAACCCAGATGTATTTCGTGCCGTTGTTGTCGAAATTCTTCTCTACGGGGGTGCCACTGTCACCGTTCTCCCAATACGTACCTGTCTTGAACAGGTTAGGGATGTATTCGTTGAGTTTGTAGGAGATGGTGCGGTAGTCAATGGTGCCCCGGTCGTCCATGCGCGGCACACAGCCTCTTCCTTCCTCGTAGGCACAGAACCAGAGGTTTTCGCCGATGCCGGGTGTGATTCCGTCGGCCGAGAGGCGAGCATCGGTGAAGACGGAAGGATCTTCGGCCATGGCACCGTCGGTAGGCACGCGATTCCAATAGCTGCACACGAAGTTGACCTGTTTCTCCGTGCCGGAAATGGTGCAGTCGGGAGTTATTTCGTTGCCCCAGAAGATGGAGTTGACCACCTTGTGGGGGTTGTCGCTCATGTTGACATCGCCCCGGTTGGGGTAGCACAGGTAGATGGCGGGATAGCTCAGTGCCTGGTTGCGCACGAAGTTACAGTTGACCAACTGCAATGATCCATAGCCAGCCGTGGCACCGTGGAACACGGCACCGCCGCGCGAACCTTTGTCCGTGAGGTTGTTCAGGTCGGCAGTTTCCTCCACCAGTCCGGCCTCGTTGTTAGCGAAGATGGTGTTGATGGCCGAGAGCACATAGGTGCTGTAAATCGCACCGCCGTTGCCGTTGTACTTCGTGGAAGTTTCGGGCAAGTCGGCCACTTCGTCGCGCTGTTTGGAAGCATTCTGGGCAAAGTTGCTGGAGAAGATTTCCACCACACCGTTGCTGTAGATAGCTCCGCCGGCACCGGCGCGGTTGTTGGTGAACTCGCAGTTGCGCACCACCAAGGGTATGCAGCGCTTGCCCACAGCGGCAGGGTCGGTGGAACGGGAATGAATCTCGTCCGAAGTGTCCACTGTGCCATTGGCGTTCCAGCTGCCGCTTGTCGGCTTCTGCCAGTTGCCGTCCACCAGCACACCGCCTCCTTTATAATAGGAATAGGCGTTGGCCACGGAGGCGGCATCGTAGCCCAATGCTTTTCCGTCCATGATTTGCAAACCGTCGAGCAAGATGGGCACGCCGGTATGTTCGCGGGTGTGGTTGTCAATGTTGGGTGTACCGGTAGTGTTGGTCGGCGTAGGCAAGGTGCCCACATAGTCCTCGTCGGCAATACACGTAATGACGTGGTAGACGTTGTCTGCCGTTTCGGAGTTCACACTCTTGCCCGAGAGGATGGTCTGGTACTTCATTTCCCAAGGCTCCTTGAGCGAATTGTGGTTGAGGTCCTCCAACTCGCGGGCCCGGAGGATGTTCTCCGTGGTCTCTCCCTTGAGGGTAAAGTTGCGGGTGGTGGTGGAGCCGTTCACCGTAATCGTGGCGGTAAGGGTAAGGTTTTGGTTGGTATCGGTGGAAGTATAGAAATAGGAGTCCGTATTGGTACCGTCGGCCAGGTCATCGCGCAGGCCGCCGAAGATGCTTACACCCTCGGGCACAAGGAATGTGTTGCCACGCGAATAGGAATACTGGCCCGTCACCGTACGGTAAGGGTAGTAGGTGCCACGGCTCACGAAGATTTCAAACTTCGTGTCCTTCACTTTCGTGCCATTCACCTCGGTATCACCCAGCGTTTTGCGCGCTGTCTGCACGTAGAGCAGGGCATCGTCCAACTTCTGCATCGGGAAAGCGAAGGAGCAGCCTTCCACGAAAGGCTTGCCTTTGGTATAGGAAGAAGTAGACATGGCCTCGAAGATATCCTCATCAATGTCCTCGGGCTTCACCACGAAGAGGCGGGTGATGAGATTGTCGGCAGTAGGTGTCACAAGGAGCGGGCCGTTGTAGGCCCGAGCTCCGATTTCCACAAAGTCCTTCACACCGGGAGTGTCAAGCTGCTTTCCCGACTCATCCAGGTTGTAGGTGGTACGTGAGTTGCCGGCCATGTCCTCTGCTTCGAGCGTGGGGAAGTAGAAGCGCATGTCCGTTTCGGCAGGCTGGGAAATGCGGATGTTGGTATAGTCCTGCTGCGACATACCGGAACGCGCCAGCACAGAGTAATGCTGGAGGTAATAATAGTCGTTGCCGTCTTTGTTGGCTCGGCTCACGAAGCGCACACCCTTCTCGTTGGTGGTGCTCACGCTGATGTTGTTCATGCCCGCCATGCGGATGTTCTCCACCGCGCTGTAAGAGAAGGGATAGAAGACCGAGGTGTTTGACTCCGCCTGGGTGGAGAAGGGGTCGGTCTGTCCGTTCACGTTGGCCGCGTTGTTACTCTTGTTGTTCCAGAGCACGGAACTGTTCACACGCACGTTGTTGTTGAACCACAATCCGCCGCCCGAAGAAGTTGCCTCGTTGTCGGAGATGGTGCAGGAGATGATGTGGGCGAAGTTGCGGATGTAGTCCCACTTCGTGGGGTCGAAGTTGGCGATAGTGTTCTGCTGCACGTAAATGGCACCGCCTTTTTCTGCGGAGTTGTCCGTCAGGATGCAGCCACTTACCAAAGCCCCCTCCTGAAGGAATAGGGCACCGCCGCCGTTGGCCGCCGTGTTGTTGCGCAGGATGCAGTTGCGCACATGGGCATAGTCGGGCACGATGGCCGCGCCGCCGTAGCGGTTGATGTCGGCTTCGGAGGAAGTGGTTATTTCGCCTTCTGCATCGCCGTCCTCGATGTAGAGTCCGTCAAGGATGGCGCGGTCCTTCTTCGCGTCGAGTTTGGTGGAGGCCGTAGAAAGGGCCGGGTTAAGCGTGGGGTCGGTAATGCCGTTGTAGGATGTAGTGGTATGGCCATTGCCGATGAGCTCTCCATCTTCGTCGAAGAGGTTGTCGGTGAAGGTCACCACATGGTAGCAGTTCACGTTCTGTCCGTCGCTGGTATAGGCTCCGGTGAGGAGTGTGCTGTTGGTTATAACGTCGCGCTGGTCTTCCTCGAAATCTTCTAAGTAGCCGCCCCACACTTCCACGCCGCGCGGCACCATGAGGGAGTAGGTGCGCGGGTTGTCGGCCTCGGTGTTGTTCTTTTCGGTCACATAGCTGCGGCTCGGCGCATAGCCACCTCCTGCCACACGCGCCAATTTGACAATCACCTGCGTACCGGGATTGGTGAACTTATACCGTCCGGCTGCATCCAGCACTTTCTGGAGTTTCTGCATACAGGCAGCATTAGCGGGATTCTGCGCCGAAGCCGTTCCGTCACCAGGTCCGGTAACGTAATAGGTGGCTGTGGGCGTAATGCCGTCTGCCGCCTTGCCGGAAGTGGGCACGATGTCGTAGGCACCGTTGTATTCGTAGGCTCCGATGTCAACGGTACAGTCCTGGATGCGGGCGGTAAAATCCACATCGGTTTCAGGCAATGTTACATTGTTGGGGTCGTTCAAACCAGAATTGATACATTTGCTGGCTGATGACAAAGAGAAATCCAATGCGGTAACAGCATTTTCTCCTTTGTCAAAAGGATTATCTAACGCAGTTCCTGTTCCCAAATAATTGGAGTTTCCTATTTTATTGTATATAGAAAACTTAGAATCCAAATTTTCTGCAGTCTGAATATAACAATTCATGACGGCCTTAAAATTTGTGTTGAATTTTGTGCCTGACAGCTTAGAGTCTATTGCCTTATGGTTATTGCCATACAAAAGACAATTGAAAATGTCCAATGAAGGGGTTAGATAATCACCACTCCATTGGTAGATTCCGCCACAACCTTGACTGTTGTTATAGGCAACAGTATTGTTGTAGAATGTTGCGTTTTCAATAAACAGCCCACCACCGTTTGAAGTGGCATAATTTCTGGTCACCAACAAATTGAAGCCGGTGCCCACAATCATATACATTCCACCACCGTAAAAGTCCTCACCGCTTCCTTCAGCATTATTGTTGAATATAAAGCAATTCTCAACAACAGAGTTGCTACCGTCACAATAAACACCACCGCCTCTGTTACGAGTGGAATAATTCATGTTTCGTTTTACCACACTGTTACGCAGCGTGACTCCACGAAACATGCGCACACCAGCACCACCGTCACGATTGGCGTAATAATTGACAATGTATCCGTTTTGAATGGTAAAACCATCCCACACAGCTCCTTCGTATTCTACATAGTTGGCATCTGTTTTTCCATTTTCCGCACCGGGAAAACGGTAAGTATTGGATGCGTATGTGCCATTATTACTTTCGGGAAGTTTACCACTCTTAGCGGGTCCATAAGTTGGCAAGCATACATCGGGCTGTCTGAGTACAGGTCTGCGGATAACACTACTTTCATTGCGAAGCCAATCTGCCGGTGAAACAAAATTCTCGTTGTTCTTGACGCTCTCAGTAGATGAAATCTGCAAAATGGTTTCGTAATGGGCAATCTGGCTCTCCAAGTTTTGATTAGTCTTGCTGACAGGAATGGAAGTGGAAAGCAAGGGATGGCGTTCATCCATGCCCGGAGTGCCAAAATCCGGGAAACCGCCATAGACAATGATTTTATCACGGATAACATAGCCTTTATAATCAGTATAAGTACCTCCGGCTATCCACACCTCTTTTTTATCAGCGGAACTTGACACTGAAGAGGCAGTTTCCACAGCAAATTGCAAACCGCTGATGTATCGCTCGTATCGATTGTTGGTGATGGAGACTGTCAATTTGCCTTTCTTATCCGTGTTAATGGTATTTCCGCTACCGGAATCCCAAAAGCCAGAAGTCGAAACGGAGGTTTCCTTATACGTACCTGTCAAATAGGCATCTGCGGTAGTTTGTATTCCCAACGATTTTTTGGTAGTTAGGTCGTAAACCTCATTTCCCGCAATGGCATTGCTCCATGAGGAACCATCCTTTCTTCCCGCTCCAGTAGGAGTTACATAAAATACATTTCCGTTTTCAGGCAAGAAAGTGTTCTCCACCGCGCCCACATCGGCGGCACCGCCGTAGGAACGGGTGACCACAGAGGTAAGGTCGGTGGCAGCCATGTTGGAAGTCACCGCCGCATTGACAATCGGGTTCATGTTGCGCGGCATGAAATTCACGTGGCCGCCGTATTTGGTCAAATCGCCCTCCTGCGTTGCTCCGATGTTCTTGGTGGGGTTGACAAAGATGGGGTAAGTGTAGTTGGTGACATCATCCACATAAGTCAGGGTGCTCTGGCTATTGGTAAAACCCGTGGTGGAGGTACCGGTGTCGAAGAAGTTGTAGCTGCCACTCAAGTTGCCGCCGTTTTCCTTCATCCACGTCCGCACCTTGCCGGCATTGGCGGCTTCGGCCAGGTTCTCCGAACGGTCCATGGCAGCCGAGGCATTGGCCCACACCACGCTGTTGTCGAGTTTCACGGTGGCATTGCCGCCCTTCACGTAAAGGCCGTAGCCCACATTCTTCAGGAAGTCGCAGTGGTTGAAGTTGACGGTCACAGCTCCGCCCGTGCCGCTCTCGCTCTCCACCCAAACGGCAGCGGGCGTGGTCGTGGTGGTGGCGGTGTTGTTGTGGATGATGCAGTTTTCCACGTCCAAGCTGATCTTCACCTCGGGGCGCGAACTTTGCACGAAGATGGCCGCCCCTTGGTTGGAGGTGCAGTTGGATAGGATGCAGTTGCGCACTTTGTTGTTCGTCATGGAGCCATAATTTCCCACTGCGTTCTGTATGACAATGGCCCCGCCATCTTTCAGTGCGGGAATGAAATAGATGGGAGAGGATGTGTCCACACTGTTGTTCAGCTCTTCGTTGGGCAAGGAGCAGGCATACGAAAGGCGGAAACCGTCGACGATGGCATTGCTGGCATCATTGAAACCTAGGATGTGGCAGGTGTTGAACTCGTAGCCATTGTTGATGATATTGGCCGAGATAGTCGTGAGGTTTTCCGAGGGGTTGCGTCCGTCGCGGCTTGTGCCTGTGGCATCGGCAGGGTAACCGCCATAAAGCCGCGCATTGTTGTACATTCGGATGGACGATGAGCGCATTCGGGAGGAGAAGTAGGAACCCGCCGTGGTACACGTGCCGGCTTTGACCAACACCTGTAGCTTGGTATCGTTGTTAATGGTCGTGGTGGTCAAAGTGGTGGTGGTGGCATCCGCATAAAACTTCACGGTCTTGCCTTTGTTCTCGTTAAACCAGCTCAGCGCGTCGTTGATGTTGCCCAAAGGCTTCTCCCAGCTGTGGCCCACATTCTCCTCGCCGCTCAGCGTAGTGAGATTACGGTTGGGGTCAACAAAGAGGGTGAGCACATCCCCACTCTCCCCCGGTTCCACGGAGGGCAAGAGGCGTGGGGTGTAGGTGTTCTTGGTGGGAACATAGGCACCGATGGTGGTGCGGGCGGCATAAGTGTTGCCGTTCATGTCGGTGGTGAGGTGCGAGATGAGGGCACGGTCGTAGGTGGTTATGTCCACTATCTGCACACCATGTTCACGCAGTGGCGAGAAGCCGGCCGGCATCCAGCGCGTCTCGGGGGTGGGGGTGGCGGTAGCATTGTCGGCCTCCACGCCGGGCTTGATGTTGTCCGGGTCGATGCCGCTGGTGGCGGCAAGGAAACGGGGATAGTATTGGTTGTCGGTGGAGGAAGTGGCCGTGTTCTTCGTGCCCAAAGCCAGCACTTCGAGCTTGGAGGTGCTGGTCCAGTCGGCCAAATCGTGGTTGGAAACGGCGGTATAGCTGATGTAAGGATAGAGCAACTCGGTGGACTCCACGGTGTAGGAAGCATACTGCACATCACTGTTGGCATCCACCTGTCCGCCCCAAAGCACGGAGTTGGTAATCATGGCGGCCTTGTCGACATACACGCCGGCGCTGCGGCCATAGCGACGACCGGAGATGATGACGTTGGGGCCGGTGCATTTGTTGCGCACAATGGTGTTGTGGTTCATCTGGCCACCTTTGTACATGAACACGCCGCCGGCCTCGGTGGTCGAGGTGTTGTTGGACACCACGCTGCCGGCCAGAGCAGGATTGAAGCAGTCGCTGGTGTTCACGCCAATCGCATTCTCTTCTGCCTTTTGATGCACGGTCTCGGCTGAGAGGCAGGCACCGCCGCCGATGCGTGCCACGTTGTTGTGGATGAGGCTGCGGAGCACTTTGCCCTCATCGTCCACGCACACACCGCCGCCGTAGCCGGCCACGATACCGATGCCGAGACACTGGTTAGCGTAGATGTAGCAACGATCCACCTCGCCGCCGTTGTCAAGGTAGATGCCGCCGCCCCGGCGCGTGGATTCGTTGTGGCGCACGATGCAACGGTCCACCTTGGCACCGGCGGTCATGTAGATGCCGGCACCGAAGGCGGTATGCACTCGCATGGTTTCCACCGAGCGGTTGGAAGCATTGCCGTCCTCGATGATGCAACCGTCGAGGAGCGAGGTGCCGCCCAAGGGCTTGGCGCGGTTTTTGTCATCCAGTCCGTTGGTGGCAAACCACACGACGTGGTAGGAATTGCCCGGGAAGGAGGTGGTATAGACTTCCTTCTTGTTGGTTGGATCCCATTGGAAAACGGTTTGCGTGCTGGAGTGGTTACCGGAGAGGATAGTCTGGTACTTCATCTCCCAAGGTTTGGTAGCACCGCCTTTCAAGGGGCGGTTGTCGGGTTCGAGCGCATCCCCCGATTCATCTCCTTTATATCCACCGTACACACTGATGCCGGCATACATCTTAAACGAAGTGAAGAGCACGCCGCCACCGGCCTGCTCCGTACTTTCCGTTGGCACATACTTGCCCTGGGCCACATAGATGCGTCCTCCTTCGCTGATACCCTTTTGCTGCATATAGTTGTGCAGGTCGTTGATGGCATCCTGCAAGTTGTTCTTGGCAGTGGCCCAGCTCAGTCCATCACCGGCATAGGTTCCTCTGGTGGTGACATAACGCACTAACTGGGCATGCGCAGCCTGCACGAAGAGGCTGAGCAAAAAGAACAGGAAAGGAATATGGAGTTTACGGTAGCGCATAATCAGTTTTGTTTGGTGTTTTCAGGAAAGTTTATAGAAGGCTATTGATATCTATAGAAAACTATTGATATCTATCAATAATTTTAGTTGTTTATCTTCGTTTTGACATTCACTCCCACTGCAATCCAGGAGGTAAACACCCGGTGGGGTGTGAACGCCTGATTGAATGAGAACTTCTGTCCGTAGTATTTCCCGGTTACGGGCGAGGCGGTTTCATCCTCAATGGTTTCCCCGTTGACCCCCAAACGTACATCGAAGGGGTAATAGGTGTTGTTGTTCTGCCGCAGATAATGTTGCGGCACATACATCACGCGGCGGCCTTGCCAGTAAGTGGAAGGGTCAAGGTTACCCTCTGCCGTGCTGGTCTTGAGGATGGAACGGCACTGTGTGCTGGAGTAGGTAGTGTTGGCACCGTCCTTATCGTTCACGTTCTCCGTGGGGCGGAAAAGGTAGCAGGGCTTTTGCGGCAGGTTGCACACCTCGAAGAAGGTCAGCGCGTTGTCCTTGCGCAGCGCAGGGGCCACTTCCCATTTCACGTCAAGGCGTGCCGCCACGTGGTAGAGCACGATGTCGACATGGGACACCTTCTCTGCAGCATCAAGAATGGTACCGTAATAGAGCTTGTCCGTACCGTTCTCTTCATCGTCCAAGGGAAGGCCCACAAGTCTTCCCAAATCAGTATCGTATTTGTACACCAAGTTGTAAGGCGTGGAGTAAAGGTTTTTCATGTATTCATTCTGTGCTTCGGCTGTGCCTGAGGGCACGCTGTACGTTATTCTGCTCAGTGCGTCGAAAGTGGCGGGTGTGGTAGCGGAGAAACTCAAGTCCTCAATTTCTGCGGAAGAAACTGCCGCCAGCACGCGCCCCGACATCATGTCGACCGGCATAAAGAGATTGATGTCGCCGGTGTAGTGGTAAATTTCGGGTGTGGTGGTGTCCTGCTTCCATTTTGCGGGGTCCAGGGCTATGTGTCCGTCAGTGCCTTGGTAGATAAGTTTGGCTGTGCCCTGCTCTTTCAGTTGGGAGTAAGTCAACACATAGATATAGGCGTGGGAGGGCAGCGCGAACTTCTCCGCCGTGCCGGGGTCGGCCGGTGCCCGCTGCATGGAAGGCGAGCCTGTCATCACGCTGAGGCGCACCGGCACCTGGATGGTATCTGCCGCTTCGTCCTCGCTGTGGCAGGCGGCCAATAGCATTACCGCCAAGAAGAGGGCGCAGAGTTTCATATACGATAGGAGATTAGTTTGTTGTGTCATAGAGATAAAGAAGGCTCCGCTTTGAGGTTCTTTAATAGAGAAGAAAATACGATGGTGCTGCTACACCCTCCGAGGCGCATACCTACAGTTCCGGCTCGTAAGTGCCGCCCTGCTTCCAGTCCAGTTCTACGCTGGCTCCCACCTCGGCATCCACCGGAGTCAGGCCGCCGTTGGGCAACATATAGGCTTTGATAATGCGGAGTTGGCCGGCCTTTAGGGGCGTGGGAATGGAGAGGGTCGTTTCCGTAATGCTACCGTCGGGCATGGTAACGTATGCCTTGATGCGCCACAGTGTGGTTTCCGTCACGTCGCGTCCCGAAGGCTCCACTTCAGCCGGCGATGCGGGCGAAGGGAAGCTCATACCGTAATTGCAGAGCAGTTGACCGTCTGTTTCAAGCCGATGAGTACGCACCACGGGAGAGTCCTTATATATATAGGTACTGTCGTTCACCGTGAAGCCTGTGGCAAGGTCTTGGAGAAACACCTGCATATCCTGGTGAGCCACTCCTTTCTGGTCCACCACAAGTGCGGCGGCACAGTTTTGCATATAGAGCGACACATGGAACACCTGGTCCTTGTCGCCCAACACCTGCATATTGCGCCGTGCGGAGAAGAGGCCGTAGGTATGCGAAGGCACGGTGTCGCCGGCTTCCTGCACCATGTTAAAAAGCGATGCGTGCGAATTGGCCTGCATGTTCACCGTCGCCTCGCCGCTCACGTTAGCCACAGACAGATGTCTATAGTCCTCTGCCGGCAGGTAGATGGTATAGCTGGCTGAGGAGCCGCCGATGTAGTGATACTCGTTGTGGCGCAGTTCCTGCGGAGGGTCAAGGGTATAGAAATTGAGGTCCACATCGTTTGCATATTTTGCGAAGAAACCGGAAAGGGCCTGCAGTAACTTCTCGCCCACCTCCACTTCGGCTTCGGAAGTCAGTTCGGTAGTAATCTCCGTTTGAACATTGGTGGTAAGCATCACCTGATATTCCAGTCCGTAATTAACGCCACAGTCCGACAAGTCTTCGTTGATACACGAAGCGAAAGTCAGACACAAAGCAGCAAGCAGATAAGCGGATATGCGGTGCATAAAGTGATAGGTATTGGTTTGTAAGGAACAGCCCATGCGCATTGTCTTATCAGCGAAATGCCGAACAATCCAAAACGTATCGGCCACCGGCTTCCATTCCTATGTTACGCCGGTCAATTTTGTAGTGAACTGCCGGCCGTCCCCGGCCGGCAGCCCTGTGGTGACACTCTCCCGCCGCGCTGCCGTGGCCCGCTTGCGGGGGAGTGGAGAGATTATCTCATCAAAGAGAAATTCACGAGTTATTCAACAGTTACTTCAAAGTCCATACCATTCTGCCATTCGAGGTCCACAGACAGACCGAATTCGAGTTTCGGAGAACGGAGGTCGGGAATGATATTGTAAGCATTCTTCAGGCTGGTTACAGTGAATTTGGCTGTAGTCAAGTAGTCCTGAAGGAATACCGTGCTCTTACCCGGATTATCCGTTACCCCTGTGCCAGCAGCCGGATTCAACTTGGCCAACAGATAGAACTTGGTGCCTTTGGCAATCAACATGTGGTCCTTACCATAGAAGTCTTCCATCTTGTTTTCAAATTCGATGGCCACATTGACGGCTGTGTTAGATTGTGATTCCAGCAAGAGAGTATAGTTCTTTTTCGCCAGACTTGTAGTGCTCAATTGGGGATTAGTAGCGGCTCCATTCTCATCGTAGCAGAACATCTTGTCGTAAACAACGTATTCCGCGGAACCTGCGGCAGGTTGGAATTTCCAGTCAACATCCTTCTGTCCGCCAATGATGATACCGGTAATGGTCAATTTATCCGTAATGTTCTTGTCATCGCCCTTCTCATCCTTAAGGGTTAAAGAACTAGCCACTACATCAGTTGCCAAAGCAGCAACACCATACTGCACGGGCTTTTCCAAAATCATAGAACGGGTAGAAGCTGTTACCTTTGTACCACTGTATTCTGAAACCACATCGTTCCATGCGCTTTTACCGGCAAGATTGTCATTCAGCCATTCCGTATCTCTTGTCTTGACAGGAGTCTGAACAAAATAGTAGAGTGACGAGGGCTTGCGATAAGTGTCAGGTTTAGTAATGCTCCAGTTGTTGTAGGCAGCCCCCATGTTATAAGTAGCAGATACGAATGCATTTGATGCCTCTACGAACTGAACGGCCACAGAACCATCGGGCACCTTACAAACGTTGGGGTAGTTATCGGCACCTGTTTTATAACCAGTAGCATCAGTTTTAAAACCGTTTACTACGTCTTCACCAGAAACCGTGAAGTAGTCTTTCACCTTATTCATTACAGCTGTATAACCAGCAGCAGCAGTGGCATCCTCGGTAACACCTTTCTTACAGCTGGCATACAGATTGGCTGCCATAGCCAGGATATTCTGGGAAGAACCGGCAATGATTTTGTATTCTCCATTAACCTTGGCCTTGAAGGTCTCTTCCAGTGTTTTCAGACCTGCATAGGTTGCTCCTTGGGTTGCAAGTTCTTGAGCAATATTGGTGAGCACCTCAACCAAATAGGTCTGGGCTTCATCATTGGCTGTATAAGGGGCATCCAAAGAGAAACCGATAGAGCCGATGGGCGAACCCGTAGAAGCATAAGAAGGGTTGAGCCCGCAGTTTTCAGTAGCAGCGTGTGTGCCTTCGGCATAGAACAAAGCATAGTTTGTACCCAAATTGAACTGCACATCCTTGTACACCTTGGCGTGGATGCTGGCGTTGTCCCAGCCAGAAGTACCGCCAGCGATGTCGCCCAGCGTGGGGTTAGTGCTTCTCTTCTGCGCAGCTACATCATCATTATTGATAGGGGCGGCAGTTATCACCAAGGGAAACATGGTAATCTTACCCATGCCAAGGAAATCATCTCCATTCTGCTGAGCCTGGCCAGCGGACATACGGCCACTCTTGCCCATGTTTGCAGGAATGTTGATAGAGAACTGTGCTTTAACGCTCGAACCATCGTAGGAAGGGTTCACGTCTGCCACCTCGTCGTCAGAAGAACAAGCGGCAAAGCCCATGGTACCGGCCAGCAGCAATGCACTGAATCCGGTAAATTGATTAAAATACTTCATAACTTTAAAAGTTTTGAGTGAATAAATAAAAGATAATTGTTTCTAAAGTGATTTGTTGGATAGAGAGCTATAGCAAGCTATAGAGAGCTATTGCCCCGGCGGCCACCTACCAGGCTGCTTCGCGTGCCGTGGCGATAGCCTCCATCTGCCGGAGGTTCTCGATGGCCTGCGCATTGCCCTGTGATGCGGCTCGGCGGATGAAGTCCATGCCTTCGGCCTCCTGTCCCGTCAGGTAGAGCGCGGTACCGAGCGCGTTCCACGAACGCGGGTCGGCCTGCACCGTGCGGAGTTGAGCCAGGGCTTCGTCCGCCTTGTCCTGCCGCAGCAGTTCCGAAGCGGCATTGATGGTAGCGGCGGCGGTGTCGGGTACATAGTCGTAGTAGATGCGCAGGTAACCTGAGTTACGTTGGTCTTGCAGGATGTGCTCTTTCACGTAAGCCCAGGGCTTGCCGCCTTGGTAACGCTTCATCAGTCGTTCCCGCTCGTTGGCATCCGCCGTGTGGTCAATGATGTCGAGCAGTCCCTCCTTGCCTTCAAAGTCGGAATCGTTGATCTGGTCGCGCAGCTCGCTCCAACCTTCACAACCGTTGCATATCTCGTAGAGGGCGTTAGATGAAGGCACGCGCTCCTGCACATAAGTGCGCAGGGCGATGGCACGGTTTTCGGCCAACCAGCAGTTGTGTTTGATGCTGCCCTCCACGGATGCCAGACCGATAATCTGGATGAGTTTCACGGTCGAGGTGGTGTCGGCCATGATTTGGCGCGTGATGCTCACGATGGTGTCGAGCGTAGGACCATTGGAACGGAAGTCGTGGAGCAGTGTGGTCTTGTCGAGGGGGAAGTTGACAAAGAGCATATCGCTCTCCTTGCGGAGGATGCGCGTTTCGTCATAAGGGCGGTATTTCGAGATGTGTTGCAGCACGGGGTTGGTGCGTTGCAGCTCGCCCGCCTTGCCCGTGTTGTCCTCCACGGGGAGAATGGCGGGTACAAAGGGCGGAATATATGCCAAGCAGCCCAGCCGGTCTGTGGGCAATGCCTCCACGCGGCAACAGCCCTCTCTTTCAGCCTCCACCTCCACGCACAACCGGCCTTCATGGAGCCAGGGGGCTTCGCTGAGGGTGATGAGGCGTTCGTACCACAGCGTGTCGCCCACGGAGGGTTCGGGACAGGCCGGCCCGGCCTGCTCGCCGTAGTAACGGTGGCGCTCCACGCGGCGACGGTTGCGTTTGCCACGGAAAATGACGGGAGAGAGTCGCAGCGTGTCGCCCTGCTGGTCGAACAGCAAGGGGGTGTACACCACAGCATAGTCGCTTCCCGCCAAGGTGTCGGCCGCCGTGAGAGCGAAGCGCAAGCGCAGCGACTCACTGTCCACCCATTCGTGGCTGAGAACGCGAAGGTCTGCCCCACTCTTTTGTGCTTCGGCGGGCAATGTGCCGAGACAGAAGAGCCATGCTACGAGCACTGACACAATATGTTGAATCTTCATTTTCATATCGTAGGAATTACAGGATTGGAGCGGAACAAGTTGATGGCAAAACCGATATGCCCACCTGCCGCCACTGAGTTATTTTTTACGTCCCGGATAGTAAACGATGGACACGGCGAGTTTGGTTGGCATGAACAGGTGTTTCGTTTCCGTGCCATAGAACGTGCCGCAATGTTCGCAGTCGTATTTCTTATAATGCGTAATGCCGTAGCCCACGCCCACAGAGGCTTCCACGCTCCAGCGGTTGTCTATCATCCAGCTGTAACCGTAGGCCACGCCGATGCCGCCCAGGTCGCCTTGGTATCGGTGATTTTTCAGTCCGCTCCACAGGCCGAAGGGCAATTTCACGTTGCCTGCGTTGTAGTGGGTATAGAGCAGGTGTGCGCCGAAGAAGTGGCCGGCAAAGGGTTCGCAGAGCCAGTAACGCATTTCGGGCTGCACCAACACATGTCGCCACTTGCGGTTTTTAGAGGAGTTGATGTCCCACACATTCAGGCCGGCCACGAGCTGCCCCGTCCACTTCTCACCCAGCTTCATCTCGAAACCGAGGTTGGGCGAGGTGGTGGCATCGTAGAGCAGATTGGTTTTCACCGCCATCTGCTGGCTGTGTGCCACGAAGCAACTCATCCAGAAAAGGATACACAGCAGGCCGTATTTACTTATCACGTTCATGAGCGTGCAATTAGAAAAGTTTGCTTTTATAAGTTTAAACACCGATTAGGGTGCGTATAAGTTGGGAATACGATTATTCTTTTCAAGGACTATTCTGTATATATATAGTTGTCAATCCATAGAAGTGTCAGAGGAGAGTTAGTTTCTGTACATTTAGCTATATAAGAAAGCCGGAATTTCTGTTTTCGTGTCGCAAAGTTAGGGTTTACTTTTGAATTTTCTTTGTTATTCGTACAAAAATAGTGTTTACACTTGCTTATCGGGGGGGGTAAATTTTAGATTTTTAATACATTGTATATGATTTAGTATACAAACGTGACAAATCTGGATATAGAATTCATGAATTAAAAAGGTCGCTTTGTACGAAGAAGGCATGTCAGGCTAAAATTATCAAACCTTTGATCAAGGATTGGAAAGTACGTATTGCATGGGCGGGCAATGTGGAATTTTTGACTACATAATGCCAATACTTCACGACGAACAGAACATTTTTGTCGGCGAACATCCGGAGAAAGTCGTCATATTGAAATTACAAGTCACCGAGTTGGATGAACAAGTCACCGAGTTGGATGAACAAGTCGGCGAGTCGGCAAATCTAATCGGCGAGTCGGCAAATCTAATCGGCGAGTTGTTAATTCTAATCGCCGAGTTGGGATGTTGGGTCGAAAAGGAACGATGAAAATGCAGGGAACTACAGGTATCCGCCTGGCGAGTTACGGCAACAGCACCGGCAAACCAACCATTTGTCAGTTACCCTGCCGAAAAACAACAGTTCGAATTTACGAATTGAACGTTTAAAAACGTGATATTTTCCTATATATACGTCTTTTTACCCGAAACATATCGTTCAAAGTTTCATACCGTTTCATTTTCCTATGATTTTGAATAGAAAACTAATGAACGATAACAAACAACAGTCAGTCATCCTTCATTCATCCGCCTGTCTTACCGCCACGTGGCAGAAAATTGTGAATTTGACACGTTTGTATATGATTTAGTATACAAAATTCACAGTATAATAAGTATGAAAATTGTAAATTTGAATTGTTTTGACTGCAAAAAAGGTGAAGAAGACCGTTTGAAACGCAACTCATCGGTTCTCAAAGCCCCAAAATGGGCGATTGGAAAGGTAGAAAAAAGCACAATTATACGGAACATCCGCAGAAAATAGTACCTTTGCCGTGGGATGCCACCGGGAGAACAATACTCACCCCCGTGGGAATTACCGACCCGAAGAAGACCACCGCCGGACCGGCAAGCCAGTCGAACGCATCCTGCCCCTTCCCCCAAACGGCCGTTTATTCTCCCAAGATCACCTATCACTTCATGTAACATCACTGACAATACACATACACTATGAACCCTCAAACAAACAACTACATGGAAAAACAGAAACATCTGCTCATGCACCTCATACTCTCCGCCATCTGTCTGCTCACGCTGACAGGCTGTGAAGAAGACTGGTGGGACGCTCGCCACACCGACGTGTTCGGCGACTGGCGCATCGTGGAAGTAACGGGCAGCTACAACTGCAACTACCGCCCCGGCGACTATTGGACCTTCTACACCAACGGTGGGTTTATGGCACAAGGCTATGATGGTCTTTATGAAAGTGGAAGTTGGGACAGAAGGGGGCGCGAGCTATACATTTACTTTAACTCGTACAACCCGGAGATAGTGGCCTACGTACGAAGCATTGATGACGACTACATGGTGCTCGATGTAGACGACTACACCTACCAAAGCAGCTACACCCTCCGACTGGTCAGACAATCGTATTACAGTCAGCATAAATAAAAGCACAACCGCATGAAACTGCTGACGAAAGAAGAGATATTAGCGAAGATTGACGACGAGGTGTTCGCCAAGATTACGGAAACAGCCGACGAGAAGGGCTGCGAATGTTACTTGGTGGGCGGCTACGTGCGCGACCTGTTTCTCGAACGGCCCACGAACGACATCGATGTGGTGGTGGTGGGCAGCGGCATCGAGATGGCCGAAGCCTTGGCGCATAAGCTGGGACGCGGAGCCCACTTAGCCGTGTTCCGCAATTTTGGCACGGCACAGGTGAAATGGCGAGGCCGCGAGGTGGAGTTTGTGGGCGCACGCAAGGAAAGCTACACCCACGACTCGCGAAAGCCCATCGTTGAAAACGGTACGCTGGAAGACGACCAGAACCGCCGCGACTTTACCATCAATGCCATGGCCGTGTGTCTGAACAGCCAACGGCGCGGCGAACTCATTGACCCCTTCGACGGGCTGCTCGACCTGCGCGACGGCATCATCGCCACCCCACTCGACCCGGACGTGACCTTCAGCGACGACCCGCTGCGCATAATGCGCTGCGTACGCTTTGCCACACAGCTACGCTTCGTCATCGAGGAGGAAACCTTCGACGCGCTGGAGCGCAACAAGGAGCGCATCCGCATCATCAGTGCGGAGCGCATCATCGAGGAGCTGAACAAAATCATGAAAACGTCCACGCCGTCGCGCGGCTTCGTAGAGCTGCACCGGTGCGGACTGTTGGCCATCATCCTGCCCGAACTGGCTGCATTGGACTGCGTGGAAACGCGCAATGGTCGCTCGCACAAGAACAATTTCTACCACACGTTGGAGGTGCTCGACACCGTGGCCTCCCAGAGCGACAACCTGTACCTGCGCTGGGCGGCACTGCTCCACGACATTGGCAAACCGCGCAGCAAACGGTGGGAACCGACCGTGGGATGGACGTTCCACAACCACAACTACCTGGGCGAAAAAATGATTGCTCCGCTCTTCCGCCGACTGAAACTGCCCATGGACGACAGGATGAAGTATGTGGCGAAACTCGTGGGGCTTCACATGAGGCCTATCGCCATTGCGGACGACATTGTGACGGACAGTGCGGTCAGAAGGCTGCTTTTCGAGGCCGGCGACGACATTGACGACCTGATGCTCCTCTGCGAAGCAGACATTACGAGCAAGAATGAACAAAGGAAAAAGAACTTCTTGCAAAACTTCAAGACGGTGCGCCAAAAGCTCGTAGACATAGAGGAAAAAGACCGCATCCGCAATTTCCAACCGCCCGTAAACGGCGAGGAAATCATGCACCTGTTCGGTCTGCCCCCCTGCCGCGAAATAGGCTCGCTGAAGTCCGCACTGAAGGATGCCATACTTGACGGGAAAATACCGAACGAACGACAACCGGCCCTCGACTTTATCCTGGCACAGGCCCGGAAGATGGGGCTGGAACTGAAGGAAAAACTCTGAACCATGGAAAAAGAAACAGTAGCTAAGAATAAAGAACGCTTCATCGCGCTCTGCAAAGAACATATCCGCCGCGAAGGGATGGACAAGCTGTTGGCCTATTTGGAAAACAGCGACTTCTTCACCGCACCCAGTTCGGCATCGTTCCACCTCAACGAAGAGGGCGGCCTGTGCCTCCACTCCATCAACGTGTTTGAAACGGCGGTGAAACTTTACCAGCACATCGCGCTGCCGGCCATCCAGAACGGCACCTCACCCTTCACTGAGGAAATACCGATGGAGAGCATCGCCATTGCCTCCCTGCTGCACGATTTGTGCAAGGTGAAGTTTTACCACCCCACGGAGCGGTGGAAAAAGGACGAAAGCGGACGGTGGGTTTCGTACCCCGGCTATGAGCTGAAGGACGAATTTCCTTTTGGCCACGGCGAAAAGTCGTGCCTGATGATCAGCTGGTATATGCGGCTGAAGCCGGAGGAGATGCTGGCCATCCGCTGGCACATGGGGATGTTCGACATGGCGGAAAACGGGACGAGCCAACGCTACGCCTACTACGCCGCAACGGACAAATGCGCACTGGTGAACATCATCCAGGCGGCGGACATGTTGGCTTCAAAGTTGATGGAGAAGACCACGACTTATTGACGTGACGGACGCACTGGAGGCAGGCGATACGGAGAAGTTCCGCAAATACATGACGGCCTTGCTCTCGTCCGTGAGTTACCGCTTCCAACGGAAAAACGACCCGATGGAGTGTGAACGCTACTTCCATTATTCTTTCTATCTCATCCTCCAGATGCTGGGTTTCTACAGCACGTGTGCCGAGAAGGAAACGAGCGAGGGTCGGATTAATTGCGTGGTGGAATGTCCCGACTATGTGTATATCATGGAGTTCAAACTCAACGGTGCGGCCGAGGAGGCGGTGCGGCAAATCAAGGAGAAAGGTTATGGCCTGCCCTATGCCGCTGACAAACGGCGCATCCTGGCACTGGGAATTAACTTTTCGTCAGAAAAAGGTACGATTGACGGCTTTCTCTGTGTGGAGATGAACGACGAGAAACGGTAATATTTTCACAACATTGGGTCTTGGAAACACGCTATTCTGTCCTTCATTCGGAAAAAAGGACGAAAAAAGTGTGCAAAGCGGCCTATCGTTAAATATTGTTTTTATATTTGCAGAAGATAGGCTGCGGCTCGGTAATTAAGCAAGCTTATTACGCTCACCTTGCACTATCTTTGCATCAGATAGGCTGCGGCTCGGCAATTTAAGCAAGCTTATTACGCTCACCTTGCACTATCTTTGCATCAGATAGGCTGCGGCTCATCTAACACAACCTTGTTAGCTCATTCCACTTGCACAACTAATAACCTAATACATATCATTATGAAAAGAATTCTCCTACTCTGGGTTTGGCTTCTGTCCGCCGGATGCTGTTTCATGACGCTCCACGCCACGGAAACCACCAACCCGAAAGCCGTCACCGCCCTGCTGAACCGCATTGGCGGCGACGAAACTGCCAAACGCTTCGTCACCATCGTGGACGACGCGCTCAGCACGAACGGCAAAGACATCTTCGTCATCACTTCCCAAGACAGCAAACCTTGCATCAAGGGTAACTCCATCATTGCCGTTACCACGGGTATCAACTGGTATCTCAACCACTACGCCCACGTCAACCTGACATGGAACCAGCTGACCACCGACCTCACTTCGGTGACTTTGCCCGTGCCTACGGCGGCTGAGAGGCACGAGTGTTCCGTAGATTACCGTTACTACCTGAACTACTGCACCTTCTCCTACTCCATGTCCACCTGGACTTGGGACAGATGGCAGAAAGAGATTGACTGGATGGCTCTTCACGGCATCAATATGCCCTTGCAGATAGTGGGTCTGGACGTTGTCTGGAAAAAACTCCTCACCACGTACTATGGCTATTCCAGCGAGGAGGCCAATGCCTTCGTGGCCGGCCCCTGTTTCCAGGCATGGTGGGGCATGAACAACTTAGAGGGCTGGGGAGGCCCCAACCCCGACTGGTGGTACACCCGTCAGGAACAGCTGTCCAAGAAAATCAATACCCGTATGCGCGAACTCGGAATGCAGCCCGTTCTGCCCGGCTTCTGCGGCATGGTGCCCAGCAACTTTGAGGAAAAAACGGGCAATGCTGCCAAAAACCAAGGTGGTTGGTGTGGTTTTACACGCCCCTACATTCTTAACCCGAACAGCGAAGCCTTCACTACCATGGCCGAGCGTTACTATGCCATACTGAAGGAGGTGATGGGCACGTCTGAATACTACAGCATGGATCCCTTCCATGAAGGAGCCAACACGGATGGCATCGATGTGCCGGCTGCCTATGAAGCCATCTACAAAGCCATGAAGGCTGCCAACGAATCCATTGACGAGAAATGGGTCATCCAATTCTGGCAATGGAGCCCGGCACAAAAAAACGTACTTGACGTGGTGCGCAAGGGCGACCTCATCGTGCTGGATCTCTTCAGCGATGCCCACACCCACTTTGGCGAATACAAAGGCCACGATGCCGTTTACTGTATGCTCCACAATTTCGGAGGACGTACTGGTTTCTATGGCCGTCTGAACGGAATCATCAACGGTTTCTTCAACCAGAAAGCAAGCTACAGTAATATCAAGGGTATAGGCGCTACCCCCGAAGCCATCGAAACCGTACCGGTGGTTTACGACGCACTCTTTGAATTGCCGTGGTATGCCTCCAAACCCGATCCGCAGCAATGGCTGGCAGATTACACCAAGAGCCGTTACAGCACGGAGAACACTGCCGCCCAAGAGGCTTGGGAGCTGTTGCGCAACTCTTCGCTGAACTGTACCAGTGGTTTGCAGGGTCCGATGGAAGGTGTGGTATGTGCACGGCCCAGTTTGAATGTAGGGTCGGTATCATCATGGGGTGGTACAGCTATCTTCTATGACCCGCAGGAAGTGGCGCGTGCAGCTTATAAGTTACTGAACTCCGGTCTCAGCGGTGAAAACTTCAGCTACGACCTCACCGACCTTTCGCGCCAGGCTCTCACGGACTATGCCTACTACCTGCTCCAGGGACTCAAGGAAGCGGATAATGCCAAGAACACTGAACTCTTCAACAAGCGTAAGGCAGCTTATCTGCAACTCATCCTCGACCTTGACAATTTGCTCAACACCAACCAAAATTTCATGCTGGGCCGCTGGACGCAACTGGCGCGCGGCATTGCCGATGAAGCCACCGGAACCACCGATACCGACAAGAATTGGCTGGAACTGGACAACGCCCGCACCTTGATTTCCACCTGGGGCGACCGCGCCCAGGCCAACCGCGGTGGTCTGCGCGACTATTCCTACCGTATGTGGGGTGGCATGATGAAGGACTACTATTATCCGCGCTGGAAGAAGTTCTTCAACGATATAAACGCATCCAATGACTGGTTCGACATGGAATGGAAATGGGCACACGACAGCAGCAAATCCTACAGCAACACACCGACGGGCAGCACTGCCGATATTGCGCAGGAACTGTACAGCAAATATTTCTTCAACGTGCAGCTGAGCAACGGCAACACCTATTTTGCCTACCGCACCATCGACAGCGATCTCCGCTCGCTCTTCATGCCTGAAATATTCCGTGGCAATGCGCTCAACCTCGGCATCACCGTGCCTGACGGCCAGACCGCTACGCTCTACGTTGACCTTAATGCCGACGGCACCTTCGGAGCAGGCGAGTCTTTCTCCAATCTGAACGCCACCATCCCCGCGACCAGTGCCACGGGCCGTGTCAAAGCCCAGATTTCTTTGGATGACGCCACCACCATCTTCTTCTATGTCGTGCTGAAGGACAATATCACCAAAGCGCGTACCGTCAGTGTGGTTTCGGCCAACGAAGCTGAAGGCACAGTAGCTATCAGTGGCACCAGCGAGAAGAGCGTGACCAACACGGAGTACGTCACGATTGTGGCAACCCCCGCCTCCGGCTACGACTTCGTCAACTGGACGGATGCCGACGGCAATGTGGTCAGCACAGACGCCGAGTACACTTATTATGGTGCAGCGGCTGCTTCGTTCACGGCAAACTTCATCGTCAACAAATGGGGCACGCCCACTGAAGATAAGAATGACATGGGCGACATCATCAGTTACAGCCAATACATCAAGAGCATCAGCGTTACGCAATACGACGAAGAAACGGAACTCTACTCCACCGAAAGCTGTCCCGAACAACTCTTCAACACCGTCAGCAAGCAAATCACCGCAGCTCCCGGCGGCAGTTTCACGATTGACTGGACGGATGCCGGAGGTCTGGAATACACCTATCTTTCCGCTTACATTGACCTCAATAACGACGGCGAGTTCAACATGACCGACGAATTGCTTTGTGTGAAAGGCAACCACAACTCCAAGAGTTCAGCCGCCTGCAGCGGTCCGCTGACTGTCACCCTGCCGTTCGACACCCCCGAAGGGCTGACCCACCTGCGCCTGCGTTTCGACGGTGCTTATAAGGTAGGTTATGATCCCACTACTGACGCATTCCCGGCAAAGGACCCCGTTAACCGTATGACCTACGACATTTTGGTCAATGTGAAAAGTCCGGCACAGAAAGCCGTAACCGTGTCTGTAGTCAGCAGCAACACTGACCGGGGAACGGTAGATGCCAACGGGCAGAATGAAACCTTTACCTATCCCGTGGGCCAACAGGTTATCCTTCGTGCCTACCCGAAAGATGGTTTCAAAATTGCCTACTGGCAGGACCAGAACGGAAGAAAACTACCGCAGAAATGGATGGATGAGAACAACATCAAGTTCATGCCCTACGACAACGCCACCATCAGCGCCGTTTTCACCTATGCCTCCGCGCTGACATACGGTGACTGGTCATTCGGCTACGATGAAATCAATGGCAAACTGTACATCACCGGTTTAAGCGAGGCCGGCAGCTCTTCCGCCCTCGATTTGACCCAGGAAAACAGTTTGGGAAAGGAGTTGATGGGCATTGCCCCGACCACGTTTCAAGGCAACGCGTCGCTGACCTCCCTCATCCTGCCGGCTTCCTGCGCGGCCTTGGACTACTACCTGGATACCTCTTTCATGGGAGCCGGTACCCGAAACGTGGAGATTGCACCCGAGTTGACCATCCCCGGCAACTCACCCTGGCAACTCATTCTCTGTGCCACGACAAACGGCTCTTCCTTTAACGAGTGGGGTTCCAGCCTCTTGGCAACCGGTAGCAACTCCTTTGCAGATAGCTATAAGAATGGTTTTCAGCTCTATTGGGCCAAAGCCGGTACACTGACGGCCAAAGTGAACGGGTCGAGCGAAAACAAGTTCAAAAACTCCGCTTCGTCAAAATTCACCATCATCATCGACAACTACGGCAACGGTACGTTGGACATGACGCTGTATGCCGATAACAAGACGGCTGAGACAAAATCCTTCACTGGCGTTACCTTCAACGATATCTCCACTTTCTCCAGTTCCCTGCCCGCTGGCATCAACATCACGAAGCTTTTCATCAGCGACCCTACGTTGCACAACAAGCCGTTCAGGGGCTGCACCGCCGTGAAGCAGTATGCCGTGGAAGCAGGCAACGCGTGGTATGTGGCTATCGACAAGAACCTGTGCAACAAGCAGAGCAAAGACCTGCTCGCCTATGCCGAAGGCAAACTGTACCAACGTGCCTACACGCTGAAGAATGCTTCCGATGAACAGTACGCCACAACCAATCCGCCGGCTGATGCCAGCGGTAAAATCCAAGCCACAGACTACAACAATACCGAACGCTTAGTTTCCACCGCAGCATCTCCTCTCACCCCTGCCGCCTTGGTACGTTTCGCCAAAGAATCGGAATCGGGCAAGAATGTGATTTTCCACCTCAACTCCGGCGGCTACTACGGCGGCAAGTCCAACAATGGCGGTAACGGTCAGCAGATTGAGGTATTGGCACTGGCCCAATGGGCCGGTGACTACAAGCTGAACAAGCGCAGCGAATTTGGCAAGGGCCTTGTGGCCGACGTGTCGCTCACCTGCGATGGCTTCTATCTGGCTTCCTCTGCCAGTAAGTTCATTCTCTCCAACACCGAACCGTCTGACGGCAACGCCTCCGTATGGCAGTTGGCCGAAGCCACCTCGCTGCCCATCACCGTCAGCGATGCGCTCTGGACCGCCACCTGTCTGCCCGTCGATGTCGTAGTGCCCGCCACGGACGTGTGCAAAGTGTACATTGCCGAAACGCTGAAGGAAGGCAACTACCTCAGCCTCACGCAAGTGCCCGCCGGTACCTTGCTCAAAGCAGGCGAAGGCGTGGTCATCAATACCTCTGAGGCCAAGACCATCAACCTGGACATTTCCTACACCGGCGAAGCTGTGCAACTGACGAGCAACCGGCTCGACGGTGCCACCGCCCGCCGCACCGGACTCGCCGCCGAAACATTCTACGGCTTGGGTAACAAAGAGGGCGTAGGCTTCTATCTCTCCGCTGGCACCGAGGTGCCGGCCAACAAGGCATATCTTCTCGCTTCTAAAGTAGGCAGCAAAGGTGCCTCTGCCCTGCTCTTCGACTTCTCGCAGCAAACGGGCATCAGTCTTCCCGAGGCCAACGCTGAAGAAGACGACATTTTCTACAACCTGCGCGGACAACGTGTGCTCTATCCCTCAACGGGCGTTTACGTGACTGGCTCAGGCAAAAAAGTACTCATCAAATAAGTGACTACCCATGAAAAAATACTATTATCCCCCGCAGATTACCCAAATCGCCTTGTCCTCTGAAAGCCATCTGCTCGAAGAAAGTATGCAGCTCAAAGGCAGCAGTTACGATTTCAACAAAGACAATTCCTCCGCCGACTGGCTGGGAAACAAGAAGGAGAACAGCAACGACGTTTGGAAACACATGGATGAATAAGCCTTATATCTGGCGAAACATCCGTTCATCAATGGCAGTGGGGTATCTGTTAGCAACGGATGCCCCACTGTCAATTTTCCCGAATCTTGCAGATGCGACAACCGTTCAAAGCTGAAGCAGGTTCATGACAACGTTTCGGGAGTTGAATGACACCTGCTACAAGCATACGGAGTGAATGGCAACATACAACCCCAATGTTTCACCCTCTACTATACGCTTTTTTATCCTCGAAAAAAGCATTCACCCCTTCACATGAAGGTTCTTTACGCCTGGTTCTCAGGTGTTTTAGGTGTGAAGGCTTTGATTTTCAAGTATTCACGCCAAAAAGGAGCAAATTCGTTGTTTTCCATTGATTCTCAACGCTTTTCCGCTGTGAAGGCTTGCCATTCCAACCTTTCACAAGCATTCACCGCCCGTGTGAAGGCTTGAAAATCAAAGCCTTCACAGTTAAAACCGATGAATATCAGCAGAAAACGCACCCCGTGTGAAGGGGTGAATACTTATTTCGGGAAATAAAAACCGTATATACGCGCGCGCGAAAAGGGGACTTTTCAAACACATAACGGCATTTTCAGCATGGAAAAATGCGGAGGTGATGAGGGATAAGGTGAGGAGGTGATGAAGTTACTCAGTGCGGAAATATCTCTGCCATTAACAGACTATCCAGAAGGTAGAAGCAGCTTGCTTTTTCCGCTTCGCCTGCCCAACCGGACACAGCGTGGAGTTCTCTGCACAAGTCGCCATCTATTTCTCACAACTCGGCGAGTAGAAAAAACAACTCGGCGAGTAGGAAAAACAAGTCCTGGACTTGGTAAAGGCATTGCATAAGTAGGTGTTAGAATGAGATTATATCTATATGATTAGTCAGACATGAGCTTCTGCCAACCCGATTCTCTCCATCGGGTTCCTCCTGCGGACAATCCACCTTCACACGAACCTATTTCATACGCTTTCAATTTTCATCATACACTAACCTTGTTATTATCAAAAAAACAATTTGGCACGCTGCTCTTGGTTTTTTGCACGTTCTGCCTTGCGACAAACAGGACGGAAGCAACCTCCCTATGCACTACAGCAGATACCATCTCGCCAGGGCTCAAATTCCCTACCGACACTCTCCGCTTGCTCTGCATTGGCAACAGCTATAGTCTTGACGGAACCATCTGTCTGCCTCAAATGTTAGAAGATGCCGGTGTGAGTCGCCACAAATATGGTATATACTGCGCCATGTATGCCGGTGCCTCGCTTGAATATTGGTACGACTACTTAGTCAATGACAAAGAAGTGCCCTACGTTTACCACATGGGCGGGACTTTAACCCTCCCGGACACCACGTGGACAGTGAAAACCTTGTTGCACGAGCCATGGGACGTGATTGTGTTGCAGCAATACTCCAACATTTCCGACGAATACGACACCTTTACACCCTACATCGGTACACTCGTTGATGCTATTCGGAAGGAAAGTTCCAATAAAGACATTCTCATTGCCTGGCACATGACGTGGTCGCATAGCCCCGCCTTTTACAGTAAACCTTACTGCGAAGAGGG
>SFPC01000009.1 GCA_004552195.1 Bacteroidales bacterium | reverse complement strand
TAAGCCGAGAAAAATGCCGCCTAAACCCGTTCCTTCTTAAAAATCAGGAAAAAGAAGAAAAAAGAATGTACTTTTGCATAGAAGAACACGAATAATCCGATAAGGAAAACCATTTATGATAACGCCCAAAGGCCTCATCGCATTTGTCGTAGACGACAATCCGACAGCCCTTGAAACTCTGGCCAACGACTTAAGAAACGCTCCAGAGTTTTCCGCTGTTTTCACTTTCAGCAACTATGCAGACGCTACACTGCCCATGCTGGAAGAGCAGCCTGACGTGTTGTTCATGGATGTAGAAGTACCCGGCAAATCGGGTTTGGACTTTTTGCAGTCCATCTGTCCACGGATTAACTTCAACTTCAAGGTTGTGTTCTACTCCGGCTACGCCAATTACATGATTGATGCCATCCGCCAATCGGCCTTCGACTTTCTGCTCAAACCTTACAAGCAGAGCGAACTGCGCACCATCATTGACCGTCTGAAGAGTGCCGTTCACAATTCGGTGCGCACGATTTCAAACGGTAACGCCTCCACCCGAAAGTTGGCCATGCAGACCGTGAGCGAGCTGCTCCTCATCACCATCGAACAGGTGCTGATGTTCGCCTATGTGAGCGATATACGCTCATGGCAACTCATGCTCACGGACAATAGCACGCACATCCTGAAAAAAGGCATCTCGGCCTCTGACCTGCTGGCACTCGATTCAAACCTGGCACGCATCAGCAATACGTGCATCATCAACCTCACCTACCTCAGTGCCGTGGAGAACAATACGCAGAAGTGCCGGCTGGCTTCCCCCTACAACCACCTGCAAGTGGTAGCCTCACGACGCTATTTCTCCAAGCTAAAAGAAAGATTTGAACTACTTTGACGCAGATTGCCTCACAAAGCTTCAAATAATATAGAGATTGAACAAAACATCAAGGCAGAAGTGCCTGCCTTTTTTAGGGCTCCGGACACAGTTCGCACACCTCGCTTCAAGTTCCTATCCTTCCAGTGCAGTGTCCTGAGCCTTTTTTATGTCCTTTTGTTTCAAAATAAAAAGATAAGTAACCTTAACAGAAAAAATGTACTACCTTTGTCGGGCCGGCATACTTACCTTCCGGCAACGCCTTACGCTAACCAGGAAAAACAACATTCTCCTATGAAGAAACGATTTATCTGTACAAGCCTACTGCTTGCCGCATGGGGAGCCGTCCAAGCGCCGGCTCAAATCAGCCTCGTCAATCCCATACCCCAACAAGTGAACCTGCAAAGCGGCGATCTGTTGGACGCACCGAAAGCCTGGACTCTCAAGGCCGACGCAGCACGCCTCAACGGCTTTGCCGTCAAAGCTTTGGAGCAAAGCGGCATTGCCACCAACAACAAGGCGGAATTCTGCCTCACACTCGGCGTGAAAGGCGACAAAACGGTGAAGAAATATGCCGCACGCATACCGGCACACGCCCAGGGCTACTATCTTGAGATCACGCCCAAGGGTGCCGTGATTGCCGGTGCCGACGAAGCCGGACTGTTCTATGGTGTGCAAACACTGCTTGGCTCCATCGCTGAGGGAAAAATGGAATGCGCCACCATCACCGACTGGCCCGACGTGGCTTTTCGAGGAACCGTGGAAGGCTTTTATGGCACCCCGTGGAGTCACAAGGCACGCCTGAGCCAAATTGAGTTCTACGGACGCAACAAAATGAACGTCTATATCTACGGACCCAAGGACGACCCCTACCACCGCGACCACTGGCGCGAGGCTTACCCCGAAGCTGAAGCCAAACGCATTCAGGAACTGAACGAACACTCCAAGCAGTGGGGCGTGAACTTCTACTGGGCCATCCACCCGGGCATCGACATCAAATGGACACCCGAGGACCGCGATGCACTCATGGCCAAGCTCGAAAAGATGTACAACCTGGGCATCCGCTCCTTTGCCGTGTTCTTCGACGACATCTGGGGCGAAGGCACCAAGGCCGACAAGCAGGCTGAACTCCTGAACTACGTGGACGACAACTTCATTGCCAAACACAAGGACGTTTCGCCGCTCATCATGTGTCCCACGGAGTACAACCGCGCCTGGGCCAACGACGAAAAAGGCTACCTGCGGACGTTAGGAACCAAGATGAACAAGGACGTACAAATCATGTGGACGGGCAACACGGTGGTTCACTGCATCGACAAGGAGAGCATGGAGTGGATTAACCAGCGCATCGACCGCAAGGCGTACATTTGGTGGAACTTCCCCGTGAGCGATTTCGTGCGCGACCACATCCTGCTCGGCCCGGCCTACGGCAACGGACTTGACATCGCCGAGGACCTTTCGGGCTTCGTTTCCAACCCCATGGAACACGCCGAGGCTTCCAAAATATCGCTCTATGGCATCGCCGACTATTGCTGGAACATGAAGGCGTACGACGAGAAACGCGACTGGGAGAAGGGACTGCAGGCCGTGCTCCCCGGAAACACCGCCGCACTCCGCACCTTCGCGCTTTACAATAAGGACCTCGGCCCCAACGGACACGGTTTCCGGCGCGAAGAGGGCGATGAGCTGAAGCCATTGACAGAAAAGGCCTTAGCGGGCGACGTGAAGGCGGTGGCAGAACTGATGCAGCAGTGCTGGGCCCTGAAGATGAGTGCCGACGTGTTGCTGGGCGACAAATCGAACCCGGAACTCATCCGCGAACTGCGCCCCTGGCTGCTCCAGGCGAAAAACGTGGCTGAATACGGCAACGCGGTCTGCCTCATGAACCTCATCCACCGCACGGACTACGCCGACGGGGTGATTACCTTCGAGGGACTTTACAATCAGGCCCGCTCACTGCAAGAGCAGATGTACGAACTCGAAAATTCCGACGTGCGCCACGCCCTGCAACCGGGTATCAAGGTGGCCACCAAGGTGCTTCTCCCCACGGCCAACCAGCTCTTCACAAAGGCTGTGGACAAATACAACCAGGAAAAGGGCACGCAGCTCTCCAACACTGCGGACTACAATCCTTACAAACTCACCTCGGACGTTACGCAGCTGGCCCTGCTACCGGTAACGGTGCGCGGCAACGATGTCAACGTGTCGCCCGCACTCGAAGTCATCAACTGGCAGAACGGAGGCAGCCTGCTCATCGAGTGTGACCGCAACATTACCTTCGCCGGCATGGACTTCAACCTCGGCGTGCCCGATGTGGCCAAACACTTCAAGCTGGAACTGTATGCCGACGGACAGTGGAAAACGGTGAGCCTGCTCCACTACAGTGCCGACGACCCCGTCATCCATACGGGCAACGAACTTGGCGGCATGTCGGCCTCGAAGCTCCGCCTGACCAACGTGAGCGGCAGCGAACAGAAGGTGTACTTCAAACACTTCAAGTTTGTAAAGCAATAACTCCTCCCTCCGACCATTTTCCTTCCATTTCTGCGGGAAACGAAGCAGAAGGCACAGGGGAGCCGTCGGCTTCCCACCTCACAATGCCTGCGGTTTCGTTTCCCGCTTTTGTATGTACTCACCGAACTAAGGCCCCACGCACTCCGCCGCCGCCACAACGGCACGCCACTCGGCTTTCCGTAACTCGCAAAGCCGGATTTTACACCCCTTTTCCGCTTTTTTATTTCACGGAAAATAGGAAACTGTGGGGAAACGTATGTGCTAAACAAAAAATTCGTACATTTGACGCGCAAACCCATCTCATAAGTTTGCATTCTCTTCCTTCCGAAAACCTTAAAACCTAAATAAATGACACGTTTATTACTTTTGGTTTGTGGCTTGCTGTTTTCCCTGACAGCTACGCTTGGGGCACAGAATTTTGACCCTAATACCAAATACAAAATCGGCTGCAAATCTTACGGAACGGGTGTTGTCGTGCCCGGCGTGGCGCACGGAAAGACACCGGAACTGTACTTCGACACTTCAGGCACACCGACCGACGACGCGTGGTGGTACATCAAGGCCGACGGTGCGGGCTATACCATTTCCAATGCCTCCTCCCGGCAGTACATCACCTACACTACCGAGCGTTTCCCCGGAGCTGTGAAAGGCTTGAAGCTCACTGATATGGCGCAAAACGACGACAGTCGCTGGACCTTCGAGAAGCGCGGCGACTACTACGTCATCAAAAGCGTGAGCGACCCTACCCAATGGTTCAACCTCCGCACGGACGGCACCTACCTGCTCGGCACCTACACGGGGTCGGGCACTGACAACGAGTGTTTCAGCATCACAAGCGACGAAAGCGGCGGAGGCGGCGACAAGCCGACAACCCCCTTCACTGGCTTGGCCGGCATCTCCGACCAAGGGGAATATTGGGAGAACACCGGTTTAGGACTGCCCGTGGTCTACACCGAAGACACTTCCAACCCCGTGCTCTACTCCATCGTGAACCTCCGCAGCAAATATTATGTCTACAACGATGCCGGCTCTATTGCCGAAACGAGCTACGCCCCCGCCCGTGGACAATTCTACTTTGTGAAAACGAACGGCGGCGTGCAGATTTATACCTCCACAGGCAGCTACGTCTCCACTTACTACACCGGCTCTATGGAATCGTCCGACAATCCGGGCCTTTCCCTCTACGAAGGCACCGCCGAGGGCAACACTTGGACGTTCGGCTACGGTGAGTACACCAACCTCCCGGGCTACACCATCGAAAAGACGGACAACCTCCCATCGCAGGACTACTACCAAAGCGAACACTGCTTCTGGAACGACTACGGAGGCCACCACATCGGCCTGTGGGACGTGGACGACGGCTCGACATTCGTATTCGCCTCTTCAGACACCCGCCACCTGACTTTCCTGCAACGGCAGGGTATCTCGTTTGAGGGCGGCGGCGTAATCACTCCCGGCAACGATGCCTTCGCCACAGCCATCGACTCTTTACGCTTAGGCGACAAACAGCTGGTTTACGACGCACTGTCGAACAGTTACCTGATGCAGCTTCCCACCTCCCTGCGCAATGGCGGCGACTGGCAGACTTCGCTCATGGTGAAAGCCACTGAGGGACACGAGGGCTGGAACGTGGCATTGGAAGAAGCCAAAACGGATGAGACTTCAGGCGAAGTGGTCATTCCGAACGTGAACTGCCAAACGGAATATCACTTAGTGTTGACGGACAACGAGGGAACGGAGAAGGACCGCGCCACACTGCATTTCACCTTCCTGCCCATTGTGGAGGTCAACGTGCCTTCGTGCAACGGGTCAACCTATACCACCGGCTCCATTCGTGTGACAGACGCCGACATCGCAGGATTTGACTCCACCTACATCGCCGCTTACCGCTACCGTGGCGCCACCGCCATGGGCATGAGCAAGAAGGCTTATGCCATTAAGCTGCGTGATGAAGAGGGCAACTCGGTTGACCGCTCCTTCTTCGGGCTGCGCGACGACAACAACTGGATTCTCGATGCCATGGCCGTTGACCCGGCTTGCATGCGCAACCGTGTATCAACCGACATTTGGAACGACTTCTCCACCCCGCCCTACTATAAAGACCGCGAGAAGAAAGCACGCACCGGCACGCGCGGACGCTTCGTGGAAGTGTTCCTCAACGGCAAATACCACGGCATCTACTGCATGACGGAAAAGCTGGATCGCAAACAACTCAAGCTGAAGAAATACGTGGCGGCGGAAAAATCCGCCACAGGCGAAGAGGAAATACACGGATTGCTCTACAAGTCATCGCAATGGAGCTATGAGGTGTTCATGGGTCACGAGATGGACCAAGAGGACTTCCCCGGCTATTCACCCAACCCATACTTCAACCAAATGGGTGTGGAAACGTGGTGCGAATATGAGTTCAAGTATCCCGACTTCGAGGAAGAGGCCGTTGACTGGGGACCTCTGTGGAACGCAGTGAACTTTGTGGCCACCAGCCGGCAGAAGGATTTCGACAACGAGCTGGCCACGCGCTTCGACTACCCCGTGCTGAAGGACTACTACCTCTTTATCGAACTGCTCCTGGCCACGGACAACCACGGCAAGAACATGTTCTACTTTGTCTACGACAAACAGGGGGCTGAGGGTGAGCGCTTGGGATTGGCACCCTGGGACCTCGACGGCGTACTCGGCGCACGCTGGGACGGCTCTACGGACCTCACCTATCCGGACCAGGATTTCGACCAGTTCCTTTGGGCCAACGAACACGGCGAGCACACCATCTACTACCGTCTCAAGCACAGCGGATTATCCTGGGACGACGAGTTGCAGGCACGCTACTGCGAGTTGCGCGACAACGTGTGGAATGAACAGAACCTCCGCCAGCGCGTCACGGACTACGCCGCACTCTTTGCCGAAAGCGGGGCAGACATCAGAGAGGGCGACCGCTGGCCGCAATACCATCCGGACATTGCTCAGGCAGCCGACTACACTGACAACTGGCTGCAAGAACGCATTGCCTTCCTCGACGACAAATACGGCTATGACCCCTTGGCATCCTCGCTCAACGAGGCCCGCGCCGAAGCCTACTTCCAGGCTGTGAGCGGAAAGGGAGCCATCGCCATCACCGTGGGCAAGCCGCAAAACGTAAACATCTACAACGGCTCGGGCATTCTGCTCCGCAAGGTGCAACTCAACCAAGGGTTCAACACGGTTGAAGGACTGATGCCGGGCATTTACATTGTGGGCAGCCAGAAAGTGGCAGTGGAATAATCCGCCACCGATGTGCTGCTTCAACAGGGGATGATTGAGCAAAAGCTCGGTTACCCCCTGTTTGTTCCTCAGCTTTCCGCTTTCAGAATCATCAAATCATAACATACCTACCGCATGAAACGTATTCTCTACCTGTGGCTCTTCGCCTTGCTTCCCCTCCTCACGGCATCGGGACAGCCAAGCCTGAGCAAAACCTACCGCATTCGCAGTGCCCAAACGGGCAAAGTCATCACCAACGGCGGAGTCGGAGCGCGCAACGCTTCGATCTACACCACGGATTATGCCGCCAACTCGTCCGGTCAACGGTGGCAGCTGAAAGCCACCTCCTTCGGCGACGGCACATTCATCATCGTCAGCGCCGACTTCCCCTCCTTTGCCATCGACGTGGCCCCCGAACGTCCCGGAAAGGAGTTCTACCCCGTCCACTGGGATGCCAATACCGGCAGTGCCAACGAAAGTTTCGTCATCCGCGAGGTGGAAGGACTGGCAGACACGTACCAAATTCTCTGGCGGTCGGACACGGGCAAAGCCCTCCGCGTGGTGGAGGACGACCTGCTGAAAATGACAGCCGAGGGCGACGCCGAATCGTCCTACTTCGTGTTTGAAGAAGAACTTATCGGCGGTTTCCTCAGCGAAGAAAAAACTTACTACATCAAGAGCAACCTCACCGGAAAAGTCATCAGCAACGGCGACAAGGGAATGAACGATGCGCCCATCTTCACAGAGGACTTGAATGAGGAGTCCTACGGCCAGAAGTGGCAAATCAAGGGAACTACCTTTGCTGACGGCTCTTTCATCATCGTGAGTGCAGGCTATCCGAACTTTGCCATCGATGTGGCACCGAACAAGAAGGGTACACCTTTCTACCCCGTACACTGGACAACCAGCACTTCCAGCGAGAACGAGAGTTTCCTGCTGCAACCCGTAGAGGGCCTTGAAGGCGTGTACCAACTCCTGTGGCGCGGCAATACGGACAAAGCACTCCGCGTGGTGGAAAACGACTTGCTTAAACTGACCGAAACGGGCGAAGCCTCGGCTTCTTACTTCAGCTTTGAGGAAACGACTCCGCAGGAGAAGCCCCGCAGCAGTTATTGGCAGGACGAAACGGTCTTTTCAGAGCACAAGCTGCCGGCTCACGCCGTGTTCATGCCCTACGCCTCCACCTCCGCACTCCGGGCCGACGCAGACCGCTACGCCCGGCCCTGGCTCGACCCTGTGGGAGCAGAGTGGCTATCGCTCAACGGCATTTGGCAACTCCGTTGGGTCAACTCGCCGGACCAAGCTCCCGGCAGCGAAGACTTCTATGCCGACGAGGCCGATGTGTCGGCCTGGGACACCATCAGCGTGCCCTCCTGCTTGGAGATGAAAGGCTATGGCTCACCTTATTATATCAATGTGGACTACGCCTTCACCGATGCCCCACCGGCTATCAACATGCGCAACGGACTGTACAACTCCGTGGCCTCCTATCGCCGCAACTTCACTCTGCCTGAGGGCTGGGAGAGCGGCCGCCGCATCGTGCTCCACTTCGACGGCATCTACAGCGCGGCTTACGTGTGGGTGAACGGGCAATACGTGGGCTACACCGAAGGTCCGAACACCGACAGCGAGTTTGACCTCACCAGCGTGGCGCGCCCCGGCGAGAACAACGTGGCTGTACAAGTTTATCGCTTTAGCGACGGCTCCTACTTGGAGGGACAGGACATGTGGCACATGAGCGGCATTCACCGCGACGTCTATCTCTACGCCACACCCACGGTCTACGTGAGCGACCACTTCATCACTTCCGAGCTGGACGACACTTACGCCGCAGGCAAGCTGACTGTGGCGCTACAAATGGCCAACTCCACCGGCGAAGCCTGCCAAAAGCAGGTGCGCATCAAACTCCTTGCTCCCGACGGCACCGAAGTGGCTTCACAAACGGCAGCCTTCACCTTTGAAGAAGGACAAACCGACGCTGCAGCCAACGTGGTGATGGACAACCTCACCGAACTGCTGCCCTGGACCTCGGAAACGCCCAATCTCTACACCGTGGAAGTGGCACAACTCGATGGTGCGGGCACGGAAGAAATGGCTTTTGCCACCAAATATGGCTTCCGCAAGGTGAACATCGATGGAGGCCTCGTGTATGTCAACGGAAAACGAGTGCTCTTCAAAGGAGCCAACACGCAGGATACTCACCCCGTTCACGGCCGCTCTATAGACACCGCCACCATGTTGCGCGATGTGCAACTCATGAAGCAGGCTAACATCAACACGGTGCGCGGCAGCCACTATCCGCGCCAACCCAAGATGTACAGCATGTTCGACTACTACGGCATTTACTGCATGGACGAGGCCGACGTGGAGTGTCATCACAACTGGGAGCAGGCCGGCAATGCCATCTCGCGCAGCGAATCGTGGAAGGCGGCGTTTATTGACCGCACCGAACGCATGGTGCTACGCGACCGCAACTTCCCCTCCGTGGTGTTCTGGAGCTTGGGCAACGAAAGCGGCACGGGCAGCAATCTGCAAGCCACTTACGACCGCTGCAAGGAGCTCGACCCCGACCGCATCGTACACTACGAAGGCGCCACCCGGGGCAACGCCGCCTATACGGACCTCTGGAGCGTGATGTACCCCAACCTGAACCGCATGATTAGCGATGCCAACGGCAACAACCGCCAGCAGCCTTACTTTATGTGTGAGTATGCGCACGCCATGGGCAACGCCGTGGGTAACCTCAAGGAGTACTGGGACGAGATGGAGGCTTCGACCTACGGCATCGGCGGATGCGTTTGGGACTGGGTGGACCAGTCTATCTACAACGCGGCTGACATCCAAGCCGGCACGCTCACGGAGAAAGGATGGAACAAGTTCATGACGGGCTACGACTATCCGGGCCCGCATCAGGGCAACTTTGTCAACAACGGCCTCATCACGGCCGACCGAGCCTGGACGCCCAAACTGGCACAGGTGAAGCAGATTTACCAATATGCCCAGTTTGGCAATTTCTATTCCTCGTCCAAGAAAGTGGGTCTGAAGAACACGTACTGCTTCACCAATCTGGACCAATTCGTGTTGCGCTACACGGTGCTGGCCGACGGCCACGAGGTGGAAAGCGGCGAGATGGAAATGCCGAGTATCAAGCCGGGACTGCAATCTTTCGTTACGCTGCCCTACACTACCGTGCCGGAAGAAGGCAAGGAGTATCTGCTCAACCTGAGCCTGTGCCTGAAGGATCAAACGCCTTGGGCCGAAGCCGGCTACCCCGTGGCACAGGGACAGGTGGTGATGCAGGCATACACCCCGCAGCTTCCCACCATCGAAGTGCAGCCCGCCGACGAACCGCTCACCGTGAGCAAGAACGAATACAACAATCACCTGGTGCAGAACAACAAGGTGTCGTACCTCTTCGACGCTGCTACGGGCCGACTCCGCCAATGGTCGTACAATGGGGAAAAACTCATCAGCACCATCACGCAATCGTTTGACTATGCCAACTATCGCTGGGTAGAGAACGACGCTGCCGGCGGCGAAAGCTACGAAACGGGCAACGGCATCCTGACACGCAAACCGGCCGATGCCCCATCGGCGGACGAAAACGGCGTGGTACGCTTCAGCACTACCGAGCTCGGTTCGCTCTGCAACGTGAAATATGACTATACGCTCTACCCCGACGGCACGCTCGACCTCAAGGCCACTTACGAACCGCAGTCGGCCGACCTGCGCCGCATCGGCACACAGCTCATCCTGCCCCAAGGATTTGAACAGGTGAGCTACTATGCCCGAGGCCCGTGGGACAACTTCATAGACCGCCGCGACGCGGCCTTCCTCGGACGCTACGAAACCACCGTGACGGATATGTTTGAACCCACGCCGCGACCGCAAACTTGCGGCAACCGCACGGAGATGCGAGAGCTGAAACTGACCAATCCGGAAACGGGCCTCTCGCTCGAAATGCAGGCCGAAGGGCAGACTGACTTCCAGCTGCTTCACTACGAAGACAGCAAAATGGCCTCGGCTCTCCACTGCTGGAACCTCACGCCCTCCAACACGGTGCTTCACCTGGACTACACGCAGAAGGGCCTGGGCAACGGCAGCTGCGGACAGAACACGGGAACGCTCTCGAAGTACTTCTGCCCCTCGGAAGGCACTTTCACACACACTATCCGCTTCAGCCCACGCAGCAGTGCGGAAACGGGCATTGACCACGTAGCCGCCAACGGGCCGAAAGTTGGCACTGTGAGTGCCGAAGGCAGACGCATCGTTTACCATGGCAAACTGATGACCGGCGAAGCCTTGACGGTCTACGACCTCGGCGGTTCTGTGGTGGCACGCGCCATAGCCGGCGAAGCAACTGCCGAACTGAGTGTTTCCGTTGCCACACTGCCCCAAGGAACTTACTTGGTGAAAGTGGACGGACGCACTTGGAAAGTAATCGTTCGTCGATAACAACTTCTTTCTCGCCATAGACTGGCGGGAAAGGCCGCCAACAAACTAAGGAACGAAGAGTTGAGAAGTTTATCTCCGCTTGGAGCCAATGCTTCAAACGGCCTTCGATAAACTTTTCAACTCTTCCTTTTTCCCACTCCTGCCCTTCGCTGCACCACTCCCGTTTTCCACACTCTATTTATTCACCTATTCAAAAAACTATCTCCCCATGTACCGTATACTCTTTGTCTGCCTCGGCAACATCTGCCGTTCCTGCACCGCCGAGGAGATATTCCGCACTTTAGCCACCCGCAACGGCCTTGCATCCCGCTTTGAAGCGGACTCAGCCGGCATCATCGACTACCACGAAGGCGAACTGCCCGACGTCCGCATGCGCCAGGCAGCACAGGCCCGGGGCTACCGCCTCACCCACCGCTCACGACCGGTAAAGACGGAGGACTTCCGCCGCTTCGACCTCATCATCGGCATGGACAACCGCAACTGCGATAAACTGCGCCGCTTAGCACCCGACGAGGCAGCACGATGCAAAGTAGTACCCATGGCTGACTACCTCCAACACCACCCAACGGAAAACAGCATTCCCGATCCTTATTATGGCACCGCAGCAGACTTTGATTACGTCGTAGAACTTTTGGAAGATGCTTGCGCTTCTCTATTGGAGAAAACAGTGGGCGTTTAACTGACATTCAAAAATAATTGTTACATTTGCCCGGCATAGGAAAAACAATTACAAACCCAATACATCAATCTTACATTCTAATATCATGGAACAGAAAGAATTGCAACAAATTGCCGCCCATTTCCAGATTGAAGGCAAAATCGCTGAAGTAAAGCCCCTCGGAAACGGCCTAATCAACACTACATACATGGTAGTTACCGAAGGGGATGCTCCCGACTACGTGTTGCAAAACATTAACAACGCCATCTTCCCCGACGTTGACCTGCTGATGAACAACATCGTGTCCGTCACGGGACATATCCGCGCCAAACTCGAAGCCATCGACACACCCGACATCGACCGCAAGGTGCTCCACTTCGTACCCTGCCAGTGTGGCAAATACTACTATGAACACGAAGGCAAATACTGGCGCGTCATGGTGTTCATCCCCGAAACGGTGTCGAAAAGCGGCGTAACGCCCGAAAGCTCCTACATTGTGGGCGAAACATTCGGCGATTTCCAGGCTTCGCTGGCCGACATCCCCGCACAACTCGGCGAGAGCATCAAGGACTTCCATAACATCGAATTCCGTCTGCAACAGCTCAAGGAGGCCATGGAGGCTGACAAGATGGGACGCCTGGCTGAAACGCGCGAAATCGCCGATGAGCTGATGAAACGCGCCGAGGACATGACGCGCAGCGAACGCCTCTTCCGCGAAGGCAAGCTGCCGAAACGCATCTGCCACTGCGACACGAAGGTAGACAACATTCTCTTCGACAAGGACGACAATGTGCTCTGCGTTATCGACCTCGACACTGTAATGCCCAGCTTCGTATTCTCCGACTACGGCGACTTCCTCCGCTCAGCAGCCAACACGCAGCCGGAAGACAGCCCCGAATACGACAAGATTAACTTCCGCATGGACATCTTCAAGGCGTTTACCGAAGGTTACCTCAAAACGGCCCGCGCCTTCCTCACCCCCATCGAAATCGAGAACCTGCCCTACGGCGCACTGCTCTTCCCCTACATGCAGACCGTGCGCTTCTATGCAGACTACCTGAACGGCGACACTTACTACAAGATTCAGTATCCGGAACACAACCTGGTGCGCACCAAGAACCAGCTGACGCTGCTGCAACGCGCCGAGGCCCACGTACCCGAAATGGAAGCCTTTATCAAAGAGCAGCTGGCCAAATAATCACTCCGCCAACTGCCCTATACCATAAGCAAACATGCACCATGGCCCTGCGCCCGGTGCATGTTTTTTGTTTATCCTCTCCATCAGCCACGGCCTCTCCAGACTATCCTGATTATCCATATTCTACGGACTATCCAGACAATCTACACTCTCCGAATTCTCTGGACTTTCCTCCCCCTTTTCACCGCCGTAAAACCCGAACATTGGAAATCTTGGGAGTAACCCATTGAAAATCTTGGGAATTTTGTATTGAAAAATTAGGGAATTTTAGATTGTGAACTTGTTGCACCACAAACCACAACTGCTGGCGGACACGCCGCTCCTATCATGGTTTGCCGGATAGCGGTGTTAGTTATTCTGCCTCAGCCGGTGTCGTTTCCGGCTCCTCCTCTTGAGTGGTTGGCTCTTCCTGCGGAGATGTGGCGGAGTGGTGCGAAGCGGCGGAATGGACAAGTGTGTCGCACGAGATGTCCTCCAAGGCGACCGTATCAGGCGCTACGGTGTCATCCATCACCTCTTCCTGCACCACGGGCTGGTCCTCCACCATAGGCAGTTCGGGCAGGGTGTCGGCAGGCAGGGTGTCAGCGGACGGTTCCTCGGCTCCGGGCTGCAGCAGCGGCGTAGCCTCCGCCTCCGGCCATAGTGAAGCCGTGCCCCACACGATAACGCCGACAAGACCGACGAAGGTGAGCACATTGCATAACTTGTCTTGAAAATGAGCCATGATGTAAAAAAGGAATGAGATGAGTGAAAGATATAGAAGGAGGTCTGAGAGGATGAGTTTCAACAAGCTGTAACAGGAATAAGGCTTTGCCTTTCACAACGCTTGGAATAATTCCTCACCATCTCAGACCTCATGGTTATTCATGCCTGACAGTAATAATTTATGCTTCTTTCTCGTCTTCGGCAGCTGCTTCAACCTTTTCGGTTTGTTCGGGCTCTACGAAAGAAGTGTAGCCTCCGCGCACCAGGATGTTGTACCACTGGATGAGCTTACGGATATCAGAATCGTGTACGCGGTCGCGGTCCCAATCGGGCAACACGGCTGTCATAAAGTCGGCCAGTTCGGATTTTGAAGCCTTCTTATAGTCCACCGAAGTTTCCTTTCCTTCTTCATGGTCGTAGATGGACTGGAAAATATTCATCAAAGGCTGGTCCTCATCGTTGGTATACATCGAAACGTCGTTGAGGGACGTTACACGGTCGCGTGCACCTGCGGGCAGACGTTTACGAGTAGCATCAATGGTTTCAACAATCAGCATTCCGCGTCCCTGCGAAATCAGCTTATAGAGGCCGGGCTTTCCCGAAATGGCCAGAATTGTGTCTTGCATGTTCTAATAATTTGTTGAGTAATTAGCTTGTTAGGTTTGTTAGCTGTGCAAAAGTAATACTTTTTGGTTAAGTTTTCGTTCTGTAAGCCTATGTAGGCACAAAAGTTTTCGGATTGCAGCCCCAAAATCGGGGAAGCGGATAAGAAAAGGCTCTTTTCTCTTTGCGCGGGGCAGTCCGGGTTACAACGGATGACGATTTTCGGGCACGCCACGGCCGACTGCCCGACACCAAGCCTCATTCATTACACAGCACATAATGGGCCCGCTTCATCTTTTCCTCCTCCGGCATTTGCAGGTCAATCCATTCCTGCGCTTTCTCCCGGCTGATGTGGTCGCGCTCCATGAGTCGGCGAAGCTGTGTGGCGGCCTCAACATGTACCAGCACGCTGCGGTGAACCAAACGGTCGAAGCCGGCCTCAAAAAGCAGGGCACACTCCATGAAGAGTACGCTCCCTACAGGCAAATGCGCCAACTGCTCCAAATCTATGGCCTGCCCGACGGACGGAAGCTGCAGTTCAGCATGTTCCCAAGCGTTCTCGCTCCGCCGACTGCACATGTCCTCCGCCCTTTCGCGGAATGCGGCAGCCACACGGGGGTGAACGATGGCATCAACCCGCGCTGCGTAGTCCCTACCCCTGCAAAGCCATGCAGCAAGCACAGACTTGACCAACCGGCCCCCGGCATCATACACCTCTGAACCTACCACAGCGGACAGTTCGCGCCGCACTGCAGCATCGGTACGGATGATGCGTTTGGCCTCATCATCGCAATAAAAAACGGGATGGCCGGCCGCTTCAAGCTGGCGGCATACGTAACTCTTGCCACTACCGATGCCGCCCGTAATACCTACAAGCATTACGGGCGACACGGCGAGTGGACGAATATCATTCAGCATCTGCATCGTAGTCGGGTATTTCTTCTATCACAAATTCCACATCCTGCGGATTGATGCGCACATGCGACACGCCGGTCGGAATAGTTTTCAGCGAAAGATGGCATTGATTTCCCTTGGTTCGCAGCAAATCCTCATAGTTGACCACCAGTACAAAATTCTCGCTGGTAATCTGTCGGTACAATCCCATGCCCACTTGGAAGGTTACGCTGACCGTTGTGGGAAAAGTGCGGAGTTGTTTGGAGGCGGGGAAGTTTACCTGCCGCACAGGTACCTGCACCGTTTTCTCCACCAGGCGGTCAATGCAGAAAGTGAGGTCTACCTGGTTGGGCACGAACTTCGCACCTTTCACCTTGACGAACTCCGCCCTGACATGGGTTGTGTCGGTGAGATTGAGCAGGCTGAGCGGTTTGGAGTAGGCGGCTGTGATGGTGTCAAGCTGGTTTTTCGAGGCATACACAAGCACCGAGTCGCGACTTTGCTGCACCCCGGCGAGCGTAAAGAGGCGGTCGGGGCGCACAGTGCCCTGCACCACCACCGGCACCCGCTTGCAGAGCCCGTAGTTGTAGTAAAATTCCACCGTATCGGGCTTCACGCCCACCACCTGCGTGCCGGGCATGAGCTGGGGAGCGATTTGACGCATAAAGTCCGCCGCCGGCACCACCACATGGCCCGATGCGTTGGAACAAGTGTTGAAGTCGATGACCACCGGCTTGAGTTGTCGCGTATAGTGGTAGGCCAACAGCAGATTTCCTTTGTCGCGCAAGGTAACATGCAGGGCTTGGGGAAGATCAGTGGTGATGACCACGTTGCCGGGTACGTTTTTCAGCTCAATAGGTACCTGAAAATCTTCCTCATAGGTTTCCCCCAATGCCTGAAACACCCAGAATATGGCCGAAAGGGCCAAGAAAAAAAGAAAAATCAGGAATTGTCTGTTCCACAAAATGGAAAAACAATGCCTGATACTTGAGATGAAAAACATGTTCAAAGTTGGTCTTTAGAAAATCAGCAAGATCGTTTTCCTATGCCGCCTTGCGTCATTACTTCTTCTCGGCTACAGGATTGATTGCATCCTTGGCGAAAGTAATCTTGACGCCTGAAGCCACCTCCAGGCTAACGGTGCCGGCTTCCTCGTCGATGCTCTTCACCGTACCATGGATACCACCGATTGTGATGACATTTTGGCCCACGGTGAGTGCGTTGCGGAATTTCTGGATTTCCTTCTGTTTCTTGTTTTGCGGACGAATCATGAAGAAATATACGATGGCAAAGAGCACCACCATCATTACAATCATGGACATACCGCCTCCTTGCTGCTGGGCGGCGGCCTGCAAAATTACTGTGTTCATACGTTATAAATAATTGGGTTGTTGTTTTTTCGAAAAAGGAGTTGAAAGAAATTAGTTCCTCACTTTATGGATGCGTCCTTCCGCTGCGAGCCCTTTTACGATACTGTCGAGCATACCATTGATGTATGACGAACTCCGTGGCGTACTGTAAGCCTTCGCGATGTCGAGGTATTCATTGAACGACACGTTCAGCGGGATGGAATCAAAGGTAAGGATTTCCGCCAGGGCAATCTGCATGATAATCACATCCATGAAAGTCAAGCGGTTGAACTCCCAGTTTTTTGTTTTGGCGCGTATCATGTCGCGCAACTCGGTTCCACGTTCGAGCGTGGCGCGGAAAAGTCTGCCGGCAAAGTCTCGGTCTTCGTCCACGGCGTATTCGGGCAGCAGAGGCTGGTCCTCATTGCTCAATTCGGTGAAGCGTTTGATGGTTTTCAGGACAAAGGAGTCCACCACCACTTTGTCGTCGTTCCAATAGAGCGAATGGTCTTCCAGCAGTGCGTCGAAGTCGTCATTTCCCACCACATAAGTTTTGTAGAGCTTTCTCACGAGTTCGCGGTCGGCTTCGTAAGAAAAGTCCTCCTTGCTTATGTACATTTGGAATATGTCGCTTTCGATGAAAAGCTGATAGAGTTTTTTGACGAAGGCATCTTCTTCGACCCACTGGCCTTTTCGATTTTCCTGATAGTCAATCAATGCTTTGTTCACTGCCAACTGTTGGAGGAACTTGTTCTCGGCAAAAACGCAATCGGGTGCCAATCCGCCCGCCACGACGCCGGTGCGTTTTTCGCGTGCCTCCCTGACCGCACTCTTGCGTTCGGCATATTTTTTTAACTCCACTAAAAGAGAAAGCAGGTATTCGTAGAGTTCATAAGCCTTCTGCAAGGAGAACGCCAGTTCTTTCTCCGCCACTTCGAGCGTTTTGCCTTCATTCTGATAGTACGCATAAACGAGCTGAACCACTTTCAGCCTTATCAGTTCTCTGTTTATCATATTTGTAACGGTACTTGCTTTACAGCTGCAAAGGTAGTTCTTTTTTTGTATCAAAGGCGAAAATCACGACATGCTTACTTGGAAAAAGTGCTCATCGAGTTCGTAGCGTGGCTGTATGTCAACTGGCTTGTGCAAAACGAGTTGCTAACGTTTGTTGAGAGCTGAGAGAATATACATCTGCATCATGGCAATGGCCCGTGCGTTCTCTCCTCCGTTGGGTATGATGATGTCGGCATACTGCTTGGTGGGTTCGATAAACTCGTCGTGCATCGGTTTGAGCACTTGGCGATATTTTCCGATGAGCATATCTAACGGGTGTCCCCGCTCCGCCATGTCGCGCTCAATGACGCGCAGCAATCTTTCGTCCGACTCAGCGTCGACAAAAATCTTCAAGTCCATGAGTTCCCGCAGCTTTCGGTCGTAGAGAGTCATGATTCCCTCCACGATAATCACATCTCTTGGCTCCACGTGTACGGTTTCGGGCAAGCGGGTACAGGTGAGGTAAGAATAAGTGGGCTGTTCGATGGCCCGGCCATGGCGCAAATCGTCAATCTGGCGGGCCAGCAAGGGCCATTCAAAGGCATCGGGATGATCGAAGTTGGTTCGTTTGCGCACCTCAAGGGGCAAATCCGACTGGTCGTTGTAGTAAGAGTCCTGAGGTATGACGGCCACCATATCCTTCGGCAGCGTGTCCACAATTTTGCGAACTACGGTGGTCTTACCCGACCCCGTGCCACCGGCAATTCCGATAATTAACATAATGCTGTATGGTATGATTAAGGTTATTCACTTTGTGCGATGCAGACAAGCGGTGTGTTCCGTCCAAGTCCGCATTCAGTTAAGGACACGTTGCCTCCAGGGCCTTGAAGCCCGCCTCGCCGGGCAGGATGTCGACGAAGGTGGTCGACGCCGGGAAGAGTGCGCTTTGCCCGGCCTGCAGCCGGAGCTCGCCCTCGTCGTAGCGGAGCAACGCATCGCCTTCAAAGGCCACGAACACGGCGAAGGAATCGAGTTTGCCGTAGTCCACCCTCAAAGGTTCGGTGAGTTGGTAGAGATTGGTGCAGAATTGCTGACAACGCACCAAGGGTGTGGGGCAGTTGTCGGCCACTTCGTAAGTCAGTATGTCCCCTTCGGGTTCCGGGTCGAAACTGAGAGCTTCGCAAGCCTGCTCCACGTGGAGCTCGCGCTTGTTTCCGGCTGCATCCTTTCGGTCAAAGTCGAACACGCGGAACGTATCGTTGCTCGATTGCTGGATTTCGATGAGCAGGTTGCCGGCTCCGATGCTGTGAATGCACCCTGCGGGAATAAAGAAGCTGTCGCCGGGCTTCGTGTCGATTTTCCGCAAATAGGACAGCAGCGTCCCTTGCATCAGGGCTTCGGAAAAACTTTGGGGCGTCAGCCCTTGATTGAAGCCGAGGTAGAGAAAAGCCTGCGGCTGGGCTTTAACGATATACCACATCTCGTTTTTCCCGAAAAGATGCCCCATGCGTTGCGCCATCTCGTCGTCGGGGTGTACCTGTATGCTCAGGTCTTGTGCCGTGGAGATGAATTTCACGAGCAGGGGGAAGTTTGTGCCGTAGCGCCGCACGTTATGCTCACCCAGGAGTTCGGCACCAAACCGTTCGGCCAGCTGTCGGAGTGTCATTCCCCGGAATTCCCCGGCTACCACAGGCGTTTCATCGCCCGGCAGTCCCGAAATTTCCCAGCTCTCCCCCACCTGCTCCGGAGCATCGGCCATTTGCTTCAAGGCCGTCAGCTCCTCACCACCCCACAGGGTGGTTTTGAGCAAGGGTTTGAATTGGAATGCTTTCATCAGTTGTTGTATAAGAATTTAGTTGCTTAATTACTGTTGGGAAACGGTTTTCAGCTCAGTGGTGTCCACGTTGCCTTCGCCGTTGACCAGAATTTGTTTGCGTCCGGTGCGGCCGCTGAGAACGATATCGCCCACTCCGTTGATTTCGGCGCGCAGTTGGGGCGTATCTATGCCGTTGAGGTCCATGGTTCCGGCCCCGTCGAGCAAGGCCGTTATCGCCGGAGCCCGCAACTCCTCGGAGGTGATGGTTCCCACGCCGTTGAGTTCCACGCGGAGCGGAGCTTGCAGCTGCAGGCGGCCAAGGCGCAAGCATTTCCCGCCGTTCAGTTCAAACGAGCCCACGGCCGGCGCATACACATGGCAAACGGCCACCACGTTCTTGGGCATTCGGAAATGGTTGTCGAGCTCAATGCGGAGCACACCCTCCGACACCTCGGCCTTCATGCCTTGGCAAATTTTCTCGGGTGCCCGAAACACCACACACCACTGCGTTGAATCCTGATGATAGGTAACATCTGCGAAACAGTCTGCCACAACAGCCGAGAACTCGGCCGTTTGGATGGTGCGTTTGGCATAACCTGCGGTGTCAACGGGCTGTTCGGCCAACATCTTCACCACCTGCCGCATATTGGTCCGCGTACAGGCACAGAGGGTGAGCACCAGGCAGAAAAGGCAGCTAATTTTTCTCATCACAGCTATTTTCTTTTAAATTTTTCAAAGGACCTTCTTACTCTTGTTGAAGCGTTGCCATGCACGGAAGCGGAGGGGTTACCGCCGGAGGGACAGGTTGCTACATCCCCTTGTACTTCACTTTTTGTCAACCCTTCAACTGCCCTCCCGACTACAGGAAATCGTCCACCGTTTCGTTGATAAAATCAAGGAAGGGCTTCATCGTGCGAAACATCTCCGCCACCTGTTGCGTCCAGTCGGAACTGTCTGTGAAGAAGTTGTCGGGCAAAGCGTGGGCCACGCTGAAATCCTTGGGCTTGAGCAGTTCGGGATAGGGAAAATCGGCAGGAAATCCCGCGGGCCTCACCTTGAGACTTTCACTCCCCACCACGGGGAAAAGGGCCTTGAACTCCGGACGTTCCAATATGGCGCGATAAGCATCCGGCTGCTCCACTATCGAACGGCGCACGGCCTTCATCACCGGCCCCGGCAGGCAGTAATCGCCGCCGGCTACCATCGAGTTTCCCGGCTGCAAGTGAAGATAATATCCGCCGTGGATGGATTTTTTGCCCCGGGCATTGATGTACGCCCCGAAGTGGCGTTTGTAAGGCGACTTGTCGGGGCTGAAGCGCGTGTCGCGATAGAAGCGATAAAGCGTCTGCTTCACCTCCACATGGGCCACAGTTTCATCAAACCGGGCCAGCATGCCAATCAGCTCCCCCACCTTTTCGGCAAAGAGCGCTTGCGCTTCGTCGTAGGCAGCGCGGTGTGCGGCAAACCATTCGCGGTCGTTGTGGGCCGCCACGTCGGCCAGGAAATTAAAAATTCTGCGCATGAATTATTTTCAAATAAAGCTGTGGGCACGAAGGAAGGAGGTACCGAACTCACTGCAAGACTTCCTTTTCGGACTGATGCAGCCGGCAGTTTCATCACAGGTCTGCCAGGACCTTATCGACCGCTGCCTCCTGCACGGGTCCCAAGTCGGAAAGTTTCAGCAGGGCTTTGTAAGCCGCGCGCGCCACCGGCACACTGTCGCTGCGGAGCGCCGTGGCCGCCTGGTCCAAAAATTCGTCCAAATCGCGCACGCCCGGCACGAGGCCCTGCATAAAGAGGCGCGCCAAGAGCAGATAGCCGCACAGCTCGTGCATCCAGCTGGGCGAGGCTATCCATTCAAAAGCCTTGTCCGAGGCCCAAGGGGCACGAGCGAAGAGGTGCATCACCGTACACTCCGCTTCTTCCACGAACTGCATCTGTTCCACCCACACTTCGGCCAGTTCGGCATCGAAAGCTTCGAGCGGCATGAGCATTCCCGCCAGCAGTCTGCACTCACGGATGTTTTCCTTCCACAAGGCCGCCGCCAGTTCGTAAGTGTGAGGCAGTTCGGCGGCCATCTGCTGCAAACGGGGCAGTTCCACGCCGAAGTTCACTTTATAAGTCAGCCCCTTCTGGCGCATGGAGGCACTCACCGGTCCGTTCATCACCCCGCGCAGCGAACGCTTGATGTGGCGCAACTGTTCGGAGAGGGTTTCGTTACACATATTCAAGGACTTTCAGATTGGTTCAGATATGCAAAGGTAAGCAAATCCTTTAGCATTACCTATTTTGCGGCAATATTGTCCCAAACATTTTTCTTCCACGCAGCGAAAAAGGCTGTTGGCTAACAGGGTGAACGGCCGGAAACAGTACTTCCCGGCCGGCCCTCTCTGCCTCGTCGATGCCAGCACCTTACTCCTTATATATACACGCGCGCGTGAGCGAGATTGACCGAATGACCATCAGCAGGCAGCTGTTTACTGTTTATATACGGGAAAACCGGTCGTTTCCCGTCCACCTCCGCCCTGCTGTTTGGCCGTTTCCAAGTCGTTGGAAAAAAGTCCTGGATTATTTTTTACAACTCGGCGAGTAGAAAAAAATAGTCCAGGACTTTTTTTTACAAGTGGCGGACTTGTGAACAGAGAGTGGCTCACCGGCATGGCAGCCCGCCATCGCACCGAACGGAAGCCGCAAGGCATGAACAACAAAAAGCCTTTCGATGGGTCGGCATCTATCGGCCATTCTGCTTACTTTTGCAATCGGTTACACACAGTCGCCATCAGCCTGACGACCAACGGGCTTTCCAACAAGAAATATTCCACACTTATGAAAAATAAATTAGTTGCCATGATTTTTGCCACTTCCGCCGCCTGCGGTGCGGGGGCTGCAAGCCTCACTCCCGGAAGTTCGACAAACACGGGGGACTTTAAGTACACCGATGAGCAGTTTGCCGACATCCAAATGCTTCGTTACAAAGTGGAGGGCTTCGACCGGCTCTCTCTGAAGCAGAAAACTTTTATCTACTACCTGCAAGAGGCCGCCCTCTGGGGGCGCGACATTCTCTTCGACCAGAACGGACGCTACAACCTCCGCATCCGCCAGCTGCTCGAAACGGTCTACACCGACTACCCCGGCGACCGCCAAAGCGCATTCTTCAAGGGACTCTCCACTTACCTGAAACGGGTATGGTTCTCCTCGGGCATTCATCACCACTACGGCTGCGAGAAATTCGAGCCCGAGTTTGCCGCCGACGACCTGCGCCGGGCTTTACACGAGGTGCCGGCCGAAAAATTGCCGTTGAGCACGGGACAAACGGTCGACGGGCTGTGCGATGAGCTATTCCCCGTGATGTTCGACGCCAAGGTGATGCCCATGCGGGTGAACCAGCGTGACGGCGACGACCTGGTGATGACCTCGGCCTGCAACTACTATGCGCCGGGCATTACGCAGGCGGAGGCAGAAGAGTTCTATGCGCAGCGCAAACCGGCCGCCGACCCGCGCCCCATAATGATGGGCATGAATTCACGGCTGGAGCGCGACGAGTTCGGACAGCTCACGGAGCGCGTTTGGCGCGTGGGAGGCATGTACTCACCCGCACTGGAGCACATCGTGGACAACCTCCTGCTGGCACGGCCCTTTGCCGACACGCCGGAACAGCAGCGGGTGATTGACCTGCTGGTGGAGGTGTATCGCACAGGCGACCTCCGCACGTTCGACGACTACTCCATCCATTGGCTACGCGACACGCAGAGCCTCGTAGACTTCACTTGCTATTTCACAGAGAGCTATGGCGACCCGCTGGGCATGAAGGCGTCGTGGGAAGCTATCGTCAATTTTAAAGACTTGGCGGCCACGCAGCGCACACAGAAGCTCTCGGACAACGCACAATGGTTTGAAGACCACTCGCCCGTGGCTCCGCAATTCAAAAAGGAGAAGGTGAAAGGCGTTTCGGCCAAGGTGATCACGGCAGCCATACTGGCGGGCGACCTTTACCCCTCGACGGCCATCGGCATCAACCTGCCCAACTCCGACTGGGTGCGCCGCGAGCACGGATCAAAGAGTGTGACCATCGGCAACCTGACGGATGCTTACAACAAGGCGGCTCACGGCAACGGCATGGACAAGGAATTTGTCATCGACGACGCCACGCGCCAACTGATTGCCCGCTACGGCGATGCCTGCGACGACCTGCACACTGACTTGCACGAATGTCTGGGACACGGCAGCGGAAAATTGCTGCCGGGCACCGACCCCGACACACTGAAAGCCTACGGCTCGACCATTGAGGAGGCCCGCGCGGACCTGTTCGGCCTGTACTACGTGGCAGACCCGAAACTGGTGGAACTGGGACTGACGCCCGACATGGAGGCGTACAAGAGCCAGTATTACACGTACATGCAGAACGGACTGCTCACGCAGTTGGTACGCATCAAGCCGGGCAGCCAAATCGAAGAGGCGCACATGCGCAACCGCGCCCTGATTGCCCGCTGGGCATTCGAGCATGGCAAGAACCAAAAGGTGGTGGAGTTAGTGAAGAAAAAGGGAAAGACGTACGTGAAGATTAACGACTACGAAGCACTCCGCACGCTCTTCGGAAAACTCTTGGCCGAAATCCAACGCATCAAGAGCGAGGGCGACTATGAGGCGGCTCGCAACTTGGTAGAGGGCTACGCCGTGAAAATAGACCCGGAGTTGCACCGCGAAATCCTGGCCCGCTACGAACGCCTGCACCTCTCGCCTTACAAAGGCTTTATCAATCCGGTCTACCACGCCGAACGCGATGCCGCAGGCCGCATTACGGACGTGAAGTTGGACTACTCGGAGGCTTACGACCAGCAGATGTTGCGCTACAGCCGCGAATATGCTGCGCTGAAACCCTGACGAGAAGCCCCAATCGTTGAGCTGCGGCTCGATTTTCGCGTCAAAAAGTCAGCAGATCCTGTCAAAATTTCCGAATAATAGCTTTGGCACAGCCCTTGCCCTTAGTGGGGTGTTCAGAAGAACAAACCAATGACAAATAATCAAACAAATAAAACATAAAGCTATGACAAAGTATTATTCTCAGGGCTGGTTGCCCAGCGCATTCAACGACTTTTTTGACAACGCTTACATGACCCGCGCCAATGCCACCGCACCGTCAATCAATGTGGCCGAGGACAAGGAACAATACACCGTGGAACTGGCCGCTCCGGGCATGACGAAGGAAGACTTCAACATCCACTTGGACGAAAACGGCGACTTGGTGATTGGCATGGAAAAGAAAGCCAACGAAACGGAGGAGAAGAAGGAACGCAAATACTTGCGCCGCGAATTTTCCTACGTGAAATTCCAACAAACGCTGGTTTTGCCCGACAATGTGGACAAATCGAAAATCGCAGCCGGCGTGAAAGACGGCATCCTCACCATCGACTTGCCCAAAGTAAACGAGGAGGAAGTGAAACTGGCACGCAAAATTGAAGTAATGTAGTTTCCTGTTTTTCATACGTTAGTACACCCATGGATTATTCATCGCGCATGAACAATTCATGGGTGCTTGCTTTGCTAAAACAGACAACAAAGGAAACGAAAGGACAACTTGCAAACGCAAAAGTCGTATGCTGTGGCCTTAATTGTCTGACTTAATCTATTTCAGCTTTTGTCCCGCACACGCCTTGCACCATATTTTACATGAGATAGGCGACGGCTCGGCAAAGAAAATCACTATTTTTGCACACGCAAGCACCTGATACATGGAAAAAGACAACAATATACCGGCCTACCGCAACCGGCTGAAAGCCGAAAGGGCCGACGAACTCTACATTCGCATTCTACAAAAACTGACCGGCGATAAGCTCTACCGGGACCCGAAATATACCACGGCTAAGCTGGCAGCAGATTTACACACCAATACGCGCTACATCTCAGCCGCCGTGGCGGTCAGAACGGGACAAAACTATTGCGCACTGGTGAACGGATTGCGACTGAGAGATGCCTGCAAAATGTTGCGCTCTCCCAAATACTACCACCTCACTGCAGAAGAAATCGGGCTGCTATCGGGATTTGCCTCCAGACAAGCCTTTTACAAAGCTTTTGCACGACTATACAACTGCACTCCTAAGGAATATCGCAATCCGGAGGGCGACAAAACGGATACTAACCCTAAATCATAACCATGCTTTCCGACTTAGAGAAACAACAAATCACCCGACTCGTACGCCACTGGGTGGTGCCGGCCATCGGATGCACCGAACCTATCTGCGTGGCACTGGCCGTGAGCCGCGCAACCCAAGAATTGGGAACTACACCCGCACACATTGAAGCACACCTCAGTGCCAACATTCTGAAAAACGCCATGGGCGTGGGAATACCGGGCACGGGAATGGTAGGACTCCCCATTGCCATCGCACTGGGGGCACTCATCGGACGCGCCGACAAGAAGCTGGAATGTCTGGCCGACGTAAACAACGAAGCGGTGGAGCAAGCCAAACGCTACTTGGAAGCTGACAACCGTATACACATTGACCTGAAAGAAGATGCGCCGAGCAAGCTCTACGTAGAAGTGGAGGTTTTCGATGAAGAAGGCAACTCGGCCTGCGTAGCCATAGCAGGCGAACATACACATTATATATATATAGCACGCAACGGGCAAACTTCTTTGGACGAACGCACCACCGGCGAAGCAAAATCCGACAACGCTGCCGACTCCGTGGCGAACGACATGAACCAACTGCGCCACTCTCTCACGCTACGCAAGGTATGGGAATACGCCACAACGATGCCGATTGAAGAAATCAGCTTTATCAACGAGGCAAGGCGACTCAACGAAAAGGCTGCCAGCCTCTCGCTCGAAGGCAACTACGGCCATTGTCTGGGAAAGGCTCTCTCGCGCCCCTTGGGCAAGGGTATCATGGGCGACAACATCTTCTCGCACATCCTCTCGTCGACCTCGTGCGCCTGCGACGCCCGCATGGCAGGCGCCATGATACCTGTGATGAGCAACTCGGGCTCCGGAAACCAGGGCATCTGCGCCACGAACCCCGTAGTGGTGTTTGCTGAAGAGAACCACAACACAGCGGAGGAAATGACCCGCGCCCTGATGCTTTCGCACCTCACCGCGATTTACATCAAGCTGAACCTGGGCACACTGTCGGCCCTGTGCGGCTGCGTGGTGGCCTCAACGGGTTCCAGCTGCGGCATTACGTATTTGATGGGCGGCACTTTTGAACAGACAAGCTACGCGGTGAAAAACATGATTGCTAACCTGACGGGCATGATCTGCGACGGCGCAAAACCAAGCTGCGCTCTGAAACTGACATCGGGCGTCAGCACCGCCGTTCTCTCGGCTATGCTGGCCATGCAGGGCAACTGCGTGAACAGCGTGGAGGGCATCATCGACGAGGACGTGGACCAAAGCATACGCAACCTGGTGAGCATCGGAGCGGAGGCGATGAACGAAACGGACCGCCGCGTGCTTGACATCATGACACATAAATAGACGTTCCTTAAACAGGAGAACCGCATCGGAGTTATACGGTGATGGAATGAAAAAAGCTATCAATAAATGCCCAATGGGGACCCAACGTTATCTCGTCAGGGAAGCCTTTTGACAACAGCCAAGTCCATCAACGCATAGCTCCGATTTTCGTCCGAAAAGGCCATATTGAATTCAATAAACCGGGATATGGTCTTTTTGTAACCAAATGAAAGTTATTTATCCTATTCTCTTTTACATTTGTCAAAGATATTCTTTACCTTTGCCCGCGCTGTAAGAAAAATAACCAAACAAACATATCTGTAAAAAATGAAGAAACATCTACTCATTGCGGGTGCCGCACTGCTGATGGCGGTGCCCACATGGGCACAAAACAACGCTTCGCTCCAAACGCAACGCAAATGGAGCGGAGAGTTTGATGCGCTCATCGAAGGCCGTACGGTGCAACGTGCAGCTGCTAAAGGATTGAGGACGATTACGCCTGAATGTATGGTTGACGCACAAGTCAGTGTGACGGATGCCGACGCTGTGGCAAAATATATGGCAGACAATGGTTACGAAGCAGAAGTAATCACAGACAAACTGGTAGTGGTAACGCTGCCTCCCTCGTTTATCCCCACGCTGGCCGAACGCACGGACGTGAACTATATACATGCTTCACAACAGTTGTACCCCAGACTGTCCGAGGCACGCGACGAAACGGGCGTAACGAAGGTTACGGAAGGCGAAGGGCTGGAAACGCCGTTCACCGGCAAGGGAGTCGTGGTCGGTATCATCGACCAGGGCTTTGAATATGCACACCCTGCATTCACGAATCGCGTGGTACGCTACGGCGCAAGCGCCACTTCGGGCACGCTGACTTCGAGCCGGCCCACCAGAGACAGCCGCGACTATGTGGGACACGCCACACACGTGGCCAACATCGCCGCCGGCAGCAAGGTGTCAGGCTCTGACTACTACGGCTTCGCCACCGATGCCGACCTCATCCTGATTTCGTCGGACTTTGCCAACAGCAGCGTGCTGAAACAGGCCAAGGCTATCAAGAATTACGCCGAGAACAACGGCCAGCCTTGGGTGCTGAACATGAGCTTCGGCGCTGAAATCGGCCCGCACGACGGCAGCACGGAATTTGACCGGGGTATGAGCGACCTCTGCGGCCCCGGCGGCCTGATGGTGGCGGCCATGGGTAACTCCGGCGGCTCGAAAATCCACGCCCGCCGCGCTTTCACCTCCGACGACACACCTGTTTACCTGAAAATCAAGCCCACGTCGGACAACATAAACAATTATATCTACAGTACTATCTGGAGCGAAGCGAACGACGGACAATCGCACTTCGATGTCAAATTCATTGTCTACGCATCGAGCAAACGCTACGAGCTTACGACGTCGCAAATGAACACGGCGGGAACGTACATTTGGCAAGGCATTGACCCCAACAACCAAAGGCAGTATTATACCATCCAAGGCAGACTTGACAATTTGATTAAAGTGCTGGGCCTCAGCAGTATGTCGACTTGCAGCTTCTTCTTTGAGGTTACTGGCAAGAAGGACGATGCTTTTCACGCCTGGCTCGACAGTGACAACGCGCCCTGCGAATTTGTTACTTCCGCCACCCCCTACCGTACAACCCAAGGCGACGATGAATACCTCTGCGGCGAGGGTGGCGCCTCCGTGGGCAAGGCTGTGGCCGTGGGTTCGTACAACGTGCGCGACTCCTTCACCAACATCAACAATGCGAAGTACAGCCTGAAGAGCTTCTATGGCTCGGCCAACGCCATGAGTAACTTCACCAGCCCCGGCCCCCAGCTCGGCGATGCCGTGAAGCCGGCTGTATGCGCACCCGGCGGAGTGGTCTTCTCGGCCTTCTCGCAGAACGCAGAGAATTTCAACGACTATCAGGATTATCTGGTAAAAGCCGTCACTGTCAACGGCAAGAAGTACTATTATGCCGCGATGTCGGGTACTTCAATGGCCTCTCCCGCCGTGACGGGTATACTGGCCTTGTGGCTGGAAGCCAACCCGAAACTGACCTACGAGGATGTGTTGACCATTTTCAAGGAAACGGCCCGCCGAGACAAAACAACCGGCGACGCAGATGAAACAGGTTGGAACGCCCGTTCGGGATATGGTAAAATCGATGCCTACGAAGGATTGAAGAAAGCCTTGGAAATGGCTAACCAAAGCGGCATCAACGAAATGCAAAACACCGAAAAACCGGTTTCGTTCATGAAGAATTCGGACGAATGGAAGGTGCTGTTCAACAACAACGAAACATACGCACAACTGGAAGTGGTTTCGATGAACGGACAGGTGGTTTACAACAAGCGCATCGAGGCTCCCCGCCGCGGACAGGAGGAGTTGATTAACCTGCAAAACCTGACGCCCGGCGTATACGTGCTTCACGTGAACACACTGGCCGGTTCCATCACCCGCAAAGTGGTTGTGAAATAAAAACATACCCATCTGTACACTGTGAACAAGCTTGAGCGTTTGCAAGAGAAGAAGTATTCCTTTATAAATAAGGAATTGAGCAACCTTCCCCTGCAAACGCTCAACTTTTTGCTTTAGTACAATCTCTGGAAGCAAAGCTCCGCACGGTGCGGGGCTGTTTTATAAAATCATCTCATTATGTTTAAACAACAATCAAAGAAACGTGTGCTGACCTTCAGCCACTTCAGCCGCAAAAGCTGGGCTCTGTTCGGCTGTCTGCACCGAGAGGTACGCATTGGCGTGCTGAGTGCGGCCACACTGGCCAGTGCGGCTCCCTGCCTCCAGGCCGCGAACGCACTGCCCTGGGGCTCCGTGCCCGAAGAGGCCGAACCCGCAGCAGCAAGCGACACGCTGGACCTGGGCGAAGCGCAAGTGGCGGCCACACGCGCCCCGTTGGCGGCACAAGTGGCGGCACGGCAAATCACGACCCTGACACGAGCCGACCTCGAAGCGGCGGGTGTCACCTGCATCAACGACGTTCTCAAACTCTCAGCGGCAACAGATGTCCGACAGCGCGGAGGGTTTGGTATTCAAACGGACATCAGCATCGACGGCGGTACGCACGACCAAATTACCCTGCTTCTAAACGGCGTACCCCTTGTAAATCCTCAAACAGGCCACAACGCGGCCGATTTTCCCGTTAATCTTTCCGACATTGAGCGCATCGAAATTCTCGAAGGCGCAGCTTCGCGCGTCATGGGCAGCCAAGCCTTCAGCGGAGCGGTGAACATCGTCACGCGAAATGCCGCTTCCGCCTCGTCGCCTCTTGAAGTGGAATTGCAAGCCGGCTCATACGGCACCCTGCGCGGCGAAGCCCGTACGGCAGGAAGCCTGGGCAAAGGATGGAGCGCTGCTGTCAGCGGCAGCTGGCAACGAAGCGACGGCGCCACTCCCAACAGTGATTTCAAAGGTGGGAAAGGCTATGCGCAAATAGCCTACGACGCGCCGGACATTGCCCTAAACCTACAAGCGGGTGTAACGGCCAACGATTTCGGAGCCAACACTTTTTACTCGGCTGCTTATCCCAACCAGTGGGAAGCTACCCGCCGCTATATCGTATCGGCACGTGCCGAAAGCAAAGGACGAGTACACCTTACACCTCAACTATCGTGGGTGAGAAGTCTGGATCATTTTCAGTTGATACGCAACTCTGAGACGGGCGAGAACTTCCATCGCGGCGACGTATTCACCGCCGGCCTCAACGCCTTCACCGACTGGGCCTTGGGACGCACCGCCATCGGCGCGGAGATGCGCGAGGAAGTTATCTACAGCACGAACCTGGGACGCGAACTCAGCGAGGAACAATACGTGGGCATACCCGGCGAACCGGGACGCTTCTACAATAAGCGCGACGACCGCACCAATATTTCCTACTTCCTCGAACATAACCTGATTTGGAAGCACTTCACGCTCTCGGCCGGCCTGATGGCGGAACGGAACAACGCCATCGACCACAAGTTCCGCCTTTACCCCGGCATAGACTTCAGTTACCGTCCCACATCCCGCTGGAAATTGTTCGCCTCGTTCGAGCAGTCGCTGCGCCTGCCTTCCTTCACCGACCTGTGGTATAAGAGTCCGACGCAGGAGGGCAATGTGGGTCTGAAACCCGAAGAGTGTTCCGCCTTCCGGCTGGGTGCCGACTTCGTACACCCCGTCGTGACGTTGCACCTCAAGGCGCACTACAAGCGGGGCACCGACATGATTGACTGGGTCATGCGTTCGGCTGACGACATCTACCACGCCACGAGTTTCTCGCTCGACACCTACGGTGCCGGCCTGGATGCCAAGTTCCAACTGGAGCAGTGGCTGGGTCAGCGCCAGCCCTTGCAGCAACTGACGCTTTCCTACGCCTGGCTGGACCAACACCGGCGCAAAGGCGAGCCGTACTTCAAGTCAAACTATGCGATGGAATATCTCCGCCACAAGTTCGTGGCGCGGCTGAAGCACCGTCTGGTTTCCGCACTCACGGCAGAGTGGACGCTGCGCGTGCAGCAGCGCGAAGGTTCCTACCTTGTCTACGAAAATCTCAAGCCCACGGCGGAAGCACACCCCTACGGCACGCACGCACTCCTCGACCTGCACTTGGCATGGACAGCTCCGAAGTACACACTCTTCGCAGATTTCACCAACCTCACCTCCCACTGCTATTTTGACCTGGCCAATATTCCACAACCCCGCTTCTTGGCCATGGCAGGAGTGAAGTACCGATTATAACGCCCCATCTCGCAGTTTTGGAAAAAGCAGGACACACCACCAAGGCACCATTCTGCCACACGGTGAATAATTCCCACGAAACAACTGCAAGATAAGTAGTGCAATAGAATAACATTCTGAAACAGGTTCGCCCTACAACCATTTTCAGAATGTTATTCTGATTTTCCACTCCCCCAGAAAATTGTCATACTGGCCGACTGTTTCCTCCGAGACATTGACTTACCTTTGCTCATGCAAAACAATCCCAACAAACACCCCCTTTCTTCCATGAACAAGCAGACACAGGCCATCCATACTGCCTTTCAGCGTCGCGACTCCTATGGTGCGCTAAGCGGCTGACATGGCCGACGCCTTTTGCGGCTCGACTGCCGCGCCCTGCACCTCAGCCACGAGGAACTGGTCCGTCTGTTTGTCAGCCGCGCCAAGCTGGCTTTGAACGACGGAGAGATGTTCGGTTCCGGCGGCGAGGGCTATATGCGGCTCAACGTGGCCACGCCGCGCTGCCTGCTGCAAGAAGCTTTGCAACGTCTGTACAAGGCTGTCCAATCCCTCTGACTATTCACTTCACTTCCACACATTTCACGACATGCCCTTCTACCTCTCTTCATTTGTTCTCTGGAGCGCGATGACCTGTTGCGCCATCCGTCCGTCCCTCCCCAGCCCTGCTGCAGATGCCTCCTGCGGCGCGCCGGTCGAATGCGCCAATTCGGCCCCGGCAGCCCTCACCTATTCTCCGGGCCAGGAAGTGCCCGATCACGTATGGCAGCAGCAGGGCGCGGCAGTTTTCTTTTCCGTCAGCGAACTGCCCGACAGCATTTTCCGAATCATGCAGGGCAAAAGTTACAAGGCCAACTGTGGCATACCGCGCACCGACCTGCGCTACGTGCGCTGCCTGCACCGCACAGCCGAGGGGAAAGCGGTGGTAGGGGAACTGGTGGTGAACAAGCGGATTGCCCAAACCGTTGCCGACATCTTCCTCCAGCTCTTTGAAAACGGCTATCCTATCGAACGGATGCGCCTGGTGGATTATTGGGATGCCGAAGATGAGCGTTCCATGCGGGCCAACAACACCTCGGCGTTCAATTTTCGTTACATATCCCACACCCGCAAGATTTCCAAACACGGCCTGGGCTTAGCCATCGACATCAATCCGCTCTACAACCCCTACTACAAGAAACTCCCCGGCGGCAAGTCCGTCTGCGAGCCTTCCACCGCCACCCGCTACCTGGACCGTTCTCGCCGTTTCCCCTACAAGATTATTCCCGGCGACCTTTGCCACCGGCTTTTCACCCAACACGGTTTCCGGTGGGGCGGCAGTTGGAAAAACAGTAAGGACTACCAGCACTTTGAGTGGGCGGGAAACTGACAACGCGCAACAATCGTTTTACGGGGCATACCCCCTGACATAAACGCACAAGAAAAATGCCAAGCGACACCATGAGATGCTGCTTGGCATTATTGTTTTCTGTGATCCCGTTGGGATTCAAACCCAAGACCTTCAGAACCGGAATCTGACGCTCTATTCAGCTAAGCTACGGGACCTTGCTTCGGCCTCTTTTTCAAAGCCGGTGCGAAGGTAATGCTTTATTTTGAATTACGTGAGCGCAGAAGCGGGCTTTTTTTACTGTTCTTCTTTTTGTCCGAGCTGGGAGATGGTGATGGGGGTGCTCACACCGTTTGAAGTAAGGGTGAGGGTGGCCGTACGCTCCTCGGTGCCGGGGTTAGCCTCCGCGTTGAGCTCCACCTTGACGGCCTCATATTTATTAAAACCTGAAGTTTCGGCGGGCACGAGCCAGTCGGCGGAAGAACTGAGGCGTGCATCGTCCGTATAGACAATGAATTTCACATACGGCTTGCTGCCCGAGGGAGCCACGCCGGCGGCCGCGATGCTCAGGCTGTACTTGCAGGCATAATCAGAGCCGGAGCCGGAAATAACGCCATCAGGGTATTGGATGTTCAAGTGCGGATATTGCACCAGCACCTGCGAGACGGTGCCCACTTTGGCGTAAGAGCTGACCACGGCGATGCGGTTGGTGCGCAGGCGGCCCGTTTGGTTGGGCTGGAGGGCGAAGTCGAGGCGCGAAGATGCCATATAGCCCGCAGGTATGGTAATCTGGAGCGGAGCCTGCTGGCCATTGGAGGAAACGACGCACCAGTCGCAGTTGTTTTCCAACGACCAGGAGTCGAAACTGATAACGCGCACGGAGTCAACCGTCTGGTCGGCATACGTTTCGATGCCGCTGCTGCTGAGGGGGTAGAAGTACGTGCTGTGGTACTCGTTGTCGTTGTCACTGTCGCAGGCGTAGCATACGCAAGCCGCCAATAATGCTGTTGCAATGGTTTTGATGTTCATATTAAGTATAGTTTGGGATTTAGGTTTTCCGAAATAAAATGGCCGGGAGAGAAGGTAGCCGGCATGGTTCCCGGCTGCCGTTGCGCGCCGCCCCGGCTGGCGGTTGTCAATACCACTCCACGTTGGTGGAGTAGGCACTTCGTTTGTCCCACTTCAGGGCATCGGTCAACTCCGAGGCCCTTGCGCGGAAGGTGAAGTTGAACGAAGAGTAAGGCTTGAGGACTACAGAGGCCGTCATCTCGAAGCAGTGCAAATCGCGCGAGAGGGACATCGTCGTCATGGAGATTTCGTGCTGATTGAAGTCGTATCCTGAAGAGAAACTGATGTTCCATCCTTCCGAAATGCGCAGATAACCCGAGGCGTTGAGCGACTGGGTGAAGGAATAAGGATAGCGCATCCGCCTGACGTTGATCTGCTTGGAGCGGTCCTCGGCCATGGTGATGCCATAGGAGAGCGTGAACGACCAGGGCAGGGAGAAGGTCATATAACCGTCTTCATCCACCTTGGCCTTTTGCTTCTTCTTTTCCTTGCCCCCCTTTCGTGCCGCCAGCAAGTCGGGGTCCACGTTCGCGTCCTCCAGTTCGGTGTCGTCCTCGTCGTCCTCACCGGCGGTTTCAGGGCCTTCATTGTCCTTGCGTCCGTGGAGTTTGTTCATCAGCTTACTCCACGTCTGATTGTTGAAGGTGTAGGACAAATTCTGCGACATTCCTTGGAAACGTCCGAAGCGTCCGTAGCTCCACTCCGTGCGGTCGGAGGTTACCACCTGGCCGTTTTCGTTGAACTTGTAGGCATAAGTGGCGAACACGGCGGCCATGGAGAACGTATAGTTTTTGCTGAGTTTCAAGCGCAGGCGTGTGCTCAAGTTGCTCCAGGGTTGAGTTTTCGCGGCGAAGTTGTAGGAGAGCGTTCCGGAGAGTTCGTCGATGAGGGATATTTTCCGTTCGCCCGTGGTGTCGCGGTCGGATTTCACCTTCATTTCCAGGTTGTTCGATATGGACATGGTGACCATGCCCTGCTTCGTCCCTGACGGATAACCGTAGAGGTTGCTGGCATAAGGCGAATATTTCACGTTCGTCACGTTGCCCTGCGCATCCACCTTCTCGTAGTATTTCACGTAGCCGTAGTGTGAAGTGGTGAAGTCCGGGGCATAGCTGAACGAAACGGTGGGTTTGAACACGTGGCGTATGGCGATGATTTTGTCGCCGAAGAGCTTTTTCCACGGTTTGTAGAAGCCGTAGAGCGTGGTGTTGGCCGAAACGCCCATGTTCCAGTCGTAGAGATTATAGAAGCCGTAAGTCGTGTCGGCCACCTCCACCTGCTTCTCGCGGTCCCAGGAGCGGTTGATGCGCGTGGCGTACATCAGGTCGCGGAAGGAGAAGGTGGGTGAAATGTTGACGTACTTGAACAGCTGGAAGGTGGCATCCACGGGAATGCGGTGCTGCATGCCGTTACGCCAGTCCTTGATGAGGTTCGACTTGAGCAACTTGTCCTCCTTGGTGGTGATGGAGTTGGACATCTGTCCGGTGTACGACATGGAAATCTTCTCATACCACCGCTCCTTGCCCACCTGGTGCTTGCGGCGGAAGGGGTAAAAGCGCGCCAACGACACGCTGAGGTCCGGCAGGGTGACGGCGATGGACGAGTCGCGCATGTTCTGCGTGAGGTTGCCGGAGCCGGAAATGGTCAGGCCTATGTCCGGAAACGTGTGGCTGAAGCTCACAGAACTGGCGCGGGTGCTCTGCGTATAGGAGAGGGGGTTGTACATACTCTCCAGGTTCTTGCGCTCATAGTTTTCGGAGGCAAAGTTCACGCGGGCGGAGAACGACGAGTTGGGACTGGCTTTCGAGTCCTTGGTGTGGGTCCACTGCACCTTGAGGCTCTTTGTCACGGCATAGTCGGGCATGTTCTTCTCGCCTTCCACCGTGCGCAGATAGCTGAAGTAGAGGTTGCCGCGGTAGCGGTAACGCTTGGTGTAATTGGTTTCGGCACTGATGCCCCACGAGCCTTTGGTGTAGATTTCGCCCAGCAGTTTGAGGTCCATGTAGTCGCTCAGCGCCAGGTAATATCCACCGTCGCGCAAGTAAAATCCGCGACTCGTTTCGTCGCCATAGGAAGGCATGACGAAGCCCGAGGAATATTTCTTGTTGAAGGGGAAGAAGGCGTAGGGGATGGCCAGCGGCAGGGGCACGTCCTCCACTACCAGGTAGCCCGGGCCCGACACCATTTCCTTACCGGGGCGCACCTTGGCCCTGGAGAGGCTGACGTAGAAGTGCGGGTGCTTGGCGTCGCAGGTGGTGTACTTGGCATGCTCCAGGTAGAGCGTGCCGTCGTCCGTGCGCTTGGACTTCTGGCTTTGCACGAAGCCGTTGCCCTGTGTGGTGGCCGTGTTTTGGATAAAGCCCTTCTTGGTCTTGAAGTTGAAGGACATCCTGTCGCTGTCGTACTGGTCGCTCCCCTGTTTGTACACAGGTCTTCCGTCGAGTCCGCCGGCCTTTGTGCTGTCCGGCTTCCCCTCTGCGTGCACCAGGCTGGAGTCCAGGTTCATGGCAATGCGGGCTGCATCCAGCGTCATGTCGAGATAGCTCACCTTGGCATTGCCGTAGAGGAAAGCCATGCCGGTTTCGGCATCGTAGACCATGGAGTCAGCGGCTTCGTACTCCACCGGCGCGTCGATGCCCGGCTTTCGTGTTTTCACGGTGTCGGTCCGCGCCGTATCGGTCGGCACACTGTCGTTCACCAACGTGTGTCGGCGCGTCAGGCTGTCGGCCACGGTGTCGCGCGGGGCGGTCCGGGCGGTATCGGTCGGGAGATTGGGCAGCCTCGTCGTATCAGCCGGCGGCACGGTGTCAACCGCCGTATCCGACAAGGCCGCCGCTTCGTGCGCCGCCGCTGAACTGGCCGGCACAAAGCCTGCATACCCTGCCACGATACACGCCGTGGCTGTCAGGAAACATATCAGGAGGGAGATAAATCGCATAGTAGTCAGAAACCGTGGGGCGACGGGTGCTGTCACCCACGCTGTTCCACGGTATGATTTTCAAAAATTTCCGCCCAGTGGAGGAACATCTTCACGCCTTCACTGCCAAACTTTTCCAAGCTGCGGGCCGTGTCGGCGATGTTGCGGATTCTTTTCGGATGGCTTTTGGAGTAAAACTTATCTGCGTAGCAAATCAGTTGTTCCTCCAGCGTTTCGGGCCGGTAGTCGCCGGGTGGCAGGGGCAGGTTCTGCCGCATGATTTGTTCCGGTGTAAGTCCGGTTCCCGTGTGGCGTTCGCAAACGCGGGCCACGCGGTCGAGCCCAATGCTGCGCATCAGTTGTGCGCCCAAGTAGCCATGGAGCAGATAGGGTTCCTTGCCGTGGCAATGTATGCCCGGGGCATCGGTGAGGAAGATGCCCACATCGTGGAGCATGGCGGCCTGTTCGATGAAATGGCGGTCGAGCTGCATTTCCGGGTGTCGGTCAGCAATACTCAGTGCCCGTTCGGTCACTTGCCGGCTGTGCAACAGCAACAAATCATGCAGCGGTTTGTTGTCCGCATAGTATCTTTCGATGATTTCTATCGGGTTCATGTTGTCTTTTGAGGGGCAAAGATAGTGCAAGGCGAGCGAAGAACAAAAACAATCATATTTAAATGACAACAACAAGGACAACTGCAAACAACTTATCCGCCAGAAAAAATTGTCACTTGTTGTCTACATTGTCGTAATTAAAGACCAAGACAACTACAAAGACAACTAAGGAGAATTTAGTCAGTTGTGGATGTTCTACACAGGCAAGCCGACGAAACAACGACTGAGTGACTTTAACATATTTAACCTTCAGACACAAAGAATACGCCAAAACAGAACACAACGGGCGGATAAGTTTGGCCGCTTCGCCGGGTAGAAAATCGGGGTTCGGGATTGGCAGCAACAACTCGGCGAGTAGAAATTACAACTCCTGGACTTGTTTTTTCAACTCCTGGACTTGTTTTTTCAACTCCTGGACTTGTTGACCCCGTTCCGCGACCTGTTTCGTCGAAAATCGGGGCATGAAAAAAGGAAGGAACCTTCGGACGAGGGTTTCTTCCTTTCTACATGTCAAAGGTAGCACTTTTTCCTCGAAACGCCAAATCGACATTTTCGATTTTAACATTTCGCCGCTCGTCCGCCGCGCCGCGTCGGTCCGGAGCCGCAGACGGGCGGAAAACACGCGGAGGGCGTGAAACGAAGGCTGAAGGGCGGTTCAGAAATCGAGCAACTGGCTCTCCATGGTGCGGAGGTCGATGGTCCACAGGCGGCCACAGAGCGGCCGGCCATAGCCACAAATGAGCTGCACCACCTGCTGTGCCATCACGCTGCCCACCACGCCGGGCGTCATGCCGACGATGGCCTTGCCCGGGTGGGGCATGGAGAGCACGGCCGCCTCATCGGGATAGAGATCGCGATAACGGCGGGGCGCGGAGCCGAAGTGAAACACGGAGGCCTGGCCTTCAAAACCGCACACGGCCCCGTAAACGTAGGGACGGTGAAGAGCGGCACAGGTGTCGTCGATGAGGTAACGCGTGGCGAAGTTGTCGCAGCCGTCCACCACGATGTCGTACTGCGAAACGAGCCGCTCGGCATTGTCGGCGGTGAGGCGTTCGGCATGAGCCTCTATCTTCACTTCGGGATTGAGGTCTGTGAGCCGCCGGGCGGCTTCCTCGGCTTTGGAACGCCCCAGCAGGCTCTCGCCGTAGAGCACCTGACGGTGGAGGTTGGTAAGGCTGACAACGTCGTCGTCGACCAGTCCGAGCGTGCCCACCCCGGCGCCGGTCAGGTAGAGGGCGATGGGACTGCCCAGGCCGCCCACGCCAACCAAGAGCACGCGGGCGCGGCGCAACAACTGCTGTCCTTCCGGCCCTATCTCGGGCAGGAGGAGCTGACGGTGGTATCGGGTTTCTGTTTCCATGATGCTATCAATTTTAGTTTGGAGGTTATGAGGGATGAGGTTATGAGGTTATAAAATTACTTGATGCGGCCATCCATCTTCCATCAATCGTTTCATCCTAACCTCATAACCTGAAAGCAAATGCTACTATCAACTCACAATCTTCTACTTTCAAAAGTATGATAAGGTATGGAGGTGGGGCGCAACGTAGCCCTCGCGCCCCTCTCCCACCCCGTTGACAGCGGGGAGGAGAAGTCAGGCCAAGCGTTTCTTGAGTGCGTCGAACGAGCCATCCCAGTCTTTCCACACCGGCTCCACTCCCATGCGACGCAGGGCGGCTGCCACCTCGGGCACGGGGCGCGGGTCGCTCACCTCGAACTGTTCGAGCGCGTCGGGGTGGGTGGTGTAACCGCCCGGCTCCGTCCGGCTGCCGGCCGACATGGTCGTTACGCCGAGGGTGGCCATGTGGTCGCGGAAGTCGGCCCGCTCGCGCGTACTGTAGGAGATGTCCACGTCATGGTCGAAGATGCGCATGGCGAAGGTGAGCTGTGCCAGTTCGCGGTCCGTCATGAGGCAGTTGGGCTGGAAGCCGCCGTTTTCGGCCGGGCACATGCGGGGAAAGTTCACGCTGTACTTGGTGCGCCAATAGTGCTTCTGCAAATAGCGCAGGTGGCGTGCGAGCATGGTGAGGTCGGTGCGCCACTCCTTTTCCAGCCCGATGAGCACGCCCATGCCGATGGAGTGAACCCCGGCCTGCCCCATGCGGTCGAAAGCGTCGACGCGCCACTCGAAGTTCGACTTCATGCCGCGCGGATGGTAGAGGCGGTAGTTTTCGCGGTGGTAGGTTTCCTGGAAACAGATAACTCCGTTCATGCCGTGGTGCGTCAGTTCCTCGTACTCCTCGGCCTTGAGGGGCATAACCTCAATTTTGAGATTGGAGAAATAAGGTTTGGCCAGATCCAACGCCTTGGCGAGATAGGGCACGCCGGCCTTGGCAGGATTTTCGCCCGTCACGATGAGCAGGTTCTCAAAGGGGCCGAGCTGTTTGATGGCTTCGTACTCGCGCACGGTCTCTTCGGGTGTGAGGATGGTGCGTTTCATTTTGTTGGCCACGTGGAAGCCGCAATAGACGCAGGAGTTGGTACAGGAGTTGGTGAGGTAGAGGGGGATGAACATCGACACGGTGCGCCCGAACCGCTCCTCGGTGTAGCGGCGCGAGAGGCGGGCCATCTGCTCCAGGTAGGGCTCTGCCGCAGGGGAGATGAGCGCCATGAAATCGTCGGGGTCAAGGTGTGCCTTTCCCAAGGCGCGCTCCACGTCGGCGGAGGTTTTGGCGGCGATGGCGGCGGTGGTTTCGTCCCAGCTGTATTGTTTTAATTCTTCCGAAAACATTTTTCTTCAAGAGCTATTGGTCGAGAAATGCAGTGAGGGGTGAGCTGGCCTGTGCCTCAAAATTGAAAATCTGTGCGGGCAGTCCGGCCTCGTAAGCCTCTCGTCCGGCCTCGACAGCCTTCTTGAAAGCGGCGGCCATGGCGGCGGGCTGTCCGGCCACGGCGATGGCAGTGTTGACCAAGCAGGCTGAAGCACCCATCTCCATGGCCTCGGCGGCGTGGCTGGGGGCTCCGATGCCGGCATCGACGACCACGGGCACGGAGGCCTGCTCAATGATGATGCGGAGGAAGTCGCGGGTGCGCAGGCCACGGTTGGTGCCGATGGGTGCGCCGAGGGGCATCACGGCAGCCGCACCGGCTTCCTCCAGGCGCTTGCACAGGGTGGGGTCGGCCTGGCAGTAGGGCAAGACCACGAAACCCATTTTGGCCAAAGCCTCGGTGGCTTTGAGCGTCTCGACGCTGTCGGGCAGCAGATAGCGCGGGTCGGGGTGGATTTCGAGCTTCAGCCAGTTGGTGCCGAAGGCTTCGCGCGAGAGTTGGGCGGCAAAGACGGCCTCCTCGGCATCGCGCACGCCGGAGGTGTTGGGCAGGAGTTGTATGTTGTCGTTCTGGATGTGGCAGAGCATATCATCGTCGGCATCGTCCAGCTCGATGCGTTTCATGGCCACGGTGACCATCTCACTACCGGAGGCTTCGATGGCCCGGCGCATCTCTTCGTTGCTGCGGAATTTGCCTGTGCCCAAAAAAAGGCGGGAGGAAAATTCGCGGTCGGCTATTTTCAGTTTTTGCATAAGGGAAGGGGTATTTTTATATATCTATTGTGTGTACACGTTGGGGACTTCATGGTCAGCCATCGGGATTCAGCAGTGCTGCATCCCGGAACACGGTCTGCCTATCCGCCACAAGCGGCTTTGATAACGGTTACCTGGCAACCTTCAGTAAGGTCTGTTGCTGCCCATTCAGTACGTTTCACGATTTTTCCGGCCACAGCGACGGCTACGCCCTGCAAAGGCAGACCGAGTTGTTCAATCAGTTCCACGATGTTTTGGGCTTCGGTCTGCAGCTCCTTGTTGTTCAGCAATACTTTCATGATGATAAGAAATAAAAAGTGAAACATTGCGAAGCAAAGGAATTGCACTTGCGCCCTGCCCAGCGCTCGTCAGAAAAAGGGCAGGATGTGGGTGAGCAATGCCTACGGCAGCATTAACTGCATCAGGTCGTAAGGGTATGATCTCAGCCGTTGTTTCCAGAGCCTCCGTATCGGTCCGGGCGCGGCACCCCTTTGTCTTCACGCCGGCAAAGATAGTGCAAGGTGAGCGCAGGACAAAAAGAAAAGCCGCAGGATTTTCTTTTTTCATGCCGAACCGCAGCCTATCTTATCAAAAGATAGTGCAAGGTGAGCGAAGAACGAAAAACAAAGCTGAAAGATTTGTTTTTTGCTCTTCCGAACCGCAGCCTATCTTATCAAAAGATAGTGCAAGGCGAGCGAAGAACGAAAAACAAAGCCCCTGGATTTGCATTTTCTTTATCAAACCGCAGCCTATATTTATGGTAATTCAGTAGAAAAGACGCAAACAAAAACAACGCAGCCCGCCGGAAGCGTGGGTAGCTTCGCCGGCGGGCTGCGGTAGATGGTTGGATGTGTGTGGCCGTTTACTTTTCCTGATCGGGAGCCTCGTCGATGAGGTCCATGAACTGGTCAAGCTGCGGCGTGATGATAATCTGTGTGCGGCGGTTGCGCTGCTTGCCCACTTCCGTGTCGTTCGACGCGATGGGATTGTACTCGCCCCGGCCGGCGGCAGACAGACGTTTGGGGTCGACACCGTACTGGTTTTGCAGCGCCTGCACCACTGAGGAAGCGCGCAGAGCGGAGAGGTCCCAATTGTTGCGGATGTTCTTCTGCGAAATGGGCACATTGTCGGTATTTCCCTCCACCAGCACGTCGTAGTCCTTGTAGTCCATGATGATTTTGGCAATCTTCTGCAGCGTTTCGCCGGCCCGGTCGCCGATTTCGTAGCTTCCGCTCTTGTAGAGCATGTTGTCAGCCAGCGAGATGTAGACTACGCCTTTGAGCACCTGCACGTCTACCTCCTTCATCTCATCGCGGGTGAGCGAACGGGTGAGTTTGTTGGTCAGTGCCTGGTTGAGGGAGTCGCTCTTCGACTTGGCGTCCACCAACTGCTTGATGAATTTGTTCGAAGCGTTGATTTCGTCCACCAACTTCGAGATGTTCACGTTGCCCTGCTGGACATTGCTTTGATAGGACGTTTGCAGTTTGGCATAAGCCTCTTTCATTTCCTTGTTGCGCTGCTGTTCTTCGGCCAGGCGCGCAGCCAGGCTTTTGGAGTCGGAGGTATATTCTGCAATGCGCACTTTGGCTTCGTTGTAATCCTGCTGGAGTTGCGCGTGTTCCGTTTTGAGTTGGTCGTAACGTGCCTGCGCTTCTGTCAGTTGCTTCTTGCTGACACAACCGGTGAGCATCACGGCTGCTGCCAGCGGCAAAAATAGCTTTAAGCTCTTCATTGTGTAGTTTGTTTTGGGGTTATTGCTTTGAAAAAACGCTGTTTTCGCGGCGCAAGTTAGGCATTATGTACCACCGTGCCAAGCCTTCCTGCCTGATTTTCACGTTTTTTGGCTACAAAAGGCGGAGTTGACCGGCATTTGCGCCGATAAGTAGCCACAAAAGCTGCATTTTGCAAGGCAAAGCGTCGGTTCAGGACGCGCCCGCCCCGGATATATCCTCTATCTCGACAATCTTGTTGACGATGGCGTAGATGGTGAGCCCCGCCACAGAGTGTATGTTGAGCTTTCGGGCAATGTTTTTGCGATGTGTCAAGACCGTGTTGAGGGAGATGAAGAGGCGGGAGGCGATTTGCTTGTTCGACAGTCCGCAGACCACCCAGTGAACAATCTCGCGCTCGCGTTCGGAGAGCGAATCGTCCGTTTGGCGGTCGTCCGGCCGCGCCTCTTCGGGCTGTTGGTTGAGAGCGATTTGTTCTTCGAGGATGGCAACGGCCGGCACGAAGAGCTCGTCCTCCACACTGCAATGTATGCGCAAATCGGTTTCGCAGGTGAAAATATCAAAGAGCACCGTGTGGAGCAGCTCCGCCTTCTCGGTCGGCGCATAGTACTTGATGATGATGTTCTTCAGCTCCTGCAACTTCACGTCGATGCTGCTGTGGCTGCGAGCGAACTGCGCGATGGAGTAGTCCGCCGGGCGCCGTCCCTGAAGCAGTTCCTCCACGTAGCCGAACACCTTGCGGTTTTCGTGCTGCATGTGTTTGCGCACCTCGGCCATGTATTCGTCGTAGAATTTGAGGATAAGGTACGACACCTCGTTGGTCTGCGAGCAGTCAAGCGCCTCCAGGAGTTTGCGTCGGATGGCCGGCAGCTGGAAGTCGAGGAAATAAGAGTGCGCCTGCTTGAGGTAGTCCGTCAGGCAGCGCACCGAAACGCGCTCCAGGTCGTTTGCGGCACCGCGTGCGCCGCGCTTGATGAAATTGGCCACCGCCAGGAACGTCGGCGTGTGCACCCCGTTGGCCCGGCACACCTGCTCTACGGTCTGGTCGCCGACCCCGAGCGGTATGTCGAAGCGCGACATCATCTGCAGCAGCGAAGGCTCATCGCAGATAACGTCGCAGATATGATCTGTCTCCTTATATATATTATAATGCATAGCGCGGCAAAGATAGTCCTTTTTCTTTTTTATTGTCAGTCCCCAAAAGTGGGTATTTTTCACGTTCCGGTGGTTAGACTCCCCTTACAGCCACTTCACCACAGCCGCCGGATTATGCCACATTGCGGCTATTTCGGCCGGCAGCGTGCCCCCGTAATTTTGCAGCCGTAATCAGTAACAAAAAATTTAGCAAAATGACGAACAATTTGTTGAACGCGCTGTGCGGCCTGATGCTTTGCAGCGCAATGCCCGACCGTGCGGAGACGCCGGTGCGCGAAGCTGCGGACAGCCTGCCCCATCGGCATGCCGCCTGCTGCGGTCCGGACACGGCGGTGGCTCAACCGGCTCATTGCTGCGCCCCCACGCGGCAGGAAGCGCAGCCTGCTCACCGCTTGCAGGTGGGCGGCTACGGCGAAGCGGTGTACAGCCGCAATTTTTACTCGGACAACATTTACCGCTACCAGAACCCGGCGAAGTACCGCAACGACCCTTCGCACGGACGGATGGACCTGCCACACGTCACGCTGAGCCTGGGCTACGACTTTGGACGCCGCTGGAAGTTCTACACCGAGATTGAGTTTGAACACGGCGGCACGGGCGGCAGCTACGAGCAGGAGTATGAGGAAGGCGGCGACTGGGAACAGGAACTGGAGCGCGGCGGCGAAGTGGCCCTGGAACAGTTTTGGCTGGAACGGGAGTTCTGCCGTGAGTTCCACCTCCGTGCGGGCCACATCACCGTGCCGGTGGGCCTGACCAACGCTCACCACGAGCCACTCAACTTCTTTACCGTTGACCGTCCGGAGGGCGAGAGCCGGGTGCTGCCTTGCACGTGGCACTCAACGGGTATCAGTCTCTGGGGACGCGCCGGCGCGTGGCGCTACGAGGTGCAGGCCGTGGCAGGGCTGAATGCGCTGAACTTCACCCGCGACACGTGGATACAGAGCGGTTCCTACTCTCCCTTCGAGTTCAGTGTGGCCAACCGTCTCGGCTTTGCCGCCCGCGCCGACTGGTATGCCGCGCCCGGACTGCGGCTGGGCGTGAGCGGCTACGTGGGCAATTCGATGCACAACTCCTACCCGAACGACCTGTCCGGCGAGGACGAGAACGGCAACCGCAAGAAATACGCCGATGTGAAGGGCCGCGTGCTCGTGGGCTGCTTCGACTTTTCCTATACGGGACACAACTGGCGCATCCACGGCTCGGCGGACTACGGCCACCTGGACGATGCGGCGCAGATCAGCCAAATCAAGAAAAACCTCACGTCGAACAACGCCCCGACGGACAAGAGCTTCGTGGGCGAACAGGCTTACGCCGTCGGTCTGGAGGCGGGCTACGACATCTTCTCGCAAATCGCTCCGCTGAAGCAGCGTGAGCAGCAGCTGTACGTCTTCGGGCGTTACGACCAGAGCGACACCTACATTCCGGCCTCGGGCATGCAGGACTACCGCCAGACGTTGCGCCGCACGCTCACGGTGGGCCTGAACTATTTCCCCATCAAGCAGATTGCCGTCAAGGCGCAGTTTGCCCAAACCTTCCTTCACAAGGAGCTGAACGACGAGCCGTCCGTCTCGTTGGGCATTGTGTACCAAGGGTTCTTTGTAAAATAAATATGGGGTTATGAGGAATGAGGTTATAAGGTTATAATATTACTATTTGAGTGGATGGTATTCAGGCGTTACAGCAGTGACTTTATAACCTCATAACCTAATCCCTCATAACCTATGAAGATAACCTCACCCCCTCCTCCATCGTTAATCATCCATCCAAACAATTATGAAAAAATCCAAGTTTTCCGCAGCCCTGTGCTGCGCCCTGTTCTCGCTGGCGGCCTTTACCGCGTGCAGCGACGACGACACCACGACCGTAGGCACCGACGAGGTGCAGGAAATGGAGCTGAAGGCCATCACCCGGCAGTACATCGACGCTACGCTCCACCCCACTTACGCCCAGCTGGCCGACTCCACGGCGCAACTCTTCGATGCGCTCCATGCCATCAAGCTGAAATTGCAGAATGCGCCGCAGACGCTCACCGATGCCGACGTGGCAGAGGCTTGCGACATCTTTATCCAAGCGCGGGCCAACTACGAAACGAGCGAGGCCTTCCTCTTCGGCGCAGCCACCGACTTCGGCATCGACCCGCACATCGACACGTGGCCGCTGGACCTCCAGGGATTGGCCGTGGCACTGAACAACACGACGCAGATCCGCGAGATGGACAGTTACGCTGACGGTCACGTGGGCGAACCCGCCTATTACACGGGCGATGCCTATGCCGGCAACAAACTGGGGCCGGAACTGCTGGGCTTCCACGGCATCGAGTTCATCATTTTCCGCAACGGCGCACCGCGCACGGCGGCCGACCTGCGCGGCACTGACCGCTACGAAGGCACGGCCCTGGAAGGGAAATACAGCGTGACGGGTGTGAACGAACTTATCTTCGCCACCGCCGTGGCGGGCGACCTGCGCAACAAATGCTGGCAGATGGAGGTTTCGTGGAACGAGAACGCGCCGGCTGACCACCGCGCCAAGGTGGAAGAGGACATGGAATGGCCCTGCTCCATAGCGGGCACGGGACTCTCCTACGGACAGAATTTCCTCCTCGCCGGGCAGCCAGGCAGCACGTATGCCTCTGTGCGCAAAGCGGTGGAGGCCATTCTCGAAGCGGGCTGTGCCTCGATTGCCGACGAGGTGGGCAACACGAAAATGGGCAAGCCTTTCACGGGCGAGGACAAGAACTACATCGAATCACCCTTCAGCGAGCGTTCGCTCTACGACTTCTACGACAACATCATGAGCATCGAGAACTCTTACATGGGCGGCCGGCCCGAGCTGCGCAACGAGTCGCTGAGCCTGCACGCCTATCTGCAAAAGTACAACGCCGACCTCGACACGCGGGTCACGGAGGCCATCCGTACGGCCAAGGCGCGCATCCAGGCATGTCCCAAACCGTTCGTGCTCTACTACAATGCGTCGCAGGTGGAGCAGGCCATCGCTGCCTGCAATGAGCTGGATGCCGCACTGAGCGAAGCGGCGCAATGGATTCTGCGGAACTGAGTTAAGGTCGCTACGCTCCCGGGTGATGAGGTTATGGCTGAGGTTATGAGGTTATTAGGTTATGAGGTTATAAAGTTACTACTGTAACGTCTGGAAACCATCCGCTCAAATAGTAACTTTATAACCTCATAACCTCGTAACCTGATAACCGAGTTATGATAGTAACTTTATAACCTCATAACCTTATCACCTGATAACCGAGTTACAGCAATAACCTCATAACCTAATAACTTATAACCTTAGCAATACACCCAAAATTTCCCCCAATATGCTCAAGAAACTATTTCTCATCCCCCTCGCCGCGCTGGCCGTTGCCGCCTGCTCTGATGACGAGGACATAACCACGCCCGCCGGAACCGCCAACGGCGAGGACATCAACTACGTGGGACAAGCCGTGGGCAATTTCAGCCAAGCCGAATGGTACCCCGGCGGCCAGCTGGGCACCACCCTCAACGTGAGCCAAAGCTCCTACGAGGACGAAACGCCGGCCACCACCGCCCAAGGGCTGTCCCAAAGTTTCAAGAACGGCGAAACTTTCTTTGAACGCAACTACAACTTCAGCACCAAGCCGTTCAACGGCCTCGGACCCGCCTGGGTACGCCAGTCGTGCATCAGTTGCCACCCGGCCTACGGCCACGGCCAACGCCAATCGACGTACAACGCCAACACTTACGGCAACGGTTATCTTCTGGTGGTGTACCATCCCACTGCCGGCACGGATGCCAACGGTAATGCCTACGCCGCCAACAGCTACGTGACGGAACTCACGGGCATGCCGCAGACCAAGGCCGCCGCACCCTTCCTGCCGCCCGTCGACGAGAGCGGCATCCACATCAGCTGGCACGAGGCCACGGACGGCGCGCTGCCCCTCCGCTTTGCCGACGGCGAAACGTACAGCCTCATCTACCCCGAAATCACCATCGACCCGCAGGCGTTCAACACCAAGCCGGCTCCCACCAACTACGAGGTGCGGCTGGAGAGCACCATCGGCATCTACGGCTCGGGACTGCTCGATGCCATCCCCGACGACTCGCTCAAAGCACAATACCAGGCCGCCGCGCGCCACGCGGAGCTGAACCCGTCCATGTGGGATGCCGCCGCCAACGACTGGGCACCGGGTGCCTGGTACACACTGGCCGACGGCACACGCGCCATCAAGCGGTTCACCTATGCACTGACGCGTGCCTCGCTGCAAGACGGGGCGGGCGCGAACGCCATCTGGAACATCACCAACGTGACGCGCTCGGACCGTCGCAAATTGTACACCACGCAGGCTTGGGCACTGGCCATGAGCGAGAACGACAACGTGTTGCAGGAAATTCTCAAGGACCCCTCGTCGCCCTACTACGCCAACGGCACCCGCGAAGGGGTGGCCGAGGCCGTGAAGGCACTGCTCTCGCCGGCAACGGACCAGGGCAACAACCCGTTCCACAACTTCGAGGACGAGATGACGGACCGTGACTTCTACGACTTCATGGTGTGGCACCGAGGACTGGCCGTGCCGCGCGCACGCAACCTCCAGTCGCCCGAAGTGCAGCGGGGCAAGGAACTGTTCGGCCAACTGGGCTGCACGGCCTGCCACCGTCCGTCGTGGACCACGGGTGACGACAACTATTGGGCTCCGGCCAACATCCGGGCTCAAGGAGAACTGCCACGCTATCCGCAACAAACCATCTGGCCTTACACGGACATGCTGCAGCACCGCCTGTTCATGAAAAACGACATCCGCACCGGCTGGTGCCGCACCACGCCGCTGTGGGGCCGGGGACTTTCCCGGCAGAACACGGGGGCGGACGACCGTCTGCACGACTGCCGTGCGCGCACCGTGCTGGAGGCTATCATGTGGCACGGCTACAGCCGCGAAAGCGATGCCTACGCTTCGACCGAGGCTTTCTACAACCTGCCCAAGGCCGACCGCGATGCGGTGGTTGCCTTCATCGAGGCCATCTGATGCCGACGGCCTCCGCACATCCGACAGCCTGCCCCGCCATTCCAGGGGCAGGCTTCGGTGTTTCTTCACCGGCTCCCGTCAGTGTACCCTTGCAGGGAAACAGTTGTACCCTTACAGGGAAACAGTTGTACCCCTGCAGGGAAACAGTTGTACCCTTGCAGGGAAACACTGACAGGAGCTGCTTTTGAAACTCATAATCCCGGATTTCCGATGACAACTTCCCCTTTCCGTTTTTCACTCCGGCGCACGGCCTTCGGCCTCCTGGGCCTGACCGTTGCGGTGCTGGCCACCGCCACCTGTACCGGCTATCTGCATGGCACGGACTATGCCGCCCGCCACATTTACTACGCCCCATGGTTTGCCGTTCTGTGGGGTCTGACCGCCGTGATCGGCCTGCTGTGGTTGCAGCGCGCCGGCGGCCGTAACCGGAGGCTGTGGCTGTGGCACGGCGCGCTGGCGGTCATCCTGGCCGGAGCGGCCCTGTCGGCCCTGACCTCCGAGAGCGGCACGGTGCACCTGCGCCGGGACGTGCCGGTGCAGCATTACACTCCCGAGGGACGGACCGAAGCAACGGCTTCCCTGCCCTTCAGGCTCGAACTGCAGGAGTTCAGCGTGGTGAACCACGCCGGCACGCTCACACCGCGCGACTACGTGAGCCACCTCTTGGCCGATGGCCGCCACGAGGAGGTGGCGATGAACCGTCCGCTCAGCCTGAAGGGTGTCAGGCTGTGCCAGTCGTCGTTCGACACCGACGGGCAGGGCAGCGTGCTGCTGGTGCGCTGCGACCCTTGGGGCAGGCCGCTCACCTATGCCGGCTACGCGCTGCTGTTGCTGGCCATGGTGGTGGAACTGACGGCGCGCAGCGGCAGTCTGCGCCGCACGTGGCGCGCCCTGCGCCGGTTGGAGGCGGCGGCCCTGCTGTGGTGCGGCGTGGCGGCAGGATGGGCCACGGCTGCGCCGCGTGCCTTGCCGCAGACCGAGGCGGAGGCCGTGGGCAGGCTGCTCGTGGCCTACGAAGGCCGCATCTGTCCGCTGCAGACGGTGGCACGCGATTTCTGCCGCAAGCTGTCGGGACAACCGTCGTACGGCGCGTTCACGGCTGAACAGGTGATGACGGGCTGGGTGCTGTGGCCGGACGACTGGAACGCCGAGCCGCTGATTGAGGTGAAGAGCCGCGCGCTACGCGAGCGGTTAGCCGTGGACCGACGAGCTTCGCTGAACGATTTTTTCCTCAACGGCTACCGGCTGGGGCCGCTGCTGGCCGGGGAAGGGGCGATGACGGCTGCCGCCATGGAGGTGGATGCCCGCATCAGCTTGGTGTTCCGCTTGCGGCGCGGCGAGTGGTTCAGGCTGTTTCCCGTGCCCGGGGCGCAAGGCGTGGTGTGGCACGGTCCGGCGGAAGCGTTGCCCGACGGTGTGCTGCCGCAGACTGACAGTCTGTGGGTGCGCACGGCTTTCGCGCAGCTGTCGGCGCACGCCGGGGCGGCGGACTGGCGCGGCGTGGCGGCGGACATCGCAGCAACGGCGCGTTTCCAGCAACGCTACGGCGGCACGACGCTCCCGGCGGCCCGGCGCGTGTGGGCGGAACGGCTGTACAACGCTTTCGACCTGCCCACGCTGCTCTCGCGCATGAACCTGACGCTGGGGCTGCTGGGCTTCGTGCTCCTGCTCCGCCTGCGCGACGGCCAGAAGGCGGCACACCGCCGCACGGTGCGCCTGCTGCGCGGACTGCGGCTGTACTGCGCGACGGCATGGCTGCTGCTCACGGTGTTCATCGTGCTGCGCAGCGTGGTGGGGGGACGGTTGCCGGTGGCAAGCGGCTACGAAACGATGCTCTGCGGCGCGTGGATGGTGATGCTGGCGGGACTGGTTGCCCGAGGGGGGCGCAAGGGACGGCAGGGGGCTGCCCCCTCGACAGAAGGGCCGATGGGGGTGCTGGGGCTGCTGGCTTCGGGCTTTTTCCTGTTGGTGGCCGCGCTCAATCCGCAGGGGGCGACGCTCTCGGGACTGCAACCGGTGTTGGAATCGCCGCTGCTGAGCCTGCACGTGTGCCTGACGATGTTGGCCTATGCCTTGCTGTTGCTTTCCTTCCTCCATGCCTTGGCCGAACTGGTGCGTCCGTCGCAGCCGGCCCGTTTGGGAATGCTCCGCACCCGTCTGCTGCTGGTGCCGGCGGTGGTACTGCTGGGCGCAGGCATCTTTCTCGGCGCGTGTTGGGCGGACGTTTCGTGGGGCCGTTACTGGGGCTGGGACCCGAAGGAGGTTTGGGCACTCATCACGTGGCTGCTCTACGCGCTTCCGCTCCATGCGGCCTCGCTGGGCCGCTTCCGCCGTCCGCGCTTTTTCCATCTCTACGTGGTCCTGGCCTTTGCGGCAGTCCTCATCACGTACTTCGGCGTGAATTACGTGCTGGGCGGACTGCACGGGTATGCCTGAGGCGGCGCGATGCTCTTAGCGCGGCGCGCAAAGAGCTGGTTATGAGGGTTTAGGTTATGAGGTTTTAGGTTATGAGGTTATAAAGTTACTATTTGAGCGGATGGCTTCCAGGCGTTACAGTAGTAACTTTATAACCTCATAACCTAAAACCTCATCACCTGTGCGTTCCGGCGCATTTCGTCGAGCCATACGGCCTCTTGGTCTATTCTTTTTGTATATAAAAGCAAGAAAATATTTATTTTGTCGTGAAAATCCGGATTTTTGCGCCCGCTTCTTCTCCGCTCAGTGCAAGGCCGGTATGGACAAACCTTCTTTTTCCTTTCCTCTCTCATGAAAAAAATCATCCTCCTGTGTCTCTCGGCCTACTGCTCCCTATTTGCCTCAGCCCAAACGCTATATGTGAAGACCCACCACGCGACGTATGCCTACGCTGCGGACGAGGTGGGCGAAATGCCTTACTCCGACGGCGAACGGCTGTACATCATGGGGCACGCCTTTGAGCTGACGGAGGTGGCAGAACTGTTCTTCGACCGCACACCGGTGGCGCAGGGCACGGTGACGGTGGACTTCAACGGCGAAACGGCGCAGGTGGTCATCGCGGGACGGCTGGCGGACTTTGTGCAGGCCACGGTGGACGGGGCGCACGTCTTCCTGGTGCAGAGCGAGGAGGCGGGCGACGCGACCTGCGGCGAGATTACCTACCACCTTACGGGACAGACGGACAACGGCGAACTGACCCTCGAAGGGAGCTACAAGGCGCGAATAGAACTGGCGGGACTGACGCTGACGAACCCGAAAGGGGCGGCACTGGACATACAAAACGGGAAACGCATTGAACTGAGCATGGCGAGCGGCACGGTAAACACGCTGACAGATGGCACGAGTGGTGACTGGAAGGGCTGCATCACGTGCAAGGGGCACTTGGAACTGAAGGGGAAAGGGACGCTGAACGTAACGGGACGCACGAACCACGCGGTTTTTTCCAAGGAGTACCTGACGCTGAAGAACTGTACGCTGAACGTGCTGGGGGCTGTAACGGACGGGGTGAACTGTAACCAGTATTTCAACATGGAAAGCGGCACGCTGAACATCGAGGCGGTGGGCGACGACGGGGTGCAGGTGTCGTTCAAAGACGAAACGGACCGCGAAGCGGAGGACACGGGGGAACTGACCGTTCTGGGCGGCACGCTGAACGTGGTCGCGCCGGCGGCTTCGGTGAAGGGGCTGAAAGCGGAGGGCAACCTCCTGATAGCGGGCGGCGAGGTGACGGTGACAACGAAGGGGAACGGCAGCGAGGGTATCGAGAGCAAGAAGGAACTGACCATCAGCGGAGGAAATGTGACGGTGACAGCGCACGACGACGGCATCAATTCGGCCGGGAATATGTATCTGCAAGGGGGAAACGTGGTGTCGATGGCTTCAAACAACGATGGCATTGACTCCAATGGCCACATGTACATCAGCGGGGGCACTGTCCTGGCTCTGGGAGCAGGCTCTGTGGAATGCGGCATTGACGTGAACGATGAGGGTGGCTACTCCTTATATATTACGGGCGGCACCGTGCTGGGCATCGGCGGGCGCAACTCGTTGCCTTCGTCGAGCAGCGCGTCGACCCAGCCGTATGTGAGCGGCTCGGGCTCGGTTACGGCGGGGAGTGCCGTGACGCTGTCGGACGGTTCGTCGACGCTGGCCTCGTTTACCATCCCCGAGGGTTACTCCTGCTCGTCCTCGGGCTCTTTCCCCTTCTGGGGACCCGGCGGAGGCAACAACCGGCCGGGCGGCGGCGGAACTACGGGTGGCGGCATCCTGCTTTCGTGCCCGGGCATCACGAAGGGCGGCAGCTACACGCTGACCGTAGGCACGGGCTCGTCGACCGTGACGGGGCAGTGAAGGGATGAATGTAACTGAAGTTTCGGATGTGAACGGGTGATGAGGCATAAGGTTTTGAGTTTACGATATGCCTTGCCAAATAGTCCTGGAGTTGTTTTTCCTACTCGTCGAGTCCGGCAAAATAGTCGGCGACTTGTGAAGAGCACTTCACGCAGCGGCCGGCTTGGGTCTACGAGGCGGTTTAATCACGCTGAAAAAGCCGTATTTTGTTTTGGGAATACGCTTTTTGCGCGCGCGTATATACGCATTTTATTTCCCGAAAAAAGCATTCACTCCTTCACACGACGTGCGTTTTCCACTGATTTCCATAGGTTTCGAGTGTGAAGGGTTGGGTTTTCAAAGTATTCACACGGTTCCCGAAGCATTCACACTGACTTCCGAAGCATTCACACGGGCTGTGAACGCTTGTGAAGGGTTGGAAGAGCAAGCCTTCACACCGGAAAACCGCCTCACAATCAGGAGGTAAGCGGTATGAACGTTCCGCTGTGCTGTGAATGCTTGAACAACAAAGCCTTCACACCAAAACAACTGAAAATCAGCCGGAAAACGCCTTTGTGTGAAGGAGTGAATGCTTTTTTGCGGATAAAAAAACGTATAAAGGAGGGTGAACAGTCGGGGTAGTAAATGGCTTTTCTTTTCTCTGCTCTCGCCTTGCACTACTCTGCTTCGCGAAGATAGGCGGCGGCTCGGCAAAGAAAAATCAAAATCCTTCGGCTTTTACATAAAGCCGGCTGCGGTTCGGAAAAGGCATTAAAAAAAACTTATGTTTTTTATTGCCTTTTCTCTCACCTTGCACGGCTTTTGTTTTTCTTTGCTCTCGCCTTGCACTACTCTGCTGCGCGAAGATAGGCGGCGGCTCGGCAAAGAAAAATCAAAATCCTGCGGCTTTTGTTTTTCTTTGCTCTCGCCTTGCACTATCTTTGCCACGCCAAACATAAAAAAACATACATCTCATGCTTAACAAAAAAGTAGAAGAGGCGCTCAACGCCCAAATCAATGCCGAAATGTGGTCGGCCTACCTTTATCTCTCTATGTCTGCCTGGTGCGCCGCCGAAGGCAAACCCGGCATGGCCAATTGGTACGAAGTGCAGTTCCGCGAAGAACAAGACCATGCACGCATCTTCTTCAACTACGTGCTGCAGCGCGGCGGACGTGTCAACCTGCGCCCCATCGATGCCGTTCCCACGGAATGGAAGTCGGCACTCGACGTATTTGAAAGCACACTGGCACACGAACAGAAGGTAACCGCACTCATCAACAACCTCTTCGCACTCACCACCGCCGAAAACGATTATGCCACCCAAAGCATGCTCAAATGGTTTATCGACGAACAGGTAGAAGAGGAAGAAAATGCCCAAAACATCATCGACAACCTCCGTATGCTCGGCGATGCCGGCGGCTACGGTCTCTACGTGCTCGACAAGGAACTCGCCGCACGCACTTACACCCAAGCATCTCCGCTTGCCAAAGCGTAAGAAAATTTATAATGTATAATTTATAATGTATAATGAAGGCTACGCCGATGTCATGGTCGTAGGCTTCATTATACATTATAAATTATACATTATCTCATTATATCATCTCCCCATGTTATCTTTCACCCTCTCACTCATAGCCCTCATTGTGGGCTACATTTTTTATGGCCGTCTGGTGGAACGCATCATGCAGCCCGATGCCCAACGCCCGACGCCGGCACTGGCACATCCCGACGGGGTGGACTATATCCCCATGCCCGCTTGGAAAGTATATATGGTGCAGTTCCTCAACATTGCCGGAACGGGACCCATATTCGGCGCCATCATGGGAGCGAAATTCGGCCCTGCGGCCTATCTGTGGATAGTGCTGGGCTGCATCTTCGCCGGAGCCGTACACGACTACATGGTCGGGATGCTCTCCGTGCGACTGGGCGGAGCCGGGCTGCCCGAAATCGTGGGCCGCTTCCTGGGCCACAAAGCACGGACAGCCGTGATGGTTTTCTCCGTGCTGTTGCTCATCATGGTGGGGGCCGTGTTCGTTTACAGCCCCGCACTCATCCTGGGCCACCTCTGTGGCTCCACCCTCCTGTGGACGCTGGTCATCTTTGCCTACTACGTGCTGGCCACCATGTTGCCCATCGACAAGATCATCGGCAAGATTTACCCCCTCTTTGCCTTCTCCCTGCTCTTCATGGCGGTGGCGCTGATGGTCTGCCTCTTCGTCGAGATGCCCCAACTCCCCGAACTCTGGGACGGACTGGGCAATAAAGGTGCTGCCACGGATGCCTCGTTCACCGACTCGCTGTTCCCCTGCCTCTTCATCACCATCGCCTGCGGTGCCATCAGCGGTTTCCATTCCACCCAAAGCCCACTCATGGCACGGTGCATCGAAAACGAACGGCTGGGACGGCCCATCTTCTACGGTGCCATGATTACCGAAGGCATGGTGGCCATGGTGTGGGCCACGGTGGCCATGTATTTCTTCTACGGCGAACCTGCTCCCGGCTACGAACTGATTGCCGGAGCAGGCAACAACGGTTTCCACACGGCTGCACCGGCTGTCGTCACGCTGATTTGCAACCACTGGCTCGGCATCGTGGGCGGCATACTGGCCATGCTCGGCGTGGTGGCCTGCCCCATCACGAGCGGCGACACGGCCTTCCGCAGCGCACGCCTCATCGTGGCGGACTTCCTCCACATGGACCAACAGCCCATCACGAAACGCCTGACGGTGAGCCTGCCGCTCTTTGCCTGCGCCATCGGGATGCTGGTTTGGCAGATGGACAACAACGACGGGTTCAACGTGGTGTGGCAGTACTTCGGCTGGGCCAACCAATCGCTGACAGTGGTCACCCTTTGGGCCATCACGGTCTACTTGGTGCAAAGCGGCCGGCTCTACCTGGTGGCTCTCGTCCCGGCCCTCTTCATGACAGCCGTTTGCTCCACCTACCTGTTTGTATCGCCCACGGCCCTGGGTCTGCCCGCCGCCGTAGGCAACTCGCTCGGCCTTGCCTGCACCTTGCTGGCGCTGGGTTGGTTCCTGAGGTGGAAGAAAAAGTATCACGCATCCCCCACCCTGCACCATGACTGAACCACGAAGAGAACTGGTATGGACCAACAAATACGTGCAGCTGAAACACTATCTGCTGGAACACCATCACCTGCCCGACAAACGGAAACAGGAAAACCGTGGCCTGCTGAACTGGTGGAAGTATAACCAGAAACGCCTCAAGAAGGGCATCTGCCCGCCCGAGCAGCAGCGGTTGCTGGAACAGCTGGAGGCTCTGCGGGAGAAATGACCTTTGCAAGAAAACACAGTAAGTACAAATACAAGAGAGAGCGGGTTGTATGCCCCACTCTCTCTTATGTTTTATTCCCTTGTCTGCCTTGTCCGGCGGTTTCTCAACCACCGCAGCCAGAGGTAGTAGCCCGTGAGGGGCAGGGTGGCACCGGAAAAGCATATCAGGGTGATGAAGATACCGAGGGGTACCGACAGCCAGAGATGAATTTTGCGAAAAAATAGTCCTGGACTTGTTGGGGCGCTTTCCGGCTACCGGCAACAGAACGGCCAGAACGTGTTTTTCCGGACGATAAACGAGCCGGCAACTTTGCCGGGATAAAAAGAAACGAGTACTTTTGCCGTGTACAACTTTAACCCTTTTATTATCATGAGCAACTTAAAGAAAATATTCGCTGAGAAACTCCTGCAAGTGGAGGCCATCAAACTGCAACCGGAACAGCCCTTCACCTGGGCCAGCGGCTGGAAGTCGCCTTTCTACTGCGACAACCGCAAAACATTGGCGTTCCCCGCCCTGCGCAGCTTCGTGAAACTGGAACTGAGCCGCATCGTGGCCGAAAAATATCCTGAAGCCGAGGCGGTGGCCGGTGTGGCCACGGGTGCCATCGCTCAGGGTGCCCTCGTGGCCGATGCCCTGGGACTGCCCTTTGCCTACGTTCGCTCCAAAGCCAAGGATCACGGCATGGCGAACCTCATCGAGGGCGACCTGAAGCCGGGCATGAAGGTCGTGGTGATTGAGGACCTAATCTCGACGGGTGGCAGCAGCCTGAAGGCCGTGGAAGCCCTGCGCCAACACGGCTGCGAGGTCATCGGCATGGTGGCCAGCTACACGTACGGCTTCCCCGTGGCCGAAGAGGCTTTCCAAACGGCTCAGGTGGAACTGACCACGCTCACGGACTACGAGGCAGTGGTGGAAACGGCACTCGCCACGGGCTACATCAAGCAGGAACACGTGGCGCTGCTCCACGAATGGCGCAAGAACCCGAGCGAATGGGGGAAATAAGCTGACGGATTGTGCATTTCAAACCTAAAGTCATGTTGAAAAAATCTGTCATCTCCCTGCTGCTGCTCTTCGTCGCCCTGGGTGCCTGGGCGGAAGGGCGTGCAAAGTATGTGTTCTATTTCATCGGCGACGGCATGGGCGTGAACCAGGTGAACGGCACGGAAACTTACCTGGCCGCGCTCGAAGGCCGCATAGGCATCGTGCCGCTCTGCTTCACGCAGTTTCCCTACTCGGCCTTCGTCACCACTTACTCGGGTACGAACGGCGTGACAGACTCGGCGGCTTCGGGAACCGCGCTGGCCACAGGGCACAAAACAAAGAACGGTGCGCTCGGCATGTTGGCTGACCTGACCACGCCCGTCACGAGTGTGGCGGCATGGGCCAAACAGGCCGGGGCGGCTGTCGGCGTGACCACCAGCGTGAGCGTGGATCACGCCACGCCGGCGGCTTTTTATGCGCACCAGGGCGGACGCGGCTCTTACTATGCCATCGGACAGGACTTGCTGAAGGCGGACTTCGACTTCTATGCCGGCTCTGACTTCCTGCAACCGTCCGAAGGAAAGGACAAGGCCGCACCCTCGCTCTACGAACAGTGTGCCAACGCGGGCTACACGCTCTGCCGGGGCTACAATGATTACCAACGCCGCTGCAAAAAGGCGGACAAGGTGGTGCTGCTGCAAACGGAAAAGGCCAGCAACGTGCAACGCAACTCGCTGCCTTACGCCATTGACCGCAGCAGGGAAGACCTCACGCTGCAACAGATTACGCGTGCCGGCATCCACTTCCTGTCAGGCCAACAGAAGGACGGCTTCTTCCTCATGGTGGAAGGCGGGAAAATTGACTGGGCGTGCCACAGCAACGACGCCGCCACGGTGTTCCACGAGGTGATCGACATGGACAATGCCATCCGCGTGGCTTACGAATTTTATGAACAGCACCCTGACGAAACGCTCATCGTCGTGACCGCCGACCACGAAACGGGCGGCATCGTGCTGGGACGTGGCCCGTACGAGCTGCACACGGACTTGCTGCGCCACCAACGCATGAGTGTGGAAGCCTACGGCGCACACGTGAAACAGCTGCACGAGAAACTGGGCGAGAAGCTCACCTGGAAGGTGATGCAGCAGGATTTGCAACGCTATTGGGGCTTCGGCGAAGGCGTGAAGCTGTCCGACCACCAGCAGCAACGGCTGCAAAAGGCTTTTGAAGGGATGCTTAGCGGACAGGCTGAGGGAAAACAGACGCTCTACGCCAAGGTGGACGCGCTGGCCGACACGGCGCGGCAAATCATGGCGGAGTGCGCCCTCATCGGCTGGCAAAGCGGCGGCCACTCCAACGGTTTCGTGCCTGTCTTTGCCATCGGCCAAGGTGCTGAACAGTTCCACGGACAGATGGACAACACGGACATTCCCCTCCGCATAGCCAAAGCTGCCGGATGGAAATGATTTTTTAGTTTATAAGTCATTAGGTTATGAGGTTATCTTCATAGGTTATGAGGGATTAGGTTATGAGGTTATCTTCATAGGTTATGAGGGATTAGGTTATGAGGTTATAAAGTTACTGCTGTAACGCCTGAATACCATCCTCTCAAATAGTAATCTTATAACCTCATAACCTCAAAACTTATAACCTCATAACCTAGGAGCGAAGCGACCATAACCTCATAACCTGGGAGCAAAGCGACCATAACCTCATAACCTTATCCCCCATAATCTAACCTCACCCCCTTATGTCCCCACGCTGCTCAAACATGGAATTGCTCCGCATCCTGGCCATGCTCATGGTCATGGTGCTCCACGCCAACTTTGAAACGCTGGGCTACCCCCGGCCTTCGGTGGTCTGTGCCGAACCGTTCGGGTGGTTGGGCATCATATTCACGGAAGAAGCCTGCATCTGCTGCGTCGACGTGTTCGTGCTCATCACGGGCTGGTTCGGCGTGCATTTCAAATGGCGCAACTTCCTCCGCCTCTGCTTCCTGGCCTTCTTCACCGCCGGCCTCATGTCCGCCCTGCTCTGGATATGTCGCGGCGAGGCCCCCGGTACGGCCTTTGAGATGCTGCGCGCCTCGTGGACCTACTGGTTCGTTTGTTCCTACCTCGTGCTCTACCTCTTCACCCCCAGCCTCAACGCCTTTGTCGAAAAGACCGACGGCCGCAGCCTGGGCCGTTTCCTCACGGGCTTCTACCTCTTCGTCATCCCCTTCTCCTATGCCTTGAGCGACCTGGAGCGCGGCTTCACCGCCGTATGCCTCATGGGACTTTACCTGCTGGGCCGCCACCTCCGCCTTCACGTGGCACCCCGGCTGCAGGCAGTGCCGCGCAGCCGTTTCCTGTGGACTTATGCGGCACTCGTCGTGGTGATGACCCTCGTCTACTGGGCGCACATCTACTTCCGCAACCCCTGGTTTCCGCATTTACCCTCCATCCTCACTTCCTACACCAATCCCCTCTGCATCGCCTGTGCCGCCTGCCTGGTGCTCTACTTCAGCCGCCTCAGCTTCCACAGCCGCACGGTCAACTGGCTCGCCGCCGGCAGCCTCTGCGCCTACCTCACCCATCAGCAAATATTCATGCGCCCGCTCTACTTCGGCACACTGCGGGATATCGACGCCGCCCTCCCCTCCCCGCTCTATCCATTGGGAGCCGCCGCCTTCATAGCAGTCATTTTCCTCCTCTCCGTCTGCATAGGACACTTCGGCACATGGTGTTTCGAGAAGCTGACGCAGTTAAAACCTATTTTTCACCTGGAAACACTCCTTAAGAAACTCTCTTTGTAAGCCACGTTTCTCAATCTACGCTTAAAAATCCAAAAAAATCCTATAATATGCACCCAATGCTTGGTTGTGTGCAAGATATGCCCATACCTTTGCACTCGCAAACGAGAGGCGGCACACCCGCTGCCCACAAACATTTATTAACTAAAGTATTTATTTAAAAATGAAGAAGTTTGTACTCTCCCTTTTGGTAGCCCTCACGGGCATCAGTGCTTCTGCACAGGTTTACGTAGGTGGTGAAGCCGGTTTCTGGCGCAACACTGACGACAACCACACCTCCTTCACCATCCAGCCCGAAATTGGCTACAACCTCAACGAAAGTTGGGACCTCGGTATCGCTCTCGGTTACTTGCACGACTACAGTAACGGCCTTGAAACGAACGCCTTCGCCGTAAATCCCTATGCCCGTTACACCTACGCCAAGTTCGGTGCTGTAAGCCTCTTCCTCGACGGTACTTTCGGCATCAACACTTACAAGGTGAAGAACGCAAGTGATTCCATGACCGGCTGGCAGGTAGGTATCAAGCCCGGTATCCGCGTGAACCTGGCCAAGAATGTTGACTTCGTGGCTCACTGCGGCTTCCTCGGCTACCGCGATGCTGACGACGACTACTCTGCCTTCGGCGAGAACGGTTTCGGCTTCAACCTGAACGGCAACAACCTCACTTTCGGTATCAACTACCGCTTCTAATCCGCCCTTCCCTGCCACCGGCAGGAGGCTACTTTCAAGCAGGAGGCAGACACTCCCCACTCCGGGATGTCTGCCTCCTGCCGCTTTGTGTATGATTACCCCACCTATACCTCATGACCATCGGCTTCCTTGCCGTTTACCAGAATTGATAATCTTTTTTGAATAAATTCTCTCAGAAAAGTTCCCATTCACCGGGAATTTTCTCAACTTTGCAGCGAACATAATGCCCAAAGCATGATTAAAGTCGAAATATCAGACGATGACCTGCGTGAACTCATTATATATGGAAAGAACACAGGTAAATACAAAAGAATAGCACGTGACAAAAAATTCGTAAAGAAGCTGACAGATATATACAACCTGATGAAATCCGTGGAACATGTATCCCAATTAAGAGACTACAGTTT
>SFPC01000140.1 GCA_004552195.1 Bacteroidales bacterium | reverse complement strand
ACTTCCCCGTGCCGCCAGGCAGATCCACCCGCCTCGACCTGAGTTGGGATCCTGAATCTTGAGGATTTGGTAAAATACGCACCGGAGAGAGAATTGATATGAATGTGTGTCCGGTTGTTTCGTTTGAACGCGCAGGGGATGGCTACGCCGAGCGGGTCGGCGAGTGGATCGCCAACCCCCATGCGTATTTCAAGTCGTTCGGACCCGAGGCACGGGCTTTCCAGAAGAAGCATCCGTCGGAACGGTTGCGGACGATGACGCTGGTCGTGCCCGCCGCAGAACTCGCCGTGTTGCGCCCCGTGCGCCTTTCCCTTGACGGGCGGGAGGTCGTCGCCAAGTCGTGGTCGGAGGCGTTCTCGTGCGCCGTGTCGCGCCTTGTGGCGGCGAATCCGGCGACCTTCGACGCGCTCCAGGCGGCGGGGCAGCTCGAGTGGCTCGGGTGCAGCGCCACAGGCGATGCGGTGTTGGAGATGCTGGAGGCGGGGCGGATCAATCCGCAGTTCGCCGACTGGGCGGAGGTCGTCGCCCGAGTGCAGTGGCTGTTCCTCATGTGCGGCATCCGGCTCAACGAGGTGATCGTGCAGGTCGATCCCTACACCGACGAGGAGTGGCGGGTGCGCAAGGAGGAGATCGACCGCAAGCGTTCGGAGGAGCGGGCGTTCATGGAAGGTCGTCGTGCGGCGCAGAAGGCGTGGGCGGATGCGAACGGCAAGGATAGTTTGCGCTGAATAAATGTCCGGCAAGCCGCTCAGTTATGATGAAATAGTAATTCAAGCATTATGGCGCGAACTTGGTATGTCCTTCATGTGAAGCCGAGGACCGAGAAGAAGGTCAATGACTTTCTGGCGGCCTTACGGGTGTTTCATTATCTGCCGTTGTTGCGGAAGGAGACAAGGGTGCAGCGGCGCAAGGTCGTGAGGTTCCTGCCGGTGTTCCCGGGTTATGTGTTTTCGCGGCTTTCCCCAGAGGAGCGGACGCAGGTCTTAGGAACTCGGAACATCGTGCAGACGATCCCCGTCACGCAGCCGCGTCAGATGATTCATCAGCTGCGGCAGGTCGAACACGCCCTACGGCTGTCGGGTGATTTGCGCGTCGCAGAGCATTTCACCGAGGGCGAATATGCCAAGGTCGTGTCTGGTCCTCTTCGGGGGCTTGAGGGGCGGGTTCTGCAGGTCGGCAATTCCGCGTCTATCGTTCTTTCCGTTGACATCCTCGGACAGGCGATTAAGGCAACTGTCGATTTACGGGACGTCAAGCATTTGGAGCGGTGAGGTGTAGGTGGAGGGGGAGAGAGAAGGTGGAGGTGGACAGTGGACGAAATCTATTCTCTTGCCGGTGAGGTTAGCCGCATGTTAACCACAATGCTCAAGAAGTACGGTGCTTTACAAAAACTGGGTGGCTGATTGACGGGCCTAACATTCCGGGCCGTCCTTTCTGGGTGATGAGACATAGAACTCCTTTATTGACTTAGGGCGCATTGTCACGGCTTGCTGAATCATCCGATGAAACAACTTTCCCCTGTGCATTGAAGTTCGCCGATTAAACCGAAACGCGAATTCATCAAGATATTCGGAGAGGTGCATTGGTGTGACAGCACCTTGATGGGTGCCTAACAGCCAACGCTTCAACAACGAAATTACTAGGTGCACATGTTCGAGGCGACTTTCGTTTTCCTTTGTAGTATTCGCCCCCGACTGAACATACTTCTCGTGCTTGACAGACAATCCGTCGAGAAAGTCATATGACTTCAGACCATCGGTTACAATCGTCGCAGATCGTTCTATGCAGTCCTCCACGAAAGGCTTGATCTCGGCTGATGTGGCACGATTGATGATTTTGAATCTAACGCGGCCGAGTTTCTTGCCGGATTCCCCCTCTATTGCGACAATAACCAACGTTTTCGACTCCGCGCCGCGTCCTCGTTTTCCCTCCTTTTGACCTCCAACATAGGTCTCGTCGACTTCAACGCGTCCGGCCAACTTCTCTCGGCCTGATCGAATCATAACACTTCGGAGTTTCTGCAACCAACCCCAGGAAGTCTGATAACTACCGAAGCCAAACGCATCATGAAAATTCTGGGCACTCATCCCTGTCTTTTGCGCCATGAGTAACCACATTACATGAAACCAAAGTCGTAGCGACTTCCGGCCATCTTCAAAAACGGTACCGGCGGTAACTCGATTCTTGAAGCGACATCTCTTGCAGCGACGAATGCCATCAGACATCTGCCAGTAATCGTGACCGCCGCATTTGCTGCAAGTGAATCCATCGCCCCACCTCACCCATTCAAGGTAATCTGCACAGTCTTGATCGGTTGAGAACCAATCAAGGAACTCCTCAAAGTTCTTCGGATATGGATGTTCGGTAGTCGCTTTCATGCCTGAAATGGTATCACAATCTGCAAGGCCCGTCAATCAGCCACCCAGTTTCCGAAATGTGGATGGTCGTCAGGCAGGCCGATATCCGTTTCCGAAATGTGGATGGTCGTCAGGCAGGCCGATATCCGAAAGCAGGCATTCGGCATCGCCAAACAGCGCCGCCGCATTCGCTTTCGCCGCAGCAATGGCGCGTGTGTGTGAATCGACGAGCGCAAGGCGCGTCTGCGACATTCCCTTTCGCCGGAATGCGTCTGCGACGAGAAGCCCCACGAGGCCGCACCCACATCCAATATCGAGGATCGGGAATGGCGCATCTGGCGCGGGAACGGCCTCCGTCTCCCTTGCCGCCACCTCGGCGAGCGCAAGACCGCCCTCATCCGCCCTGCGGTGGCAGAAGCATCCCGGAAGCGACATGAACTTCAGCTTCGGCCCGCCAGGAACGGAAGCCTCGAACTCCGCGCCGAACGTGCGTACGCGATCGAGTTCCCCTCGCTTGACGCAAACGCACTTCACCGGGGAACGCCGCGACTCCCGGGTGGTCGCCACCTTGCCGAAAAGCTTGCCAAGCGTCTTTGGATCTACGCCTTCAGCCGTAAGCGTCGCCCCTTCCGACAGATGGCGATGGATGTCCTGCAGCGTATCCAGCTCAAGCTCCGCGCTCACAAGCTTCGATGTAGCGCAGTAGAAGGCATGGGTATACTTTGCGCCGGCGGGAAGTTCAGGTGCGCATACCACGGTCACGTTGGATTTGGCTCCTACGTCCTCGCGGATCTTCCGCGCCTGGTACGCATCATAGGCATGCACGGTCACCCGGTCACCATGGTGCACACGGGCGTACTCAAGCGGGAACTTCCC
>SFPC01000139.1 GCA_004552195.1 Bacteroidales bacterium | reverse complement strand
AGGAGCGGGCGTAGTAATAGCGTGCCGTTTTGAGTCCGAGCTCTTGGGCGGCGAGGTCGCGAATGGCCTTGCGGTTCATGGTGAAATTGACGGCGCGTGCGGAGGGGGTAACTTGTATGCCGCGCTGCTCGAAGTCGTAGAGCCGTTCGGTGCGGATGGCTTCTATCTCGGGCACGATGATGTCGGGTTGGTGCTTGTTCACGGCACGTTCGAGGGCGTCGCCGTCGAGCATGGAGAAGACTTCGCATTCGTCGGCGACTTGCATGGCGGGTGCTCCGGCATAGGAATCGCACGCTATGACGTGTTGACCTAAGCGTTGGGCGGCAATGACAAACTCTTTGCCGAGCTCGCCCGAACCTAAAAGCATTATTTTCTTCATTTTGGTCAAGTGATTGGGTAGATTTTGCCTGCGAAATTAGGGCAAAAGTGTGAGAGGCGTGTCATGCAATGCCGTTTTTTTATGCATTACCTGTTCTTGGCCACCATTCCTCCCGGGGTGTTTCGGTCAGGCAGGCGGCCCATAGCGCGCTTCGTCGTGCCTCGGCCTCGTTGTGGTGGTGTGAGGAATAGAAGCGTGCAAAAGCGCGGAGAAAGGCTAATGTTTCGCGGCGAGGCGAAGGGGTGATAGGTGTAAAATCGTCCATAGGCGGGGGAGGTTAATGATTTAATGTATAATGTAAAATGTATAATGAGGAATTCGCCGTTCATACAGGACGAAGCTGAACCGCCTACTTCATGGCCGCAGGCTTCATTATACATTTTGCATTATACATTGTACATTAACATAACGCGGGTTCAGGCGTTTTAGTGTGCTGTGTACATTTTTTTATGTAAAAGGATGAACGGCGCAGCTTTCATTATACATTATTCTTTATACATTGTACTTTAAAAAAAGACCTAACTTTGCGGCCGTGAGACATTTTATAATTAGGTCGTTCCTCTAATGAACGGCGCAGCCTCATTATACGTTATACATTGTACATTTAATCATTTTATATATGACCCTTTCCGAAATCATTGCCCGACAACTGAACCTGCGCGAGAAGCAGGTGGCTGGCACCATTCAACTGCTCGACGCGGGAGCCACCATCCCCTTTATCAGCCGCTACCGCAAGGAGGCTACGGGGGGACTGAACGAGGTGGAGGTGGCTCAGGTGAAAACGGCCTACGACCGCTTGCAGGAACTGGTACACCGACGCGAATATATTCTCCTGACCATCGAGGAACAGGGGAAACTGACCGACGACCTGCGCCGACGTATCGAAACGTGCTGGGATGCGACGCTGCTGGAGGACCTCTACCTGCCTTTCAAACCGAAACGGAAAACGCGGGCGGAGACGGCTCGCAAGCGGGGACTGGAGCCTTTGGCTGACTTGCTGCTGAAGGCCACGCGCACCGCTCCCGAGGTGCTGGCGGAGAGGTTCGTGAAGGGGGAGGTGAAGAACGTGGAGGAGGCGCTTCAGGGGGCACGCGACATCGTGGCCGAACGGATGAACGAGGACGAACGCACGCGGCAGACGGTGCGACTGTCGTTTGAACGCACGGGCATGATACTGTCGAAAGTGGTGAAGGCGAAGGAGGCGGAAGCGGGAAAATACCGCGACTATTTTGACTGGAGCGAACCGCTGCGTCGTTGCACTTCCCACCGCCTGCTGGCCATGCGCCGGGGTGAGGCGGAGGGTTTTCTGCGCGTGAGCATCACGCCCCAGGACGAGGAGGACTGTGTGCAGCGGCTGGAACGCCCTTACCTGCGGCCGGGCTCTGCCGCAAACCGGCAGGTGGAGCTGGCGGCTGCGGATGCTTACAAACGGCTGCTGCGACCGGGCATCGAAACGGAATTTGCGGGAGCGAGCAAGAACAAGGCGGACGAAGAGGCCATCGGCGTGTTTGCCAACAACCTGCGGCAATTGCTGCTGGCTCCGCCCTTGGGGCAGCGGCGCATCATGGGCATCGACCCGGGGTTCCGCACGGGCTGCAAGGTGGTGTGCTTGGACGCGCAGGGCAATTTGTTGCACAACGAAACTATCTTTCCGCATCCGCCCCAGAACCAATATGCCCGGGCGGGCTTCAAGTTGGCTTCGTTGGTGGAACAGTACAAGATTGAGGCCATCGCCATCGGCAACGGTACGGCGGGCCGCGAAACGGAGGAGTTGGTAAAGGGGCTGCACCTGAAGCAGACGGAAGTGTTCTTGGTGAGCGAGGACGGTGCGTCGGTTTACTCGGCATCGAAATTGGCCCGCGAGGAATTTCCGGACTACGACGTAACGGTGCGCGGCGCGGTGAGCATTGCCCGCCGCCTGGCCGACCCGTTGGCGGAGCTGGTGAAGATTGACCCGAAGGCCATCGGCGTGGGGCAGTACCAGCACGATGTGGACCAAGGGGCACTGAAACGGTGTCTGGACCAGACGGTGGAGAGCTGTGTGAACACGGTGGGCGTGAACCTGAACACGGCTTCGAAGCACTTGCTCACTTACGTGTCGGGCTTGGGACCGGTGTTGGCGCAGAACATTGTGGACTACCGCGCACAGCACGGTCCGTTCGCCTCGCG
>SFPC01000062.1 GCA_004552195.1 Bacteroidales bacterium | reverse complement strand
CTGTCTCTTTTTCATTCAGTCACGATGCCCGCATCGCTCCTTCATTCACAAGAGACATCTGCTGCGTGATAGTCTCAAAATCGCCTCAAGCTAATGAATAGAGCCCCCCTTAAACCATATCGGGTTCTTGGACTGTTGAGTGCAGGAGATCTTTGACATCAACCTGCAGCACCCTCGCTATTTCAACGAGGGTCTCCAATGATGGCTGGCTGCGGTTAGTACACCATTGGGATATGGTGACTTCACACTTGCCGAGTCATTCTGCGAGCCATTTGCTTGTCTTGCGTTGCTCTACAAGAACGACTTTGATTCGGTTAACCTTTACTACTCATAATGGTTTTTGTGCTCCAAAGGTAAATAGATTTCCTGAGAATAGCGAACAGGGACAGATAGATGTTGCTTTTTTCTGAGACAAATACAAATGGGTGAATGATTTTTTGTTGTACATATGCTCCTGTGATTATCGCAATAGCTGTTCAGACACTATATGAGCGAACAGGGTGCCGTTATGGGCCAGCGTCCAGGTGCGCCCCCCGGTTGTCGTGTTTCACAAACGGGTGGCAGTTCTCGTAGGACAAGTGTCCGGCAGATAGAGGTGGATGCGGCGGTCGGCATCGGCAGCTGCATACCAGAAGTCAAATTTTCGTATCTGTGCACTCATGCGCTTTTTTTATTTCTTTTCTCTCACCTTGCACAGCTTTTGCTTTTTGTTCTTCACTCGCCTTGCACATCTATCATATAATAAAAGACAACTGAGACAACTTAAGACAACTTATTGCTTGGTTTTAATGAATGAGTAACAAACATGGACAACAACCGGCATGAAGGCGTTTAATGTTGTCTGCGGTTGGCACATGATAAAAGTTGTCTGTAGTTGTCAATGTTGTCGTCATATAGCAATTATTCTGTTGTTGTGGACTTTGCTCTTTGATATATCTAATTCTTTTCAGAAGTTAGGCTGCGGCTCGGAATACAAAAAGCAAATCTTTCAGCTTTTGCTTTTTGTTCTTCACTCGCCTTGCACTAACTTTGTCCGCAGAATTGTCAGTTTTATTTTCTAACCCTAAATTTTTTACCTATGAGGAGATTTATCTCGTTATTGGCTCTCATCGTTTGCATAGCGCTGCAAATGAGGGCGGACAAGGTGGAAACATCCTTTACTCCCCCAAATGAGGGTCGTCCGGAACATCTTTACACCATGGTGTCAGGAGCCGGCTACTACGCCAACCCGCTGACTGCACCCACCCAGACAGCCGACAACTACGGCTTGTTTGCATTCTACGCCGTAGACGGCCTGGACAACGCGTTCTACATCTACAGCTACAAGGCCAAGAAATGGTTCAGCTTTGCCAAGTCCTCCGGCTACAACAACGGCAAGGACTTCGTACAGATGACTGATGAAAAAACGGAAGGCGCGTATTTCCACGTGAACAACTACGCCGACGACTTCTACGAAATCGCTCCCTACAACACTTCCGGACCCGCCACCAAATACCTGAACTGGTTTGCGGGCATCAGCGGCAACCCGCTGGACGGCACGAACACGCTCGGCCTCTGGCAGGACAGCGGCGCGAATGATGCCGGCAGCCGCTGGACATTCAACGAGGTGGTGATGGAAACGCACAACTACACGCTCGTGGCTCCCGAAGGCGTGAGCGTCATCATCAACGGCCATACCTACACCAACGGCGACCAGTACGAGGTGGAGGGCACGCTGAAGAAGGGCGACGTGACGGTCATCGTGGCCGAGGGACAGTTTGCCGCCGTCTCCATCAACGACGTGGCCAACACCATCACGGTCAACGTGGTCAACATTCCCTCACAGCCCGACAAGCAGCCTTATACGCAGGCCGTGCTCTACCCCGCACAGCAGACCGCCGTGGGCGCGGCTGAACTGGTGAAGGAAGGCGACGTTTATACGCTGAGCAACAATGTGCTGGCCGCCAGCTTCATGAAGGTGGGTGAGGCCATCTACTTTGCCGGCTCGAAGGCCATGGACCTCCAGGCTGGCACCGAGCCCTTTACCGTGGCTTTTGGCAACGGCGACAACGTGCCGGCTTCGGCCATGCAGCTCGTCAGCCTCGAAATGGAGGACATCCAGGCGGACGATAACGCCGTGGGAGGCGCGGAACACTTTGCCGGAAAGCAACTCGTGGCGCGCTACGCCTATACTTATAAGGAGAAAACCATTGACATACTCTGGAAAGCCGTGCTGCGCGACGGCAGCCACTACCTCCGCACGGAGATGGAGCTGACGGGCGTGGATGACGTGGACATGTACAACGTAATCCCCCTCATCTACAACGTAGACACCAAAGCCGCCGGCTCCACGCCTGCCGTGGTGGGCAATACGCGCGGCGCGGTACTGATGAGCAACAAGATTTTCGCCGGACTGGAGAACCCCGTGGCCTACAACACGGTGGGCGGCGCATCGGGCGAGGAGGACAAATGGGAACTGGCCCAGACGCTCGACGCGGTGAGCCTGGCCGTGGCCGACTGGAAGCAGGTGGCCGAGGAGAATGTGCCGGCCCGCGTGACGGAGGCCACAGGTGCCGGTTATCCCAATGTCTATGCCGCTACTCACGAAGGCGTGACGCTGACCGCCAACCAGAAGGTTGAAATCACGGTGAAATATACCTCGGGCAGCCACCGCCTGAACTTCGGCGGCGCAGACATGCTCGAAGCTTCGGGCTCGGTGGCCGCCAGCGACTACCACGCCGGTTACTCGGGCACTGCCCAGAGTGACAACACTTTCAGCTTCATCGCGCCGAACGACGGCACGTACACGCTCCGCGTGTTTATCCAAGACCTGACGGAGTCCATCGATGCCACAAGCAACATGACGGTGAAAATCTACAGCCCGAAGGCCGGTGCCGTCATCTCGAACGACATCGTGGGCATTGAGGGCCTCTGGAGCCGCAACACCACACTCGCCACCGGCGAAACCTGGAAGATTTCGGGCGTGGTAGGACTCATCGCACAAGATGGCTCGGAAAGCAACGCTGACATCCACAAGACACAGAAGCGCCGCTCCTTCCTGGCCTATTCAGAGCGTGAGCGTGCCGTACCCTGGCGTCCGTATCCCGCCTACATCTCCTGGTATGAGCTGAACATCAACCGCAACAATGCGCTGGACCCCACGCAGAACATGTCGAGCGACCAGGTGGTCAATGTAATCGACCACTGGAAGACGGACTTCTACGACCGTTACGGAGTCGCCCCCAACAGCTTCGTCATCGATGACGGTTGGGACAACTACGGTACTTGGACTTTCCACGCCGGCTTCCCCAATGAGATGAGGGATATGGCCGCCTCGGCCGCCGAAATGGGTGCCGGTATCGGTGCATGGCTCGGTCCGGTGGGCGGTTATGGCACCAGCGGTAACTACCGCCGCAAATATTGGACTGACAGGGGAGAACAGATGGTACTCTCCAATCCTAACTACTACAAGGTCTTCAAGGATGCTGCCTACAACCTCACGCAGAACCAAGGCGACTTCCGCTTCTTCAAGTTTGACGGCATTTCGGCCCAGTTCTCGGCCACAGGTCCTGATGCAGGCGACACGGGCAATGAGAATGCCGAAGGCATCATCCGCCTCGAACGTTACGTGCGCGAGGAACTGAAGCGCGACATCTTCTTCAACACCACGGTCGGCACCTGGGCCAGCCCCTTCTGGTACCACTACACGGATGCCACCTGGCGACAGGAGAATGACTACGGTACGGCAGGCAACAACAGCAGCGACCGTGAGAACTGGATTACCTACCGCGACCGCCTGGTCTACCAGAACTACGTGACCAACTCGCCCATCTGCCCCATCAACACGCTCATGACCCACGGCTTCATCCTCTCGCAGTACGGCAGTGTGAGCAAGGACATGAGCTATGAGGCAGTCCGCCACGAACTCCGCGCCGCCTTCGTGTGCGGTTCGGGCATGGTAGAGCTCTACAACGACTACCCCCTGATGAACAGCATCAACAACGGCAAGCTCTGGGCTGATCTCGCCGAGTGCATCAGCTGGCAGAAGCGCAACGCCGATGTGCTGCCCGATGCCCACTGGGTTGGCGGCAATCCTTGGAACAACGCCAAGACGGCTGTCTACGGTTGGGCTTCCTGGAACGGCAAGAAGGCCACCCTGGCCCTGCGCAACGGCGGCAACGATGCCGAAACTTACTCCTTCACGCTCCGCGAAGCACTCAACATCCCGGCCAACGTGCAGGGCAGCATCGTGCTCCGCAAGTCGTTCGGCGAACAGGACGCGCTCGAAGGTCTGACCGAGGGTGAGGCCATCGACGTTGACCAGCAGCTCTCCGTAACCCTGCCCGGCAGCAGCATCTTCAGCTTCGACGGATTGGATGCCGCCGCTCAGGCTGTGGCAGTTGAAAGCCTTACACTTACTCCCGAGAAGGCTGAAAAGCAGGTAGAGATTGGCAAGACCTTTGTCGTGACGGCTGCCGTGGCTCCCGCCGACGCTTCCTTCCCCGCCCTGAGCTGGACCAGCAGCGACGAAACGGTGGCCACTGTTTCCGGCGGATTGGTTGTAGGTGTGGCCGAAGGTGAGGTGTCCATCACCGCTACCGCACAGGACGGTTCGGGAGTGGTGGCTTCCATCGTGCTCAATGTGGTGCCGAAAATAGTGGAACCCTATGCCATCAACTTCGACAAGGATGCCACTCCCGTGAATACGGGCCGTTACATCAACACCATTACAATCACTGCCGGCAGCGGCGAACCGCAGGTGCTCACTGTGGGCAACGAACGCTGCTACTTTGACTTCACTGCCAACGAAGAAGCTGTGTTGACCTGCCATGCTTACGACAACCTGAACGTGGTGTTCGACAAGGCCGGCAATTGGATGAACGGCTATGTGTTTGTTGACTTCGGCAACGACGGCCAGTTCTCCTTCAAAGAAGGTTCAACGGACCAGAGCGGCACTGATGTCGTTTCGTTCAGCTTTTACAGCGGCAGCTTCAGCGATGACTCCAACGGTGTGAACTCCGCCGGCACGGCCCTCAGCGGGGGCGACCGCAACACGATGGTTTGCCCCGAGTTTGTGGCTCCCGGCGAGGCTGGTGACTACCGTATCCGTTTCAAGATGGACTGGAACAGTGTGGACCCTGCCGGTCAGCTTGCTGCCGACGGAACACCGACCAGCGACAACGGCATCCTGAAAAACGGCGGCCAGATTGTTGACGCCATTCTCCGAGTGGTCGCTTCGCAAACGGGCATCGGCAGCGTTGAGGCTGAAGGTGTGCACAACAAATGGTACGACCTGAGCGGCCGCCGACTCCATGCCGCCCCCGCCCACGGCGTTTACATCCAGAACAACCGCAAGGTGGTGAAGTAAATCCTGCTTCCCTCTTCCCAATGCTTCAAAGGCGCGCCCGGCCTGCCAGCCAGGCGCGCCTTTCAGTATGTTTTCATCCTAATTGTTTCAGGTTTTCGCGTTGCGGCGCGTGTTTCTCCGTCCATTTTCTTCCTTATGCAAAACAAACGCTTGGCCTCGCTCGACATTTTGCGGGGTTTCGACCTCTTCCTGCTTGTATTCCTGCAACCCGTGTTGTGGGCCGTACTCTCCCGCTGCGACAGCCCATTGGCGCAGTCCGTGCTTTACCATTTCGACCACGAGGTGTGGGAAGGCTTCCGCTTCTGGGATTTGGTGATGCCCTTGTTCTTGTTCATGAGCGGCATATCCATGCCTTTCGCCTTTGCCCGTTACCTGCGCGGTGAGTGGCCTATGGGCCGCGCCTACCGCAAAGTGGTGCGCCGCTTCGTGGTGTTGTTCCTACTGGGCATGGTGGTGCAGGGCAATCTGCTGAGTTTCTGCCCGTCCTATTTTCAATATTACACCAACACGCTGCAGGCCATTGCCGCAGGCTACCTCATCGCTGCATTGTTTCTGCTTCGTTTCTCGCTGCGCGGACAGTTGGCAGGGATGGTGCTACTCCTGGCGGCTTACAGCGTGCCCATGATGATTTGCGGCGACTATTCGCCCGAAGGCAACCTGGCCTGCCGCATCGATGCCGCAGTGATGGGAAACCATCGCGGCGACCCTACTTACGCCTGGCTGTTGCCCAGCCTCAATTTCGGCGTGACGGTGATGCTCGGCGCAGTGGCGGGACAAATCATCCGCCTGGACCGCAACGGAGCAACGCCCCGCACGGCCCTGCGCCTGCTCCTCACAGGAGTGGCTCTCGTTGTGGCGGGGTGGCTGTGGGGGCTTGACATGCCGGTGGTGAAACGTATCTGGACATCGAGCATGACGCTACTCAGTGGCGGCTACTGTTTCCTCCTCATGGCGACCTTTTATTATGTCATCGACGTGCGCGGCATTCACCGCCCGTTCGACTGGTTGAAAATCTATGGCATGAATTCCATTGCGGCCTATATGTTGGGCGAGGTGGTCAACTTCCGCTCCGTTGTCGACTCGCTGTGTTACGGTCTGCGGCAGTGGCTCGACGACTGGTACGATGCGTGGCTCACGTTCGGCAATTTCCTCATCCTTTTCTTCATTCTCTTAGCCCTTGAGCGTGCACGCATATATATAAAGGTGTAAGAGGGGAGAAAGTCGCCAACCGTTCTTTTCCAACCCGAAGGGTGAAAAAACAGTTGGCGACTTTTGAGATATAGTCCGTTTTTCTTTCCTTTGCAATCCCATAGTTCCATCTTCGCTTTCTAATTTTTATCAACCATAAACATGAAGAAATTTTTTATTCTTTGCTTTGCCCTGCTCGCAGGGCTGACAGGAGTGCGTGCCGACGAAGGCATGTGGCTCTTGAAACTGATGGAGGAACAGCACCTTGCCGACTCGTTGCGCAAGGCCGGCCTCCAACTGCCCGCCGAGGCACTTTACAGCGAGACGTCGCCCAGCCTGCGCGAATGCGTGGGCATCTTCGGCGGCGGCTGCACGGGTGAGGTGGTAAGTCCCAACGGCCTCGTGCTGACCAACCACCACTGTGGCTTCAGCTATGTCCACGAAATGAGCGGCATCGGACACGACTACATGAAGGACGGCTATTTCGCCCACAGCCTGGCCGAAGAGTTGCGCACTCCAGAGACGCTGACCTTCACCTTCGTGCTGCGCATGGAGGATGTGACCGACAAGGTGGTGGCACAGGCCAAGAAGGAGAAGGTGGATGTCTTCACCATGCAGAGCCAGCAGTTCCTGGCTCCCTTGGCCGAGAAGCTTTTCAAGAAGAGCGACCTGAAGAAGAAGAAGGGCGTCGAGGCGCACATCGCCTCGTACTACGGTGCCAACCGTTTCTACCTCATTTATGAACAGACCTTCCTCGACGTGCGCCTTGTGGCCAACCCGCCGTACAACATCGGCCAGTTTGGCGGCAACTCGGACAACTGGATGTGGCCGCGACAGAATGCAGACTTCGCCATGTTCCGCATCTATGCCGACAAGAACGGCGACCCCGCACCTTACAGCGAGGAGAACGTACCCCTCAAGGTGAAGAAATACCTGCCTATCTCGCTGAAAGGTCCGAGCCTCAATGATTACACCATGGTCATGGGCTTCCCCGGTCGCACCAGCCGTTATCTCACCGCAGCCGAGGTGGAGCTGCGTTGCAAGAGCTCGAACGAGCCTTTTGTCATTGCCGGCAATCCACTTCTTAAATATTATAAGGAACTGATGGACCAGAGCGATGAGCTGCGCCTGCTCTTGGAGGACGAGTACTTCAGCTGGGGCAACTCTGTTAAGAACTTCGGTGGTATGAACGAGGCCGTGGAGAAAGAACACCTGGTGGAACAAAAACGGACCGAGGAGCAGCTCTTCCGCCAGTTCGCCACACAGTCGGGCAAGCCGGAATATGCTGACATCATTGACCGCATCGAACGCCTCTGCACCGCTTACAAGGATACGCTCTACGACCAGGTGCTGGCATTCATTACACTCAGCAACCAGAAGTTTGGCTTCTCCGTTGACCTCGTCATGGAGTATAACGAGGTCCTGAAGGGGGGAAAAGAGGCCGAAATCCAAAAGGCCAAGGAGGAAATCATGAAGGCTTGGCAAAAGGATGTGAAACCCATTCACATGGATATGGACCGCGGCCAGACGGAATTGCTCATCCCTTACTTCGTGAAACATCACAAGCTGGATGCTGTTCCGGCATTCCTCGCTGATGGAAAGGATTGGAAGACCTTCGTGGAAAAGGTGTACACGCAGTCGGTATTTGCCGACAGTGCACGCCTGGCACAAACGCTCGAAAAGAACGACGCACAGCTGCTTTTGGAAGATCCGCTCATCGAAATGCTCGAAGGCATCGAAAACTACATCATGGAATTACAGCCCGCCATGATGACGTTTACGTTACAGCGTTCCGAACTGGATAAGATTTACGTTTGTGGCCTCTGCGATATGTACCAGTGGGCTAAAGCGCCGGATGCCAACTTCACACTGCGCATGACTTACGGCCGCGTGTGCGACTTGAAGCCGCGTGATGCTGTGCGCTATGACTGGCGCACCGTGCTCGATGGTATGTTTGAAAAGGAGAGCAAGACGGAGAGTGATTATTTCATCAACGAACGCTTGCGCGAACTCTATAAGGCAAAAGACTTTGGCCGCTACGCCCGCGAGGATGGCAAACTGCCCACCTGCTTCCTCTCAAACAACGACATTACGGGCGGCAATTCCGGTTCACCGGTGATGAATGCTAAAGGTGAGCTGATAGGCTTAGCCTTCGACGGCAATATCGAGAGCCTCTCCTCCGACCTGCAGTTCAATCCCCGACTTCAACGTTGCATCAACGTGGACATCCGCTACGTACTCTTCATTATCGACAAGTTCGGCGGTGCCAAGTACGTGCTCGACGAGCTGGAGATTCACTAATTCCGCCTACGGTTTTTGATAATCGACAACCGGGACTCTGTCTGCCTTATTCCGGAAAAAGGAGTGGCAAGATGGAGTGCCGGTTGTCGCTTGATGGGCGTTTCCTTGGACGGGGTGTCAGGAACCAACGGCTCACTTGATAACCTTTCCGGTTCTTGGAATGGTTGAAGTTCGTCTTCAAATATTTCAATAGCATAGTGAGACTGATATTCGTAGAGGAATGTATAACTTTGCTCCGAATTAAAGTGTATTTTCAATAACGGGCTGTGTCCTTGGCCAAATAAAAACTTTCACATCCTTTTTCCCGAAGACCCGTCTCCCAATCTTTTTGCTTATGAACCAATCAAAACAGGGCGAACGTAAGCCCATCACCTTCGATCGCTTTATACGGGGTGTCATAGCCTTACTGCTTATTGTTGGCATCGGAGCTTTGATTTATTATCTCAGCGATGTGCTGCTCCCCTTCTTCGTGGCATGGATGGTGGCCTACCTGCTCTATCCCATTGTCCGTTTTCTGCAAAAGTACTGCTACATACGTAACCGATTGGCCGCCATTGCTGTCACCCTGTTGCTCACCTGCGGCACGCTGGGCGGCTTTTTCTATCTCATCGTGCCGCCCATGGTGGAAGAGGTCAGCCATCTGAAGGATGTGGCCCTGGAGTATGTGCAGAAAGGAGCCGACACCGCTGCCGTGCCACAGTCGGTGCAAAGTTATCTGCAACGCCACGTCAGTGAGTACCAGATAGAAAACCTCCTGAAACAGAAGGATTTTCTCGCAGCTATGAAGCAAGCTGTGCCGAAACTATGGAACGTGTTTTGGGGAACGGCGACCATGTTGTTCAATATCGTCGCCTCGCTCATCGGACTGCTCTACCTGCTCTTCCTCCTCACCGACTATGAAAAATATGCCAACAGCTGGATCCATTTTGTGCCGCGCCACCGCCGCGTCTTCGCCGCCCGCCTTGTGGCAGACCTGCAAAACGGCATGGCAGGCTACTTCCGGGGACAGGCTTTGGTGGCACTGAGCAACTGTTTCATGTTTTCCATCGGTTTCCTGCTCATCGGTTTCCCCATGCCCCTCGGGTTGGGCTGCCTCATCGGTCTCATCAGTTTCGTGCCCTACCTGCAAGTGATAGGTTTCGTGCCGGCCGCGCTGCTGGCCCTGCTCAAAAGTGTGGAGACGGGGCAGAACTTCTGGTGGCTCCTCTTCTTGGTGTTGGTGGTTTACCTGGTGGTGCAGGTGTTGCAGGACACTATCTTCACACCCCGCATCATGGGTAAAATCATGGGGCTTCCGCCTGCCATCATCCTCCTCTCCCTCTCCGTGTGGGGTTATGCTTTCGGCATCATCGGTTTGATAGTGGCGCTGCCCCTGACCACACTGTCCATATCTTACTACAAACGCTATGTGGTGGGCGACGAGTTCGATCCGCAGCAGCCTCTCGACCCGGAAATGGTAGAGGTGGAGCGCGAAGCCGGCGTTTACGTGGAAACACCCCGCACACTGGCCGATGAAGCACCCGCTTCCACGTCGCAAGATGCGCCTTAGCGCCTCATACTCCCGCCTCTGTATGTTTGAAATTGCCATTTGAAACCAAACAATCAGGCAGTTAAACAGGAATTTTATCTCTAAAGACAAAAAAACAGGCCAAACATTTGGCTGTTCTAAAACAAATCTCTACTTTTGCACCGCTTAACAGCAAAGAGGTCTGATCCGCTAGCTCAGCTGGTAGAGCACAACACTTTTAATGTTGGGGTCTTGGGTTCGAGCCCCAAGCGGATCACTGCAAGGGAAGGCGCGACGAAGTCGCGCCTTCTTTTGTGCTGGTTTGTGCCGCCGGTTATACAAAAGTGATGCGCTGGAATAGGGGGCACTGTTTATGGCTTAAGGGGTATTCTATAAATTAGCTTGAGATGATGTGGCGGCTATCGTGCCGTAGAAGCATCCATGTCTATTGCAGAATGATACAGTCCATAGCATTGGTTTTTAGAACATCCCTTCATGAAAACATTGGATTTATGACTTCGGTAAAGGTGAAATTCAGGCCATCTACGATTATAGGCAAGGAAGGGGTAATCTATTACCAAATCATCCATAAGCGCGTTGTCCGTCAGTTGAAGACGGGTTACCGCATCTATGCGCATGAATGGGACGATGGAAGCTGTGCCGTGATACTCGTCAATAATGAACGGTATGGAGACGAACACAAACCGTCTGGATACACTGCTGATGACATTATTTTTGCTTTCCAAGCGTCTGCCGGTGAGCAATCGCTGTTCAACTTCATGAACGGCGTGATGGCTCGATTAAATCAAATGGGAAAACATCGTACTTCGGAAACCTATCGTGCCACTTTGAGGAGTTTCATGCAATTTCGCGAAAATAATGATGTCTTGTTAGAGGACATCCATTCAGACATGATGCAGATGTACGAGGCATGGTTACACAATAAAGGAGTAACAAAGAACAGCAGCTCGTTCTATTTGCGTATACTGCGAGCTGTATATAACCGTGCTGTGGAGAAGGGGCTGACAGGGAATCGCAATCCGTTCAAGCATGTATATACGGGTGTTGACAAAACCGTCAAGCGTGCCCTCCCGCTAAGGGTAATCAAAAAAATCAGGAATTTGGATTTGTCTTTACTGCCGGCTTGGGATTTTGCCAGAGATATGTTCCTCTTTTCGTTTTATACCCGTGGCATGTCGTTCATAGACATGGCTCATTTGAAGAAGAAAAATTTGCAGAACGGCATATTATCATACAGAAGGCGCAAAACCGGACAACAACTCTTCATCAAGTGGGAGAAATGTATGCAGGATATTGTGGACAAGCACCAAACGGACGACAGCAGTCCTTATCTGTTGCCGGTGCTCAAACGTCCATACGACAACCGTAACCAGTACAAGAACATGCTTTGTCGCACCAATAAATATCTGAAAGAGGTGGCTGAATTGGCAGGCATTTCCATTCCGCTAACCCTATATGTCGCCCGTCATTCGTGGGCAAGCATAGCCAAGAGTAAGAATATTCCCATTTCGGTTATCAGTGAAGGTATGGGACATGACTCGGAAAAAACGACACAAATCTATCTGGCATCATTGGATAATGCTGTTGTGGACAAGGCAAATACACAGATATTGAGGGATTTGTTGTGAACTACCGCTAAGCTAAAGACTTAGCGGTAGTTCACCCATCTATGCACTTCCGAATACGCCTTTAAATCCTCCAGCTCATCCTTGCAGAATTGGCTTAATTACGTATATATATAATGCGCGCGCGAAAGCTTTGAACACCCCCTGCGGCCTCCCCATCGTACCAAGACTGCTCCCGGGGAGAAGGTGGGAGATAGAAACAAAGACAAAGGAACATTGCTGCCGGCAATTGGGTCCTGTCGGCAGCAACGTCCCTTTACGTAAAAAAACAGTTAGAGCAAACTCCATACAACGGTGAGGCCTGCCATGACAATGCTGACCATGCTCATCAGTTTGATGAGGATGTTCAGGCTGGGACCGGAAGTGTCCTTGAAGGGGTCGCCTACGGTGTCGCCCACAACGGTGGCCTTGTGGACATCGGAGCCCTTGCCGCCGAAATGGCCTTCTTCCACGTATTTCTTCGCGTTGTCCCATGCACCACCGGCGTTGGCCATGAACACAGCCAGCACAAAGCCGGCGCTGAGGCCGCCAATGAGCAAGCCAAGTACGCCACTGACACCGAAAATCAAGCCCACACCGATGGGAATGACAATGGCCAGCAACGAAGGCCAAACCATTTCGCGCTGGGCCGCTTTGGTGGAAATCATGACGCAGCGGCCATAGTCCGGTTCGGCCTGACCGGTCATGATACCCTTTATCTCACGGAACTGACGGCGCACCTCATCGACCATTTTCCCGGCGGCGCGACCCACGGCGTTCATGGTGAGGCCGCAGAAGACGAAGGCCATCATCGCACCAATAAACATTCCCGACAGGACTTTGGGGTTCATCAATGTGACATCGTAGTAAGCCATGAAATCCTGCATGGTGGCCTGTGCCACAGCGACGGAGCGTCCGCCAATTTCAAGCGTGTGCGTGCCGATACGTTCCAGCCCGATGCGTACCTCCTCCACATAGGAGGCCAGCAGGGCCAGACCGGTGAGCGCGGCAGAGCCGATGGCAAATCCCTTGCCCGTGGCGGCGGTAGTATTGCCCAACGAGTCGAGGGCGTCGGTGCGCCCCCGCACTTCCTCGCCAAGCCCGCTCATCTCGGCGTTGCCTCCGGCATTGTCGGCAATGGGGCCGTAGGCATCGGTGGCCAAGGTGATGCCCAGGGTAGAGAGCATACCGACAGCGGCCATGCCAATGCCGTAAAGTCCCATGGAGATGTTGGAAAACTCACCGCCCGAAGCCAGCAGGTAGGAGGCGATGATACCTAAAACCACGGCCAACACGGGTACGGCGGTGGAGAGCATGCCCAAGCCCAAACCGGAGATAATCACCGTGGCGGCACCGGTCTGGCCGCTCTCCGAAACGCGCCGGGTGGGGCGGTAGGACTGCGAGGTGAAGTACTCCGTGGCTTGGCCTATGATGGTGCCGACGACGAGCCCCACGACAACGGTGCAACCCATCTGCCACCAGCAGTTGAGCCCCAAGAGCCACAACGCGCCGAACGAACCGGCCGCCATGAGCACGCTGCTGAGCAGTGTGCCGGAGGAAAGCGAACGGAGCAGGGCGCGGATGTCGGCATCCTCGCGGGTGCGTACGGAATAAATGCCTATGATGGAGAAGAGTATGCCTATGGCCGCGATGAGCATGGGGGCGACCACGGCACGCAACTGCAGGCTGACATCGCCGGAAATCATGTAGGCGGCGGCTCCGAGGGAGGCCGTGGCCAAGATGGAGCCGCAATAGGACTCGTAGAGGTCGGCTCCCATGCCGGCCACGTCGCCCACATTGTCGCCCACATTGTCGGCTATCGTGGCAGGGTTGCGCGGGTCATCCTCGGGTATGTCGGCCTCCACCTTGCCCACGAGGTCGGCACCGACATCCGCCGCCTTGGTATAAATGCCGCCGCCGACACGGGCAAACAGTGCCTGGGTGGAAGCACCCATACCGAAGGTCAGCATGGTGGTGGTGATGATGCAGAGCTTAGTGGTGGGGAGGCTGCCGTCGGGAATGACGGCGTTGAGCAGAAGATACCAAAAAGAGATGTCGAGCAAGCCCAGTCCCACAACGACCAGTCCCATAACGGCTCCGCTGCGGAAGGCTATGCGCAAACCGCCGTTGAGCGAGGTACGCGCGGCGTGGGCTGTGCGAGCGGAAGCGGCAGTAGCCGTCTTCATGCCCAGATAGCCGGCCAGGCCGGAGAAGAAACCGCCCGTGAGAAAAGCAATGGGCACCCAGGCATTCTGCACCTGAAAGCCATAGGCCATGATGGCAAAAAGAAGGGACAGGCAGACGAAAACCAAAGCCACGATTTTGTACTGCTGGCGCAGGTAGGACATGGCACCCTTGCGTACGGCGGAGGCGATGTGCTGCATCCGTTCGGAGCCTTCTGACTTGGTTTTCATGTCGCGGTAGAAGTGCCACGCAAAGAGCAAGGCTACCACGGACGCTACGGGAACGAGCCAAAAGAGTTGTGTTTCCATATAAAAAAGATTGATTGGTAAAAAGGTTCTAAAAAAGTGAAATTTCTCGCCAAGCCAAAGCGAGCAAGCTCTCTTTGGTCTTTTGGCTTAACGAAATCGTTGAAATGTCGGTGCCGGAAGGCAGGGACTGCATGGCGAAATTAACCATTTACCTTTTCCTAATCAATCTCGGAATATTAAAAAAAGTTGACACCGGAAAGAAACGGGAAAAGAGACATTTTTTGCGAAAGTCTGGTGTCAGGAAATGGGGCTGCGGGATGATACAGAGAGCAAATAACACCCCGAAGAACGAACTACGGCTGCTGCTGTCAGGCGGGGTCATCGCGTTTTGTCAGCTCCCAGAAGGCCACGGCAGCAGCTGCGGCCACGTTGAGCGAATCAACCTGATGGGACATGGGGATGCGCACCACATAGTCGGCACGGCGGATGGTTTCGGCGGAAAGGCCGTCGCCCTCAGTGCCCATGACGATGGCCAAACGGGGCTCGCGGCGCAGGTTGGGGTGGTCGATACTGACAGAATGGCGCGTCAGTGCCATGGCAGCTGTACGGAAACCTAACTCGTGCAACTGGGCAAGATCTGCATCGACCCACGTCCAAGGCACCAGAAAGACGGAGCCCATGGAAACGCGCACGGCACGCCGATTGAAAGGGTCGCAGGAAGTGGGGGTGAGCAGTACGGCATCAATGCCCAATGCGGCAGCCGAACGGAAAATGGCTCCGATATTGGTGGTATCGACAACGCCGTCGATGACTACCACACGGCGCGCCCCGGCACATACTGCCGAAACGGACACAGGACGTGGGCGGCGCATGGCGCACAGCACGCCGCGCGTCAAAGTGTAACCGGTCAGGCTGGCCAACAGCTCGCGCGAACCGGTATAGACGGGCACCGTCTGGGGCAAACGCGAAACGATGTCGGCCGCATCGCCTACAATATGGCGCCGCTCGCACAGCAAGGCCAGCGGCTCCATGCCCGCATCCAAGGCTACGCGGATTACCTTGGGACTTTCGGCGATGAAGCGTCCGCCACCGGGGTCTAATTTGTTGCGCAACTGAGCTTCCGTGAGCGAAGAGAACATTTCCACTCCCGGCTCCTGAAGCGATTGTATCTCAATGATGGGCATAAGATTAAAGCTTAAGAGTTGAAGGTTATAAGATCTTTGGTTATGAAGTTATAAGGTTATTAAGTTACTACTGTAACTCGGTTATCAGGTTATGAGGTACAAATGTACGCGGATTTTCAAAAAACAACGATTTCGTTAAGCCAAATGAGCAAAGCCAAACTTGTTTGAGCTTTGCCATGGCGAGAAATTGCACTTTTAAGAACGATTTCGTTAAGCCAAAAGAGCAGAGTTCAAGCTTGCTTGAATACTCTGCCATGGCGGAACTTTCGTGCAAGCGAGCTTGGTTCTGCTCTCACTGGCACAACCTTTCTTGGCAGAAAAACGCTTTTCCGTGCCCCATTGTGCATTTTTGTCAGGCTGTCAGTGATAAAAATTTATTGGAGTTGTATGTTTGGCACGCAAGTTGCCTAACATAGAGCGTTCCCTTCAAAGGGACTAATCCAACATTGAATAATAACAAATAAAAAGAAATACAATTATGGGAAAGATTATTGGTATTGACTTAGGAACTACAAACTCCTGCGTATCTGTTTTTGAAGGCAACGAGCCTACGGTTATCGCCAACAGCGAAGGCAAACGCACCACTCCTTCTGTGGTGGCTTTCGTGGAAGGCGGCGAGCGTAAGGTGGGCGATCCTGCCAAACGTCAGGCTGTGACCAATCCGCTCCGCACCATCTACTCCATCAAGCGTTTCATGGGTGAGAACTACGACCAGGTGCAGAAAGAAATCGCACGTATGCCTTATAAAGTGGTACGCGGCGAAAACAATACGGCCCGCGTGGAAGTGGACGGCCGACAGTACACCCCGCAGGAAATCTCGGCCATGATTCTGCAAAAGATGAAGAAGACGGCCGAAGACTACCTGGGACAGGAAGTGACGGAAGCCGTGATCACCGTGCCGGCCTACTTCTCCGACTCACAACGCCAGGCCACGAAGGAAGCCGGACAGATTGCCGGTCTTGACGTGAAGCGCATCGTGAACGAACCTACGGCTGCTGCCCTCGCCTACGGTATCGACAAGGCCAACAAGGACATGAAGATTGCCGTGTTCGACCTCGGCGGCGGTACGTTTGATATTTCCATCCTGGAATTCGGCGGCGGCGTGTTTGAAGTGCTTTCGACCAACGGCGATACGCACCTCGGCGGTGACGACTTCGACCACGTAATCATCGACTGGCTCGTTCAGGAGTTCAAAAACGACGAAGGTGCCGACCTTTCTGCCGACCCCATGGCCATGCAACGCCTGAAGGAAGCTGCCGAAAAGGCCAAAATCGAACTTTCCAGCTCCACGACGACGGAAATCAACCTACCGTACATCATGCCCGTAGGCGGTGTGCCCAAACACTTGGTTAAAACACTTACCCGTGCCAAGTTCGAGGCTTTGGCCCACAACCTTATCGAAGCCTGCAAGGCTCCGTGTGAAGCTGCACTGAAGGGTGCCGGACTTTCCACTTCGGACATTGACGAAGTAATCCTCGTTGGCGGTTCCACCCGTATTCCCGCTGTGCAGGACCTCGTGGAGAAATTCTTCGGCAAGGCTCCGTCAAAGGGCGTTAACCCCGACGAAGTGGTGGCAGTAGGTGCTGCCATCCAGGGTGCCATCCTCAACAAGGAGCAGGGCGTGGGCGACATCGTGTTGCTGGACGTTACTCCCCTTTCGCTCGGTATCGAAACGCTGGGTGGCGTGATGACCAAGCTCATCGATGCAAACTCTACCATTCCTTGTAAGAAGAGTCAGGTGTTCTCCACCGCTGAGGACAACCAGCCCGAAGTGACCATCCACGTGCTCCAGGGCGAGCGTCAGTTTGCCCGCGACAACAAGAGCATCGGCCGCTTCAACCTGGCCGGCATCGCTCCCGCACGCCGCGGCGTGCCCCAAATCGAAGTAACCTTCGACATTGACGCCAACGGTATCCTGAAGGTTTCTGCCAAAGACAAGGCTACGGGCAAGGAGCAGACCATCCGCATCGAAGCCTCCAGCGGCCTCTCGGAGGACGAAATCAACCGCATGAAGGCTGAAGCCGCTGCCAACGCCGAGGCTGACAAAAAGGAACGCGAACGTGTGGACAAGATCAACGAGGCTGACTCCATGATTTTCCAGACAGAGAACCAACTGAAGGAACTCGGCGACAAGTTGCCGGCTGACAAGAAGGGTGCCATCGAAGCCGCCCTCGGCAAACTGAAGGAGGCCCACAAGGCCCAGGACCTCGCCGCCATTGACTCGGCAAAGGCTGAACTCAACAATGCTTGGCAGGCTGCCAGTGCCGAGATGTACCAGCAGACCGGCGGTGCCCAGCCCGGCGCAGGTGCCGGCTTCCAAGGCGCCGAGCAGCCCCGTCAGGACAACACCGGTAGCAAGAACGACGACATCCAAGACGCCGAGTTCGAGGAGGTCAAATGAGACCGATAGGTAAAGACATAACAAAACACTATCAAATAGCGTGTAGCTCAATGAGTTACACGCTATTTGCATTTTATAGGCTCATGTTTGTTATGTGCTTATTATTCCTTTTTTTACGGCTTTTTTGTTACATACGTGTAGCACGACAAAAATGTCGACCAAGTTCGACTAATTACGACTTATCCATACTTATTACTACTTAAAAGTAGATGAGGTACAGGATGGTTTGGTGATAAAATGTAAGTATAATATTTAGGATGCATACTCATATTAACTAATAAAAGTAACAAAGAGATGCCAAAATTAGGATTAGAAATCAAAAGGAAGTGCAAATTCTGGTTCATCACTCGAAATGTCGGATGAACCAACTTTCTTCTCTTGAAGAACGATTGGCAGCAGGTCTGGGGAACAAGGAAAAAATCTTGGCACAGATTGAACTTTGTAAGGCATCTCTATCGAAGTATGAGGCTGATCTTTCGGATAAGAATGCGAAGTTGGAGGTAGCAAAGCAAACTCTCTCTTCCCTTACATCAGAGCAAGAGAAAGTTCAACTTGAATTGTCGCACATGAAGTTTCAAATAGAAAGACTTGACTCAGAAATCACAGAACTTGAATCTAAAAAGGAAAGCGCAGATGAAGGTAAGGCAACTATACTCGGCATCTTCAACAAGGGAGATTTGGCTAAAGCCCGAAAGAAAATTTCAGACCAGGAGGATGAGATTTCACAACTCAGGAAACAAGTCCAGGAACTTCAAACGGAGAAAGCAAAAGTGCTCAAAGATGCTCAAGCGGAGATTGACGAAGTTAAGAAGTCTCATGCTGAGCAGATGGAAACTTTGCAGCGTAGAGCACAAAAGACAGAGGCAGAACGTGACAGTCTAAAACAAACCATCGAGCGACTACAGTTGAAGATTACAGAACTTGACAAGATAGCCCATCCAGAGCGTTATCGTCTATCTTCAGGTGCAGAACTTCTCCACTATTTTATTCCTAACCGCATGGATCCAACACTTCATATCTGGACAAAAGTTGGCAATGAGGAATACGATGCAGTGTCTTATAATGTTGGCTACTATGATGTAAAACGCTTTGATGATGGCGAGCTTACCATCCATGAACTTGTCAATAGCGCATTCGATCCCGCAGAACAAGTCAATGCAAAACAGGCAGAACTTCTTGGTGCAGTTTTCGTTGCTGCAATGGGCGGCCCTGCTCAAGCTCGTGTAGGTACAGGAGGCGGTGGAAGTAATAGTCATTCTCCTTGGAATGACAAGGACAAGAGAAAGAACGTTAGGCGTTGATGATATTGTAATAGCTTACGCGCGATAGCATTAGCAATGTCAGCGCTGCTGTTTCTATTCTGCTTCAGCGGATGTTCGGGGGAAGAAG